>JANQKU010000066.1 GCA_028280955.1 Opitutaceae bacterium
CAGCTCCGACTGAAGCACTAAAAACACCTTCCTTTTCAAAACGAGTAAAGGCATCTGCATCCAAAACTTCAGCCCACTTATAAGAATAATAACCCGCAGCATACCCCACCGGATCGGAGAAAAGGTGTCCAAAGCGACAGATAATACTGGGAGAAAGTGTTTTCATTGGCATACGATATTCAGTCAATAACTCCTGGACAGCTTCCTCCGTGTCACCATTGGCATATTGATCAGGATTGAGATGCATCTCCAAGTCCACTTTCCCAAAAGACAACTGTCGCATGGTCGCAACCGCTGAACAAAAATTGCGAGCGGCTACCATCTTCTCATAAAGCTCATCCGGAATCACCTCTCCTGTCTCATGATGACGGGCAAAGAGATTTAAGCTTTCACGATCCCAGGTCCAATTCTCCATAATCTGAGAAGGGAGCTCTACAAAATCCCAGGCCACATTCGTTCCATTGAGAGATTTTATCTCCACCTCACCCAACAAATGATGAATTAAATGCCCGAATTCATGAAAAATTGTTTCAACTTCTCGATGTGTCAGTAATGCTGACTTACCATCAAGGGGGGTCGTCATATTTCCACACATTAATCCAAGGTGAGGCTCTCGTTTCTCTCCTTCATTAGGCCCTCCGGTTCGGATTGAATTCATCCAGGCGCCTCCCCTCTTCGATTCTCTCGGATGCCAATCTGTGTAAAAAGCACCCAAGTAAGCACCCGAAAAAGCATCTTCTATTTCATAAACGTTAACTTCGGGATGCCAGACCTCAGCCTCCCCCTTATGTTTTCGTATCGAAATAGAAAATACTTTCCGGGCAATCTCAAATAAACCGGCAATAACCTTATCCATTGGAAAATAGGGCCGCAACTCTTCCTCATCAAAGTCATATCTTTCCTTTCGAAGCTTTTCTGCCCAATAACCAATTTCCCAAGGTTCAAGAGCGGTTCTTTCTTCTCCGGTTTTTTCGGCCCTAAAGATTTCCAAAGCTTCGCATTCTTTATCAAAAGCGGCCTTCACTAGAGCATGTAAGTCATCCACAAAATCAAGTGCTGCTTTACCGTTTTTAGCCATTCGGCGCTCTAAAACATGGTCAGCAAAATTTGCCCTTCCCAAAAGCTCCGCCTTTTCCTGTCGCAATTTCAAGATCTTTGAAATGAGAGCTGCGTTATGGTAGGGTTCCTTTGCGCCAATACCAATAGATGCCTCCCATACCTCTCTGCGCAGACTGTCATCTTCCGCATACGTCATCACCGGCTCCACCGAAGGATATTGTAAAGTAAATCGATAAAACGGTTTTTCTTCTGAGCCATGCCCTTTATTCAAAGCATTTTGACGAGCTGCTTCTCTCGCAGAATCGGGTAAACCCGACAAACGAGAATCATCCTCCAAAACCAATTCCCACTCATTGGTCGAATCCAAAACATTCTCGGAAAATTTTTGAGTGATCTGAGCCAATTCCGCCATCAGACTCTGCAAACGTTTCTTCTTTTCCACAGGCAACTCAGCACCACTCTGACGGAAATCGGCCAAAGTTTCCTCAAAAAACCGTTTATGCACCCCCTTTAGTTCATTCACCTCTGGCTTTTCGCTGAAAGCCTTCAACACTGCCCAAAGTTTATCATTTAAAGGAATGCGAGCATAGAACTCTGAAACCTTTGGTAGAAGCTCGTTATAAACCTTTCGCAAAGCTTCTGAATCGCAGACTGATGTCAGATGCGAAACCTTTCCCCACGCTTCATCCAGTGCTTCCATCGCTTTCTCTAAGCCAAGAAATGCATTTTCATAGGAAGCCTCTTCAAGAGGAATCGCACAAATTTTATCCAAATGATCCTGCGCATCTGAAAGAGCCTGATCAATATCCGGTTGAATACACTCCGGTGTTAATTCTGACCATTTTACAAAAAACGATTTATCCAGAAAGGGATGATTTGTCATATCCAAGAATGACTTCTCTTCACTCCCACTTGTCAAACCGCAATGACTCAAACAATGCTCAAAGAAATCTCAGAGAAAAATTGTGGATCTCTCTTGTTTCCAACTCATCTCCTTTCTATTTATTGCCCCATGCCCAGTCATAAATTTCCACGACATGTGGAAAACCTCATTGCCAATTTCAGAGGCCTTCCGGAAGACAGAAGCCGATCTCGTCTTAACGAAACAACACCTTTTCAAGATGTTATTGAAAAAGTCATTCAAAAATATCGCATTGGAATGGCTTCTCCCGAAGAAACACTTCGAGAACATTGGGCTGAAATAGTCGGAGCAGCAAATGTGCAATTCTGCCATCCCACTCGGATTGAAAGAGGAAAAAACCTTATCATTACGGTGAGTAATCCCGTTGTCCGTCAGGAACTTTTTTTCAATCGAAAGCTCCTCATAAAAAAAATCCAGGAGATTCCGAACTGTCGTGATATCACTCTTGGAAATCTCAGGGTCGGCTAATCCACAAAACCCAGTCGCCGCTTTACCATTCTTTCTCTTTCCGGCACCTAAATTTTTCGCTTGCCGAAAGAACTCTCATCGTTGATAGCTACCCACTTGCGCTAGGGTTTGTCCATCGGTTTTGGACTAGCTCGTCGGCTCATTCGGGCAACCGGATGTCAGCGGTGAAATTGGCTGGCGCTGATTTCACGGTAGCTTTCCCAAGTTACCCATTAGCCCTCAACAGGAAAATATAAAACCATGACAGAAGCTATTAATAAACAAGAACTTATAACAGAATATAAAACCCACGATAAAGATACCGGTTCCTGCGAAGTCCAGGTAGCCCTGTTGTCAGCTCGGATTAACCATCTGACAGAACATCTTCGCGTTCACCGAAAAGATTTCCACTCTCGCAGAGGACTTCTCGCCATGACCAGCCGTCGTCGTAAATTGCTCGACTACCTTAAACGGCACGATTTGGCAAAATATACAGAACTGATCCAGCGCTTAAAGCTGCGTCGCTAATACGATAAGCTTCTTCGTTACCGGTGACAAAAACTCACCTAAATAGTCTTAAAATGAACCATTCCTCCTTTGGAAACTGGCTCTATACGAAGAAGATTTTATCAAAACGATCCCAATTTGAATCATCATACTGAGGTATTTCCGGCTGCTGTTTTTTCTCCGGACAGCAGCCGGAAATCTCTCAAGTAACTGATTCAAATTGGTTTAAAAATACTAAACAAAACCAATTAAATACATGAATCAGAAACATACTGTCTCTGTCGAAGGCCTCGAAATGGCCTTTTCCACCGGAACCCTCGCACAGCTCGCTAGTGGAGCCATCACTATTACAAGCGGAGAAACATCCCTTTTTGTCGCCGCCACTGCAGCCAGCAGTGTTCGCGAAGGTCAGGACTTTTTCCCTCTTACGGTCGATTATCGTGAAAAATATTCTGCAGCTGGGCGTTTCCCTGGTGGCTACTTTAAACGCGAAGGACGCCCTTCAGAAAAAGAGATTCTTACCTCTCGCCTCTGCGACCGTCCCTGCCGTCCACTTTTCCCCAAAGGCTTCCTCAATGAAGTGCAGGTAATCGGCATGTTGCTCTCAACAGATCTGACCAATGAGCCGGATATCTTGATGATCAACGGTGCTTCAGCGGCTCTCGCTATTTCAGATATTCCCTGGGATGGACCAATCGCAGGTATCCGCCTCGCGCAAATCGACGGTGAGTTCGTCGTCAACCCAACCATCGAGCAACAATACTCTTCTGACCTCGATCTTATTTACGTCGGCACAGAAAAAGAGATGCTGATGATCGAAGGAAGCGCTGATCAAATCTCTGATGAACGCTTTGTTGAAGCTCTCGAATATTCGCAAAATGCAATCCAACCCATTATCAAAGCCATCAAAGAATTGCGCGAAGTTGCCGGGAAACCAAAGAAAGAATTCGAACTGGTTACTTGCGACGAGAAAGTCCTCGAAATAGTCAGCCGAGTAGGTGGAGAAAAAATTGTTGAATCAGCAAAAAAGCCCACCAAGCAGGAACGACAAGATGCTCTCAACGCTGTCAGCGACGAAGCACTCGAAGCCCTGACCAATGAACTCGGTGATGATAACTTCAAGGAAGTTCATCTGCAAATGGCCTTGGAAGAACTGCAGGAAAAAGCATACCGCACCGCGATTTTGGCAACCAATACTCGCTCTGGTGACCGCAAACCCGATGAACTACGGGAACTTGAAAGCGACGTAGGTGTTCTCCATCGAGTTCACGGTTCTGCCCTTTTCAAAAGAGGTGAAACCCAAGCCCTTGTTATCACAACACTTGGCGCAACAAACGAATCGCAGAGCTTAGACGCATTGACCGGAGGCCCCACTTCAAAATCATTTGTTCTCCATTATAATTTCCCTCCTTATTCCGTAGGTGAAACAGGTCGCTTCATCGGACCTGGGCGCCGGGAAATCGGGCATGGAGCTTTGGCTGAACGTTCCCTACTTCCAGTCATTCCAACTGAGGATATTTTCCCTTATTGTATCCGCATTACTTCAGAAATCATGGCCTCCAATGGATCGACCTCTATGGCCTCCATCTGTGGTGGTTGTCTTTCCCTCATGGATGCAGGTGTTCCCATTACATCACCTGTCGCCGGAATCTCCATAGGACTGGTCAGCGAATTTGATGAGAATGAAAATATCTCCAAATACGTTACCTTGACGGATATTCTGGGCGAAGAAGATCACTACGGAGACATGGACTTCAAGATCGCCGGAACCAAGGACGGCATCACTGGATTCCAGCTCGATCTGAAAATTAGAGGTCTTCCCTTCAATATCGTAAAAGAAGCCGTCACTCAGTCACGGGAAGCACGCTTAAAGATTCTCGCAAACATGCTGGAAGCTCTCCCAGAGCCCAGAAAGAAGCTCAGTGACTATGCTCCGCGGATTGAAACCCTTGAGATCGACCCTGAAAAAATCGGCGCCCTCATCGGTCCCGGAGGGAAAAATATCCGCCGCATTACGGAAATCACCGGAGCAAGCGTCAACATCGCTGAAGATAACAGCGGCAAAGTCTTTGTTTATACCAATAACCAGGAAGCGATGGAACGAGCTATCCACGAAATCGAACTGGTTTGTGGAACCGTTGAAGAAGGTAAAATCTACCGTGGAATCGTCAAAGGTATCAAAGACTTTGGTTGCTTCGTTGAAGTCCTCCCCGGACAAGAAGGGCTCGTTCACATCTCCGAACTGGCAGACTTCCGTGTCAAACGCACAGAAGACGTCTGCAAAATGGGAGACGAAATGGTGGTCAAATGCATTGGCATCGATGAAAAAGGCCGCGTTCGTCTCAGCCGCCGTGCAGCCCTCGAAGAATTGGAAGCTGAAAAAAACGCAGCTTCTGATTCCGAAGAATCCACTGATTCGAACGAAAAATAAACTTCTCCAAAAACACTTAAAAAGAAAAGGTCGGGGCTTTATCGCTCCGGCCTTTTTAATCGGAATCAATGGACAATTTTTTTAATCGTTTTCTTCGGTTGTTTTCACGTCCTCTTGTATGTTTTTCCCCTGCTTCCGCCGCACAAAAAATAAAACGAGATTACCCACCCCTAACGCAAAAAAAACGACAAAGAAAAGCAGACTATCTTCATTCCGTCTAATATACTCAAGACCTCCATTGTAAAAGAGAATTCCAGCCGCTGCAATTAACAGAACGATACTCCAAAACAAATTCCCATATGAATCCCCCATTCTTTTATGCTTCTTGGTTGAATTGAGATCTTTCAGGACTTCAGCGGGCAATTCTGGAGGCGTCAGACCTTTCTCATACGCAACGAGAGACTGTTCATGATGATAACGTAAAATCTCTCTTTTTCTCCGTGTTTTTAATATCGTTTCCACAAGAGATGATCCCACAATAAGCGCAAAAATTCCCAAGACAAATATAAAAGAGGCTATCGGTATCCAAAGTGGAGAAACTGATGCTAGATAAAACATGATATTTATGATTTACAGGAATAATTAGATTAATGGCACAAATCGTTTTGCTTACTATTACTCATATTAAATAGCTTTTGTTGCATTAAAATTCTCGTTTGAGAATAACTCCACAAAAATAAGGAAACACTTATCGCAACAATTTACCCCGTAGGCCAGTATCAGAAAATAATTCCAACTGTTTAAGGCCTTATCAACCCAACCGACAGATCATCTGACGAAAGCGTCGCACAAATCCATTCGCTCCTCGAGCAATTCGAGTATCGGGAAGCCTTTGTTGTCTTGATACAAAGCCACAAAACAAAAATTTATTATTGGGCCTACAATTTCTTACACGATACGCATCTTGCTGAAGATTTAGCCCAAGAGATCTTCTTAAAAGCCTGGAAAGCCCTTCCCAGATTTGATTCAAGAAAAAGTAAAATATCCACCTGGCTTTATACTATAACTCGCAATACCTGCCTCACCGAGTTGCAAAAACAATCGAAAGAACCAATGGTTTCTCTGAATGATGAACATTCTATCGTCGAAGAAATGACTGGCGACAACGCAACATCCAAAAAACTGGAAAACATCGACCTTCTCGAATTGATACAAAAACTACCCAAAAAAGACAGCCAGGCTCTGACTCTCTTTTATCTTGAACAAAAATCTTATGAAGAAGCTGCTGAATTAATGGAAATCCCCTTAGGGACATTCAAAGCAATGATCCATAGAGCCAAGAAAAAGCTTCATACTATTCTAAATTCAACACCCAAACGATTAATCATATGAACTCCTCAGAAAATTATCAGAACCTCATCTTGAGATACATTGATGGAGATCTGGATACAAAGGAAATACAATTGATCGAATCCATCTTAAAAGAGAATCCTCATGCCAAAGCCTTTTATCTGGAACAAATGGATCTCGACAACGTCTTGGCCAAATCCTTTGCAAAAACTACTCTTTCAGAAAACTTCGAAAGTGATCTTTTGGAAAAGATTACAATTGCACCGCCTCAACCTCTCATAAACGAAACACCTACGATAAGAATAATCCTGCAAGAATTCTTAAAACAACTATCTGACTACCAAGACTATTTTTATTCAGGACTACTCGTCCTGCTGCTCATCACACCACAACTCGACGCAGAAAAACTCATCAAACTTTTAACTTTCCCCATAACCCCCTATTTCTTAATTGGCTCATCTGTTGCAATACTGATGATCGTCTTTCCCATTCGAGAATGGGCTTCCAGACTTTTTCAGCATTCTCGTTTCTTCTAGAAAATTCTTAGGAATCCATACCCCAATCAAATCGAACCTCCTTATTTCCTATTTTCCACAAGGAAGGCGTTCGACTTTCAAACCAATCAAGAGGTTCTGCCACTGATTCCGTTTGAGTGAGACTCGAAAGAGCATAAGCTTCTCGCAAGGCTGCCTTCTGCTCGGCTCCAACAGCATCCGGTGCAGCTGAAACCAATAAAGGTGTTCCGCTTCCCGCCAGCACCTCTAACCATTGTCGATTCAGATCCCAGGGAATTTTTTTCGTTATCCCGACACAATCCGCATCAGCTAAAAAGAATACACGATGCTGTAGTATTCGAAAAGCCAATGCATTGACCCCCATTTTTCTAGTTCGACTCCAATCATCGCCCGAAGTATCATCACCCGTTCTCTGAAGATCCAGACATCCAGGTGCTAGGTGCCCAATGACATTGCAACCATCTATAAGAGAAGATCCCGCTGCTATGCGAATTTTTTGGTATAGATTTCGTATAATTTCGGCTGACGTTCGACTCTCGTCCTGAAATGACATCGTCTTGTCACATGTCATATTCGATCCCATTTCAAATCCCCATTGACCAAAAATTTCGTAAGTCGTGAAATCATGCTTCAGCATTTCATAACCCCACTCCTCGGAAATCCTTTCAATATCCTCCGCTATATATTCAAGCACTTCCGGAATACTCGGATCCAGGGCAAATCCATGCTCATCCTTTCCTCTCAGCCAAGCCTCCGGCAATCGTTCATGACTCCTCAGTGGTCGAATCCAGATCCCAGGTCGAGCTCCGACTTCTCGAATGCATTCCGCCAGCCTCTGCATATTCCCAAAAACCCGATTTCCTCTATTCCAAGGCCCTCCATTGGCATCGCCACATACCTGCCAACCGGCATCTATCATAAAAAAAGGTCGATTCGGACCTTCCGGAGCTAATTCGACTAACAAATGAGTATCCCGCATAACTGTTTCCGGTGAATTATGCCCATAGCCATAATGCCAATCGTTAAATCCAATAATCGGATACTCCGGCAATGAAACTGAGTCACACATCTTTCGGTAAAAATTTTGTGCCATATTAAATGGAGACGCCTCCTCATTCAAATCCATTACAACCGTCGCTATCGGTAAAACCCGTTTACCCAGGTTAACTCCCTTTACCCCGGAACGAACATCACAAACAAGCCTGAGTTCTTCCTCAGTAACAATCCAATGACAAAAAGCTGCCGGAACTGTTTTAACCCCAATGGCCCAGGTTCTGGATTCTTTATTGGCCAAAAAATACCAGGGGAAATAACGCTCTGTTGAAAACTCAGCCCATTCGAGATCACCATATCCTCTTTCCCAGGCATCATTCAGAAAATGAATACTCTCCTCCAGATGACACTTCCATACAAAAAAAATTCGTTCGACCCTTCTTTTTTCTGAACGAAGTTCCAGGTTTAACCCCTCCATTCTTTTCTCAACATGAACAGAAAGATGAGATCCCTGCCAGAACCCGTCAGAAGAATACTCCAGAGGAAATGCCTCCAACTCAGCTTCAACTCGAACATAATCCGGCAAACGAAGTTCTTCTTCAAATAACATAAACTCTTATCCGAATGTCACAGCTCAATCGCAACTCATTTCAAAGCGATTTCAACTGCCAGCAAAGCTCAATAAAGCAATTCGGCCTAAACAGACCAAGCGACTGAACCATCGCGACGAAGCGGAATCTCATGCAAAGGTCCTTCAAGCGGGCTCAACCAAAGATCGGTTGCTTCCGGGTTGAGACTCACCCCCAGACCCGGTGCATCTGGAATCAGCATATCTCCACCCTCGCGTTTGAGCTGGCTGATATAACCCTGCGCAGCAGGACTTTCATCGATCGCGGAGTATTCCTGAACAACAAAATTCGGAATGGATGTCATCAGATGAACAGATGCAGCGGTCAGCACGGGACCTAAAAAATTATGCGTCACGACCGCTGCATGGTGACTTTCACCAACCGCAGCAATCTTTTTGCAATGGGTGATACCACCTGCCAATCCCGGATCAGGACGTAAATATTGTGAGCCACCCTGAGCAAGCAGCTCTCGGTATTCCCAAATAGTATTTAATCGCTCTCCATTTCCAATCGGTACAATACTCCTGGCAGCCATCTCAGCCTGCGAACTAATGCTATCAATCTGAATGGGATCCTCAATGAATAGACAATTGAATTTCCGTATTTCATCAATCAACGGCATCGCCATTAGAGGTGTAAGACGACGATGAAGCTCCACTACAATATCAACATCCTTACCCACTGCATCACGGGCAGATTCAACCCTGTTGGTAACCTCACTCACAAGGCGGTCAACTGACATATCACCCGCATTGGTAGGAATCGGATCAAATTTGACTGCCGTGAATCCTTTGGCAACGCCATCACGGACCTTCTCTGCGATTGCGTTGGGGTCGAAATCTCCGAGAATAAGCCAAAGCAAACGAAGTCGGTCACGACATTTTCCTCCGAGCAAATCCCAAATGGGCACACCGAGGCGCTGTCCCTTGATGTCCCAAAGAGCTATATCGACTGCGCTCAACGCTGCACCAACGACAGAACCTCGAAAAGGGCCCATGCGGTAAAGGTGTTGCCAATGTTGTTCAATGTTTTCGGCATTTTTACCAATAAGATACTTAGCAAAAACGTTTACGATTTCGCTGACCGCACTCGGATAAGCCCAACAACCGGATTGCCCCAAACCCTTCAATCCATCTTCGACAGTGATTTCAACAAAGTGTGCGCCACCTATCAATCGAGATTCAACATGTTCAATCCGCATAATAAGTCATCTCCTTCATTGACTGCACCCGTTTTCCTAAAAAATTCCAATCCTTAACTGGCAATATACAGACCGCCATTGACATGAATCGTCTCTGCCGTAACGAAACTTGCCAAGTCCGAACATAAATAAGCAACAACTCCAGCAACTTCATCGGGACGTCCCAATCGCTTCAGAGGGGTTGCCTCCATCAATTGAGGGCCTTGCTTATCGAGCAATGGCACTACCATAGGGGTATCAATCAGGCCTGGTGAAATAGCATTAACACGTACGCGTGGCGCAAGCTCCATGGCCAGTGTGCGGGTAAAAGCAAGCACAGCTCCTTTCGAAGCGGCATAGTCTGAGTGCATGAAAGAACCCCGGTGTCCTGACATCGAAGCAATATTTACGATAGCGCCACCATCAACCAATAGAGGAATAGCTGCCCGACAGGTATGAAAGACTCCATGCAGGTTAATCCCCAGAGAGTCCTGCCATTGAGTGTCGGTCATGCTATGGATCATCTGATCGCGATAAAATCCTGCACTCGTTACCAGATAGTCCAAGTGCCCAAATTTCTCCTTCACCGCTTCCATCACCAGATCAGCATCACGAGACAGTGTCACATCCTGTTTCATACCCACACATCGCTTTCCGCTTGGATCTAACGACTGTGCAAAATCCATAATGCCCTGCTCGTCAATATCAGTAAGAAAACAATGGGCGCCTTGGTTAAAAAACATCGTGGCAATTGCCCGTGATATTCCTCCATTGGCGCCCGTTAGGAGAAGAACTCGTTCGCTAAAATTAATCATGCGCTTTATCTCTAAATATTTCAGCTAATTGTTTTGTATGCCTCATACATCACTTCTACATTGAAAAGCCCTTTGAGGCTCGTCGATCAGATAATACGGTAAAATTTCAGCGCTGTATTCCGAAAGACATTTCGAGCTTCAGTTTCACTCAACCCGGCAAACTCTGTATCGACAACCTCCACCCAACGGGAAAAATGTATGGCGCTCAGGGCTACCGGCCAGTCACCTCCGAACATCAATCGTTCGGAACCGAAAGCTTCAAAGGCAGTATCGATGAACGGATGCAATTGCTCTGCTCTCCAATTTTCGTGATCGGCCTCCGTTGCCACACCTGATAGTTTACAAACGACATTGTCCAATTTCGCTAGCTCAAACATTTGGGTACGCCAGGGTTCCAAGAGTTGCTGCTTGATACCCGGTTTACCTATATGATCGAGCACAAAAGATGTGTCAGGACACTTTTTCACCAACTCAATGGTGCTTTTGAGATGAGGATGTTTAATGCAAAGGTCAAAACTGAGTCCATATTCAGACAATGCCTGAACGCCTTCCACGAACTTGGGACGCAGGCAAAATTCAGTATCCGGTTCGTCTTGATAAATACGCCGAATACCGCAAACCCGATCAACCCCGGCAAGATTCTCGAGATGAGCTCGTGCGGCATCACCAAGATCCAGTGGCGCAAACGCAACAATGGCCTTGATTCTTGGATCGATGGTAGCTTGCGCATTTACCCAATCAACTTCAGGTCGAGCTTCATCTAGGTGCGCATCACATTCGATGAATACCATCGTATCGACATCCACAGAGCCACATTCCTCGCGATAATCATCTGGTAAAAACGCACGGTTCAACTGAGGAACCCCAGAGAGCCAGGGATAATTCAGGGTATCAGGACTCCAGATATGAAGATGACTGTCGACTATTGGAAAATCAGGCATGTTCTTCTCCTTGTTCTATTGTGTTCCGGTTATTCAGAAGGCTTAGATTACTATGAAGATAAGAAAGCTCGTGCCCTGTCGGCTATGGCTTTCGCATCTGGAATGAGGGCAGCTCGCAAAACAGGTGAAGCGGGAACTCTCGAATCAGGAGTGCCAAGCCGGCTAACCTTCGCTCCCGGCAAACGCTCATAAATACCAGTTGCAATCTCTCCGCCAAAGCCACCCGTCAGGTTTGCTTCATGGACAACAAGAACTCGCCCACCACAACTGTTTACGACGTCATCAATCGCAACAGTATCCAAAGGCGACAACCAACGTAAATTCAGGACGGCCGCTGAAATATTTTCCTCTGCAAGCAACTCGGCTGCCTCTTGTGCGTGCAAGGCAGATCGTCCCCAGGAAATAATGGCGAGGTCACTGCCTTCCTTAGTCAAGCGGGCTCCACCGACAGGCTCGACAGGCAGTTCGGTGTCAACCAGACCCTCATCTCTATACAGAGCTCTACATTCGAATAGAATACAGGGATCCGGATCAGCGATAGCAGCGCGGAGCATCGCATGGGCATCAGCCGGAGTCGCCGGAATACCAATCTTGAGCCCCGGAATATGTGCCAGCAACGCTTCGAGACATTGCGAATGCTGAGGGCAGGATCCAGGAGTAGAACCTTGTTGCGTCCGCACCACAATTGGCGCAGAGCGTTTCCCTTCCGTAACGTAACGAACATTGGCCATTTGGTTGATCAATTGATCAAGTGCGACCAGCATGAAATCGGCCCACATAATTTCGACCACTGGTTTCATTCCCAACAATGACGCACCAAGAGCTGATCCGAGAATGGCGGCTTCCGCGATGGGAGTGTCAAACACACGATCCTCTCCGAAATCAACCTGCAGTTTTCTGTGAATACCGAAAATACCTCCACTATGCCCTACATCCTCGCCATAAGCGAGAAGCTCAGGCCGTGATTCCAGTTCGATGCGCAGCGCTTCGTTAACTGCCTTCGCATAGGTCATTTGCTCGCCACCGCTATTTCCACTACGCTCACCGGATACAGGCTCGATCGGTGCAACCACATGAGAACTAGCCGTATCAGGATTTGGTAAGGGGGCTTGCCTCACGCGATCGATCATCTGCTCAATTTCGTCGACAATCTCTGTATCCATCGCAGCCAATTCTTCGACCGAGACGATCTCTTCCTCCTTCAATATTTTTCCTAACAGGACAAGCGGATCTCGCTCAGCAGCCGCTTTGATATCATCTTTTGGACGATAATGCTGGATATCTCCATTATAGTGTCCGCCTAAGCGAATCGTATCGCATTCGATAAAAGTTGGACCACCTCCCTCTCTTGCAATTTTCGCAGCATCAGCCACCGCATTCGCTACAGCAGCCGGATCACAACCATCGACAATAACACTGCGAATACCACAGCCTTTAGCCCGTTCTGTCATGCTTTCGATGCGCAATAATTTCGAAGTGAGCGTCAATTCCGACCAACCATTATTCTCACAAATCATGACCATCGGTAAATTCTCAGCCGCGGCAAAAACCATACCTTCATGCAAACCACCCTGGCTCATCGCTCCATCGCCGAAGGATACCAGCACCACTCCGTCCTTTCCCTGCTTCTGGAGCGCCATAGCTGCACCGGCAGCAATCGGAACACCGGCCCCGATTATCGAATTCTCAGCAATAAGTCCATAGTCCTGAGCCATCATCATGGCCGAACCGGCACGACCGCCATTGATACCCGTTGCTCGATGACAAACCTCTGCCATAACAGCTTCCATCGGAACACCTGATTCAAGGACCCAGCCATGACCGCGATAGGTGGCAACGACATAGTCATCAGCTCGGAGGCTGGACAGTGCCCCCACTGGAATGGCTTCTTGTCCAAGACAAGTATGCACAGATCCGGCAACCAATGGCTCCGCACCGGCACTCAATTCGGAGCATCGTCGCTCAAAATGACGAATGGCGCGCATGCGAGCATAGTAACGAAGCAGGGTTTCAGACCGACCACTCTGACGTGCTTCCTCCCATTCTTCGGACACGGCAATTCTCTTTGGATCAATCGTTGCAGTGTTAAAATTTGTGGCAATTTCTGAGGTCTCTTTTCCACTCATATAAAGAGAGTTAATGACCTCCATGAGCTTGAACGTCAAGCGTCAGACTGGATTTCATCTAAATAGGCAACTTCGGAAAGCTTCCAAAAATGAACCATCTTCCTCCTAAGCAGATCGCTAAGACCCAAAAACAAATACTGGTTCTCCTTTTTATAAAACTGATCTTTGTCCAATCCCAACCTCTCATCCATTTTCTCAGATTAGTGAATACAAGAACATAAGCAACTAGCTGCGAAATACGTATCAATTTCCATTGACCCCCCTATTAGATCTCTTCATTCATAGAGGAAGTTACCATGGACCAAACAGCAGTCATTTCTGGCGCCGCATCAGGTATTGGTGCAGCCACTGTCGAACTATTTTTGAAAAAAGGTATCAATGTCCTGGGCGTTGATCTGGCCCCCTCATCCCGCGATGATGCCAATCTCGGCTGGGTGCAGGGCGATGTCGCAAAATCTGAGACATGGACGCTCGTGAATGAAGAGCTCACCCGTCGCAACTGGCAGGCTGATATTTTGGTGACGGCTGCCGCTTATCTTGCCGTTGGCAACGTGCTTGAGATCACAGAGGAACAGTGGTCAAATACGATCAACGTAAACCAATTAGGCTTAATAAAAGCAGTGCGTTCCGTTTTGCCACAAATGATCGAACGAAAGCATGGGGCCATTGTTACCGTTGGAAGTATTGATGCCTACTTGGCCGAACAAGGTTTGATTTCTTATTGTGCCTCAAAAGGCAGCATCTTACAGTTCACTAAAGCGCTGGCGCTTGATCATGCTCGCGACGGCATTCGAGCTAACTGTGTCTGTCCTGGTGTAACCGATACACCATTTTTCCGTCGGCATCTAGATACCGCATCCGACCCTGAAACCTTTCTCAAAGTTCGCGAACAACGAAATCCGCTGGGAAGACTGCTTCAACCCGAAGAAATCGCATCGACCATTGCCTTTCTCTCCAGTGAGGATGCTTCAGGGATTACCGGGGCTAAGATCGTTGTCGATGCTGGCCTAACGACAGGTTTCGATTTCCGAACAGGCGACGAAGGCGCTTGAGGAATGTAAAATTCAGCCACTATGGAATTTCTTGTCTCTATCAAAATACTCCCGATTCCCGGAGGAGAGGAAAATTCGACTAAGCTTTATGGGGCAGAGGCTACTCGGGCAAAAGAGTTAGCGGACATGGGCATCATCCGACGTCTTTGGCGGGTGCCTGGCCAAAGGGCTAACTGGGGCCTATGGGAAGCAAAAGATGCAACGACATTGCACGAAGCAATCAGTTCATTGCCTCTCTATCCTTACATGGAAGTTCAAGTTCACCCACTTGCCGAACATCCTTCCGATCCACTGAAAAATTCCGGAGCCTAGTTTAGCCTGACAAACCTTCATCCATAGAGGAAGCAACCGTGATTTCCTATGGCTACATATGGTTTTTCAGCTCTTGAGATTCACACAATGCCACCCCTCTTCCATTGACAAAGAGATGGCATTTTGATGACATCCGACATCGTAAAGATGGAATTAAAATGGAAGAAAAGATAAAGTCCTAAACGACCTCTAATACATGTAGGACGTAAATGCCGATGAAACCATTACGAACAACCACAGCAGTCTTTATCTTCATGTTTCTGGCTATGCCACATGTATTCGCACAGGAAGAAAGCAGCCAATGGTGGACAGAGCCTATTGAGGACAAGATTCAGCGACTTAGCTACAATAGAGAATATGATCGCGCCCTAGTCGTTGCAAAAAAAGCTCTCGAAGCCATTGAGCAAAAAGTTGGTCGCGATCATCCAGATGTAGCACCAATGCTAGAGACTATTGCGGAGCTCTATTACCATCAGGAACAGTATTTCGATGTAGAGCTACCTTTAAAGCGTGCACTCGCAATTAGAGAAAAAACACTGGGATCAGACCACCTTGATATCGTTGAAACGCTGAACAAACTCGCAGAAATTTATAAAACACTTGGTCAATATTCGAAAGCTGAGCAGCTCTACCTACGCATAATCACAATTCAAGAAAGAGAGATCGAGACTGATAATCCTCTTTTTGCATCCAGCCTCAATAACTTAGCCGAACTGTACAGTATCCAAGAGAAATATGTTCAGGCCGAAGAACTCTTCAAACGGGCACTAGAGATCCTAGAGGCTACTCTAGATGACTTGAGTCATATGATCCGCACTCCTTTGACTACAGATAATTTTGAAAACCTAAAGGAATGTGTGAAAGCTTACACGGAATCTTATGCAAAAGCTTATCTTTTTTTATATGCCAAGATAACTTAGCTGAACTTTATAGGACTCAGGGTAAATACGATCAAGCTGAACCACTCTATAACCGTTCAGTCAAAATCAGGCAATTGGCTCTTTATACTGATCACTCTGATATCTTCCTAAGGCAAATAGCTTTGTATAATTCGAAATGGGATATGGCACTAAGTTTGAATAACTTAGCGGGACTCTACACAGATCAAAAGAGATACGATGAAGCTAAGATACTCTACAATCGAGCACTCGATATATTGAAACCAGACTTCTGGAACAGCACAGAGCAGGCACTTCAAGGAGAATTTCAAATAGAGGTAATTTGGATAACTGATCCTGATCTCGCCTTGGTCCAAAACAACTTAGCTAATCTTTATACAACCGAAGGAAATTACGGAAAAGCAAAGTCACTCTATAAAAAAGCGCTGTCTATGAGAACAAAGACTTTAGGACCTGATCATCCAGAAGTAGCACAAACCTTGAAGAACATGGCTGAACTTTATAAGGCTCAAGGCAAAAACAAAAAAGCTGAACAATTCTATAAACGTGCGTTGACGATAAATGAGAAAACATTGGGGTCGGAACATCCTGAGGTGGCTTCTAGTCTAGAAAATTTGGTTGTACTGTATCGGGCAACAAAACAGCTCGATGAGGCTGAAGAACTTGAACCGCGGATAACTCACATTAGATCGATTCAAAGATAAGAGATTAAAACCAATCTAGTTTGAAGATATCCGAGAATAATCTGCACTCAATAACTGGACATAGTCTCTTTGATCTGCGCCTGTATCGACTTTACGTCAAAAGGTTTCCGAAAGACCGTCACATCATCCTTTATTCCTTCCAAATCTTTTCCTACCTGAACACGCGCAGTCGTTACAAAAGGACGGATAAGTGGCTGAATCTCCTTTGCCTTTAAAATCAAATCCGCACCACTCTGCCCGCCGGAGAGATCGAGCTCTGTTATGATACCATCAAATGGGCGCTCCGAAAGTAATCGCAATGAAGTTTCAAATTTATCACTTTTGATAATTTGAAAATCCCGCCTCAAGCATAGCTCCAGCATATCATTTACCGCTTTATAATCATCATGCAACAGCAAGCTGCGCTGAAAAAAACGGGCTCCTTCCATCATCGAACCCATTGCTTGAGAACTTAATTCCTCTGGCGAGGATTCTCCTGAAAGGAGTGACGCCATTCCGATTCTAACTTTATGGCCACTCAACAAAGGGCTAAAAGAACGCAAAAACTGCAGACCTTCTCCCATATCTTTTTCGGGCAAGATGACGCCTAAATGATCGGCATCGACGACTCCACAAACATCTATAGGCGACAAATTAGCCCTAATATCAGGCAAAGCAGCAAATAATTGCTTTTTTTCATCAGCAGATTCCAGCAAAGCATAAGTTAACTTCAATCCCATCCATTGACATCGATAAACTTCACGGGCTAAGACATCCTGCAAAGCCGCTTCCGCTGAAGTTAAATCCATCATGAGAATAGCCGTTGCTCTGGCATTACCTTCATCTTCACCTAATTGCTTAATTTCAGCCGAAACAAGAGCATTTTCTGTATCAAGGTAATAACTACCAACAGATTTGCCATTGGAACCGACAGGTTTTTCTCTACGGAAATGCTTCAAACAATCATCCAATCCATTAAAACTTTTCCCATCGAGATATTGGCTCGCCTTTTTGTTCACCAAGACAGTTTCTCCAGTCCCTGAAAAGCAAACCACACCGACGGGAACCAAATCGAAGAGAAAACGTAAGACTTCCAAGTTTTCACGATAATTTCCGAGAGCCACTGCATTGTCTACTAACGCAGCTGTAAACATCGCTAAGGAACCCATTAAATGTAGATCTTCCGCGCCAAACGATCGACCTCTCTCAGAATTCCCAATCTTCAGCACCCCATGAACTTCTTTTCGCCCAGTCAAGGGCAAAGCAAGACACGGTTCCTCAAAGAGACCGGAGCGAATACCCTCTGCTCCTTTCACCCTCGCCATTTCCAGCACTGCGTTATCAAAAAAAGGTAACTTGCCCACTGACGACTCCAGAGATGAAACAAAGTGTTCAAAATCATCAATGTTTTGTAAGGCAGATGTCAATTGGGAGAAAACACCCGATACTCCCTTCCGATCCAATTCCTCATTTAATGCAAGCTTTCGAATCATCACGTAGTCAAATTACATGGGAGTGACACGATGAAAGTTGTCCCTTTCCCGATTTCACTGTCAACCTGAATAGCTCCATCGTGACAATCAATAATCTGTTTCACAATCGCCAATCCAAGGCCTAGGCCTCCTTTTCGTGAACGATCCCCTGTATCCTTGGTCGTCGCAAAAGGTTCAAAAACTTTCGACAATACCTCCTTATCAATACCTGGACCATTATCTGATACTCTTACTTCTACAGAAGCGTTGATGACATCCTTACTTCGAAAAATTGGTTCAATAATAAGTTTAGAATCCGGAATGCCTTCCATTGCATGAACCGCATTCTGCATCAAATTAATAAATACCTGCAGGAGCTGATTATAGTTGGCATTAATGGTAGGAATTTTATGCTGAATATATTTAAGTTGAACCCCGGCTTCATGGATATCCGCTTGAACAATTTCCAAAGCCCCACGAATAACTTCATCGATCTGTACGGGACCAAAATCAACATCGTCTTTTGTCGCGAATGAAGAAACATTTTCCACGATTCCGGCAATTCGATTTACATCTCTTAACATTACCTTGCTAAACTCCTTCTGAAATTCAACGTCCCCAGCATTCTCATCAAGCAATGCCGAGAAAGTTTGAATCGATACCAGAGGATTTCTCAATTCATGCGCCAACCCCGCCGCAAGTGTACCTAATGAAATCAATTTTTCTGTTTGATTCGCCCGTCGCTCCATCTGTCTCACTCTGATATTCAAACCGAGCTGCAAACAAATCGTTCCAAGTAATGAAAGATCTAAATCGGAGAATAACCGATGGTTTCTCCGAGGCCCCAAAACCATTACACCATAAAACAGATTCTCTGCATAAATAGGAACAAGAACATCCAAATTGAGACCTTTTTTAAAACTCACAATTTCTTTCCATTCTTCTTCGGAATAGGCTCTCTCTTGCTCATCGATGACGACCGCACCTCGATGTTGATTCCCTAAACGCACTAACCAATTATCTTCAGCCAACTCCAAGGCAAGCGGTGAAGGGTCGGGCCATCCTTTCTGAATCTTCAAAGCACACTTGGCATCTAAGTCGCCACGTATATAAACAGCTGCTTTCTGCACATCCATCGCGGCAGAAACCACCTCTATTATTTTATTAAAAATACTTTCTTCATCCCGAATAGTGGAAATTTCAGAGGCAAATGACTGAAGCCTGCGACTACCTACAAATTTACCTCGCAAAAGTGTGGATTCCAAAAATCGATCAATTCTTCTCTTTATCAATGGGGTTGCCCAAAAAAGACCTGTGGTGACAACAATCGAAACCAAAACAAGCACCAGCAATTGCTGTGACTCTGTCAGGGCAAAGCGAAAACCCACCCAAACTCCTAAAGGAAAGATAATGGCCAGCGGAATCACCGCCAATGAGTAACTGATTAACTTAACAATTAAATAATCGATTTCCAATAATCTAAACCGGACAATAGCATACCCCACTGCCACCACATAAACCGAGACAAGACCGTTACCAAAAGGAACCACCGGGATATCGTACCAAAGCAAAAAGTTGGTCGATCCACCTACAAATCCAATTGCGGTCCCGACCAGCACAAATTTCAGTTGATTTCGGCCTCGAAGTTCTGAACGACGCAACGCAGTAAATAAGACACCCCAACTTCTGACCGTGTAATAAAAGAAAACTCCCAGATAAAATAAATAGGGTATTCCTGGCTTCGGCCAATAGGGAAACATCATGATCGGACGAACATCCACGACCACATAAGGTGTCGCTGAGAGAACAGCTAAGAGGTAAGCTAGAAGATAACCAACTTGGACCTCTCGCCTGCAATTTCTTTCCGCTAAACGAACAATGAAATGAAAATACGTTATGGCTATAAAAATAGCAGACGCTGATAGCAGACGTACTGCCAATAAGGCTTCTTCACCCGATGTGGCGAACTGCCAGTAAAAATAAAAGGCCGACCAAACAGCAACTGCCAGGGCAAACCATACAAAAGGCAAGTGCTTGGGATCTCGCGCTTTTTTGACTAAAACAGCAACGCAGAGAATGAGGCTGGTTAGGGCATTAACCAGCGACGTGATAATACAGTAAAGGATCATGCAATCGCCCTGACAATTTCTGCCTGATTACCAAATGATGAAAAGACATCACATTGGGAGAAACCCGCCTTCAGCATCATTTTGCTGAGTTCATTACCAGAATAGAAAACATAATAGCCCTGCTCTTCTTTCATTTTAATCGAGCCTGCAGCTCGAAGAAGGTCACGTGCCGAATCCAACTCACTTTTGCCAACCTTCTCATCCATAAAATCACGATAAATTAAAGACATGTCGCAATAAGGCTTCATGCTCGAAATCATAATGACACCGCCCGGTTTCAAAACGCGATGCAATTGTTTCATGAAATCCAATGGCAGTTTCAAATAAGAAACCAATAAACTACAACAAATCTTATCAAACATTTGATCCTCAAAGGACACCATATCATCACTTGAGTCAGCTCTACCAAATTTATCCAGATCCATCTGAGTATAAAAAGTCTGAACAGCCACAGCATTTTTGGCAAGCTGACCATTTCCATTCCGAGCGGCTAATTGGGTATCCGTATGAATCTCCATCGCATCTCCCAAGCCCTTTGCCGTTAAATCAACGCCAACATACAATGCCGGTTTTCCCCATTCTTCTTTTTTTCGTTCGATCAAGCGACGAACCAGTGAAAGGCCATACATTCCATTGCCACAGCCGGCATCCAGGATAAGATCGCCTTCTTTAACAGGGCCGAGCAATTCGCCGACAAGATCCATATATTCCCGAAAATCAGTGACCTGATCCAGCATACGATATTTATCGAGATACTCAGTCCAAAATTCATTCTCGGTATGATCGATGGGATTGGCTAAGCGTAACTGCTCTCTCTCCAGTTTATTCTGAGAGATAACAGTTCTCTTATGCGGTACTTTAAGGCCATCTTTGGGATTAAAATTAATTCCGGCCACATTTCCAATTTTCGAAACAATCTCAATATAAGTCTTGTCAGCTAGGCCTGCGCTTTCTCTTACCTCATGCATAGCTCCTGAAATGGGATAAATGCCGGAATTATTCCCTTTAGGCACAACAGCTTTCACCTCTTTCATATCCACCCATGCATCTTTCTCTGCAGGGTAAAACGAAACAGGAATCGTCAGGGAAGCTAAATCCTTTCTTGTTCCTTCAAGATCGTGCATATCCTTCTCCACTGAGGCTTTTAGAAAATTATCAAAATCAATTTCATGCCCCAAAATATCTGTAACACCCCAGGTTTTTCCGGCTATATGATTGGCGACCAAATCTTCCCTATAAACCTCCCGCAAAGTGTACTGCACATTCACCACTCCAACTAAACATACCAAATGGGCGACCCGCTTATCCATTGCCGCAGCCCGAATCGCTGTCCGCGACGACAAACTGCTCGCCACCAAAGTCACCTCACGTACACCAAAATGCTCATCCAGATAATCCAGACTCGCCAAAATATCCTCAACACCACTTCCCAAAGTGAAATCGGTCATTAAACCATCACTCTCCCCCACATGGGACGTGTGATCAAAACGTAAAATAGTAAGCCCGTTTATCGCAAAATAATAAGCCAAAAGGAGGTTATTTTTCTTTGTTTCTCCATATTTTGGAGCCATTATGACAAAAGATTTTCCTTTTGCAGCTACCCCTGGAGAGTCAATATACCCTATTATCTTCTGCCCGCTACGACTCGGATAAACCACTCGTTCACTAATTACTTCCTTAATTCTCTCAGGACTTTTCTGTTGGGAACTCATTCGTTGAATGACCCGGGGGTACGGGTAGCCTCGATAAATTTTAAATTTTCCTGTTTTTGCAATTTTATTTTTTTTAAGGACAAATGCCTAGAGTCGTTAAATAGGAATAACAATTTTCATAGCGGCTAAACTCTATTTTACTTATTATTCACAAATTTAAGTCTCTTGTGAATATTCCACCAAAACATTTCTTGCAAAACATCAGTCTTACTAGGTCATAGACCTTCTACCTTCTACTCGGAACCAATTCGTGTTTAATATCATCATCATCGACGAAAACGCCGACGAGGACAGCAGATACCGAAATCTACTGTCAAAGGACACGTTTCAATCCACGGTTAAAAGGAATTTCAACGAAGCCGAAACCCTCCTCAAGGCAAACGTTTTCGATGTTTGCCTCTATGTGGTAGGAGAATCTACTAAAAATGCTCTGGATGAAATCGTTTCGATAAAAGACGCCAGTCCTATGGGCTCACTGGCTGTATCCGTTAAAGAATGCCCCACAGCTTGGGAGGAAACTGCCCTCATAAAAGGGGCTGATTTTATATTTCGCGATCCCTTGGTCTCATCACATTTCCAATCAGTTTTAGCCAAATTGGCCAAGTTTAACGAGCCGATTCCCTCAATTTTAAGTTCTATCCACCCTAAAAATAATCCTATACCTGAACAAGAGATCCCAACATCCGCTCTCGAAGTCCTTCGTGATTTTTCCCGTATCTTGGGATATTCGCTCGATTACAAACTTTTTACACAACATTTTGTCCTCAAACTCCGGGAAATCATCAAAGTAAATAAAATCGCTGTTTTCCTTCAATCACCTCCCTATGTAAGCGTCAATTCCCCCGCAGACGCCCATCGGATGCCTTGTATTTCTTCTGTAGGGTTACCTTCCGATGTTCAGGATTGCCTCGAACTTTCCCAAAAAGCCGGACTCGGGAAGTATTTTTCCAATTCGATGCAAATCGTAAAGAAAGATCAACTGACTCAAACCAGTTTAGATCCAAAGATTCAACGTGAATTTGAAATTCTCGGTTGCCATACAGCTATCCCAATCAATGACCGCGAAAAGACTCTCGGAGTCGCCATTGTCGGTAATCGAGTTACCGGATCACCTCTGAGTGATGAAGAATTACAGCTCCTTTATTTACTCATGGAGGAGCTGGGGCTAGCGATTAAGAACTGTTGGCTACATCATCAGCTTTCAGCGAATAATCGCCTATTTTCAGATGTTCTTTCTTCCATGAGCAATGGCAATATGGTCATCAGCTCAAATCTAACGATTGTTCACTCAAATCGTGCAATGGTTCAATTCATCAAAGGAATAAACCCTTCGATCAACACACTAGAATTTGCCGATCTGCCTTCGAAGCTTGCCAACCCTATTTATGAGGTTGTTGAAAAAGGATCCTCTTTGGAACCCTTCTTTTTTTCAGGTGGAGAAAAGAACGAAAGTATTTACAGAGTCTCTATCATTCCATTCCGTAACGAAAGTGAAAAACTTCCCCAGTCAGCAATGGTTGTAATGGAAGATTTCACACAAATAGAAGCAGCCAAAAGTTTCGATATCGAATCTTCGAAGGCAAAACTCATTGCCCTGATTGCAAAACGGTTTGCTCATGAAATTAGAAACTCTCTTGTCCCGTTAACCACTCATCAACAACTACTGGATCAGGAGTACGCAAACGAAGATTTCAGAAAATCCCTTAAAACCGCACTCGAAAAAGAAACGGGAAGAATTCAGCGATTCACTGAACAGATGCTCTATCTTGCCCAACCCAAAATCACAGCGACTGATGAGGCAAATGTTAAGGAACTGTTAGAGGAAGCTTTTCAAACAACCTCTGCCCAATTTCCCCAATCATCCAAACTCGATATTCAAACAGAACTTGAGCAACTCGTCATTCAATGTCACCAAAATAGCTTACGCTATGCTTTTCAAGAGATCTTCATCAATGCCTTGCAAGCAAATCTTGATGAACCAGAGATTGAAGTATCTATTCGTAACAATCAAGATGACGCTATCATCATTGAATTTACGGATAATGGGATCGGCTTTACCTCAGAGACAGCCGAACGTGCGACAGAACCCTTTTTCACGACTCGCAACACTGGCGTTGGGTTGGGCCTGACCGTTGCTCAAAAGATCGTCGAAGATCATCAGGGAACAATAGAAATCGGTCCACGAAGCAGAGAACGGCACTGTGATGTTTCTATTTTACTTCCGCAAATAAAACACTAAACTTTGATTTAATAATTACCTGATTAACGCTTTTTCTCGTAATTCAAGCTGACCACTCACGACTCCATTTAATAAAAAATGAGCTTCCCAAATCCAGATTTAGAATCAATTGCCATTCCCACAAACGAAGAAGAACCAACTTCTGAAAAAAAGACTCTCCTCGTCGTAGACGATGAAGAAGGCCCACGGCAATCGTTAAAAATGGTATTCCGAAACGAATACAACGTTTATGCAGTTGAATCCGGAGAAAAAGCAATTGAATTCGCCAGTAACAATACCGTCCATGTCGCCACCTTGGACATCCGCATGGCTGGACTTTCAGGCATCGAAGTCCTAAAAAACCTCAAGAGCATCAATCCTAAAATTGAAGTGATAATGTTAACCGCCTACGAGACCCTTGAAACAGCTCGTCAGGCCATTAGACTAGGAGCATGCGACTACCTAAATAAACCTTTTGATATCGCCACAATCAGAGACTCAGTAAAAAGAGCGATGAAACTGAGCACCATCAATGATCACATCGCCACAACTTTTGATAAATTCAACTCTCTAACCGGCGAATTACAGGATGTTGCTCTCCGGGAAGAAATGGCGAAGACTGCCAATGAAATCTATGCCGGTGTGCTCCACGATATCAACAACCCTCTTACCATCATTACGGGATATGTTGAAATGCTCGAAATACAGATGTCTAGAGCCTCCTCTATTTCAGGCTCTGCTCTGGAGGAAGCCCGCGGAAAACTAGGTATTATTTCCAAGCAAGTTGCCACCTGTGGTGCCATTACGTCACGTTATCTGAAACTGCTCAAAAGCGGAGATGCAGAAAACAAATTTATCTCTACCAACCTCATTCTCTCCGATCTGGTTTCGTTGCTCCAATCACACCCATCTGCCTCGAAGAGTAAACTCGTGGTGAATCCTCTGGAAAACGATCTCCATGCTAAAATCAACTGCACCGAACTTATCCAGATTCTCTTAAATCTTTGCGTAAATGCTTACCAAAGTTCTCCTGACAATCAAACGGTCGAAGTGACAGCCACCTCATGCGAAGGGCCTTTGGACTTAGAAGCATTACTGCCTTCAGGGCCGGCAAGCGCTGTGCTACATAAAGAAGACTTCGAAAACAACGGACCTATTTTATGCCTGAAAGTTAGCGACGAAGGCTGCGGTATTCCCGATGAAAAAATCGGTCGAATTTTTGAACCCTATTTTACGACAAAAGGTTCTCAAGGTGGGACTGGCTTAGGCCTATCGATTGTCTCCAGATTAATCAAAAACTGCAAAGGACTCTTAGCGCTCGAATCGACAAGCGGAGCTGGAACTCGTTTCACTCTTTACATACCAGCGACAGCACCTAAATAGCTGAAGTCGCTCTAAGAGGATATCAAATAGTCGATGGCAGAAAACATTTACTCCATTCAGCAAGGCACCTGGACAGATCGGGCTTGTATCAGCCCTTCTGTGCTGATAGAACGTAGCCGATAAAGATAAAGGTATCTGTCCCAAGGGGATGTGGTCAAAAAAAGAAATTCATTGTGTTGCTTCTTTTTCGATCCGTACCATCACATATTTATCTTTTTTAGTCGCCCTCTAAGTGCCTGAACCCCTCTCCATAGTCCTTTTTCTTGTCGTCGGAGCAATCCTCGGCGCATTGACTGGCTGGCTTATCACAAAGTTCAGTTGGGGCGCCAAACTGGCAACTTCTGAGGAACGGGTGCGCAACCAAACAACCCAGATGGAAGAGTTGGCCCAACGACTGAGACTAACCGAAGAAACTCTCAGCCAAATTCGTGAAGAACTTTCAGCCGAAAAAACGGCTAATACCCAGCTTAGCACCCAACTAGATAACGAAAGAAAAGCAACTTTAGAGAAACTGGCACTCCTGGAAGACACTCAAAAACAGTTATCTGAGTCTTTCAAATTACTCTCATCGGAAGCCCTCCGAGCCAATAATCAAACCTTTCTGGAGCTAGCGAAAACCTCTTTGGAAAAACATCAACAGAAGGCTGAAGGTGAAATCGAAGCACGGAATAAAAATCTAACCCAAATAATACTACCGCTCAAAGAATCTCTCGAAAAAGTAGATGAAAAAATAAACGCTCTGGAAAAAACCAGGGTCGGAGCCTATGCCAGCTTGACAGACCATCTTAAGACACTGGCGGAAACTCAAAATCAACTCCAATCTGAGGCCGGCAACCTGGCATCAGCTCTCCGCTCTCCCACTGTAGGAGGCCGTTGGGGTGAAATTCAGCTTCATCGAGTAGTCGAAATGGCCGGAATGCTCGAATACTGTGACTTTACACAACAAGAATCAGCATCCTCAGACGAAGGACGACAACGCCCTGACATGGTCGTTAATCTCCCTAATAACCGGAAAATTATCGTCGATTCCAAGACATCGCTTCAAGCTTACTTGGAAGCCTATAATACAAATGATCCCATACGTCAAAAGACTCATTTAAAAGACCATTCCCGTTTGATCCGTGCACATATTAATAAATTAAGTGCGAAGTCTTACTGGGAACAATTTAAACCCACTCCCGAATTTGTTGTCCTTTTTCTTCCCGGGGAATCTTTTTTTAGCGCAGCACTTCAAGAAGACCCAACACTCATTGAAATCGGCGTGGAGCAAAAAATCATTATCGCTACCCCAACTACCTTAATAGCCCTACTCAGAGCTGTAGCTTATGGGTGGAGACAGGAAAAACTCACTGCAAACGCAGAGGAAATAAGCAAACTGGGAAGAACTCTTTATGACCGCATTCGTGTCCTTACGTCACATTTCGATGACTTACGTAAATCACTCGATAAATCGGTTTCTACTTACAACAAAGCTGTTGCCACCCTGGAGTCTCGAGTTTTGGTAACAGCCAGAAAATTCAAAGATCTGGGGAGTGCTGCCAATGATGAAATTAGTTCAACTGAACAAATCGACCAAAAGGCTAGAATATTGCAATCCCCGGAACAAACACCAAAAGACTAGATTTTCAGATGGCTCTAGTGATGATCCCAGGGTAAACGAACCTTCACAGGTTTATGTTTCCAAACCTCAAAACGATCAAAAATCTTTCCCGGGTTGAGTATTCCCTTTGGATCCAGAGCCGTTTTGATCACCTTCATAGCCTTGATCTCAGCCTTATTGCGAGCCAAGTGTAGAAAAGGCGTCTTGGCCAAACCAATGCCATGCTCTCCGGTAATCGTCCCTCCCAAAGCCACTACCTTTTTCATCAACTGAAAAACAGCTCTCTTCGCCCTTCTCACTTCAGATGCATTCTCTCGAGAATACATGATATTTACATGAAAATTTCCATCTGCCGCGTGTCCAAAAGTGGGAGTCGATAAACCGGATTGAACCTGCAATTTTTCGATAAACCGATAAAAGTCCACCTGCTTACGCAGAGGAATGACCACGTCCTCATTTAATTTAGAATCCCCCATTTCAAACATCGCTCCAGAACACTTCCTTCGAACCTGCCAAAGCTTTTCTGCTTCGGCTTCAGTTCTCGCTTCCTGATAAGCTAGCGAAAATTTTTTAACCCAATCCAAAACCCTTACCTTATCCATCTTAACCTGCCCTCGGGAGCCATCAATTTCTACCAGCAAGAGAGGTTTGCCACGTTGTTTCGGAAAAAAAGAAACGCCTGTAGCTCTTTCCGCACACCTGACACTCGAATTATCCAAAAACTCCAGAATAGATGGTTGAATCCGTTCATTTAAGAGTTCTCGGACAGCCAACAAAGCCTTCTCCTCATTCAAATAAACTGTTAAGACAGTCCATTTGGTTTGTGGTTTAGGAATCAGCTTCAAAATCGCACCCGTGACAACTCCCAAAGTGCCTTCGCTCCCGATCCAAAGATCCCTTAAATTATACCCACAGGCAAACTTCTTGTAGTGGCCTCCCCAGGAAACTCGTTCACCTGTGGGAAGTAATCCTTGCAGTGCTAGAATATAGTCCCGTGTCACACCATATTTACCACCATGCATTCCTCCGGCATTGCAAGCAATGTTACCTCCGATAGTACTATGCTCTTTTGACGATGGATCTGGAGGATAATACCAACCTGCTTCTTCTGCTCTTTTCTGAATATCGATGATACGAGCTCCAGCTTGAACCTTCATCAATCCCTGCTCCTCATCCATCTCGATCTTTCTCCAACGGGAGAGATCGAGAACCCATCCTCCTCTTACCGGAGAAGCAGAACCCGTTAAACTCGAGCCTCCCCCTCTCACTGTAACAGGGATGCTCCTTTTATTGGCCAAGTCGAGAACCACCTCAATATCCTGCTCTGACCGAGGACGGATAACAGCCAACGGAATAAATGATAACTTACTGCCATCAAAGGAAACCGCAAAACGGGCCTTGTCATCCAGATGGACCTTCTTGCCCAACTTTTTTACCAACAACGTTGTCGCTCTTTTCTCTTCAGAAATTCTGTTCAATCGAGTTTGCTTCTTCATTTCAATTTTTCAGATACCAATTTAAACCTCGCAACCAATAATCCACTTACGATCAACTGCAGTGGGTGATAAAACATAATCGGAAGTAAAATCAGGGCAAGGTCACTCCGTCCTAAAAAAACCAATTTCGCCATGGGAACACCCGCGGCCAATGTTTTATGTGAAGCCAGAAAACACATGGCGGCACCTTCTGGCGGCGCCAATCGCATCCATCGGCTACCTAAAACCACCATCAATAGTACCATTATCGCAAATACAATCACTCCACTTAAAACACTGATTGTTAAACTTAACCCCTGCCCACTCCAGACACCGTTAAGCATCGAATCTGAAAACGCATTAAAAACAATAAAAAGGACAATCACTCGACTCATCCAATCCACTGGTTTCTTCCAAAAATTCAGATAATCTGCAACGATTAACAACCGACAAATTTGTCCCACAACAAAAGGTAACAGGATTAACAAAGCAATCGTTTGGATCAATCCTCCCAATGATTCGAAACCGTTCGAAGTACGGGCTTTCATAAACAAATTGATCAAAACAGGTGTCAAAACAACCCCTGCCAAATTAGAAACGATCGTATTGAACAACGCAACTGCCACATTGCCACCGGCCAATGACGTAAAAACGATCGCCGACGAAACCGTTGTTGGAAGAACCGCCAAATAGATGAAACCGATCTGTATCGATTCAGGAAAAAACGATCCAGCCAACCCGACAAAAAAGATCCCTAGAAAGGGAATAACCAAAAAGATGTAACCCTGTATCACTACATGCAATTTCCACTCAAGAACACCCTCTTTCAATTTTTCCGAAGCAAGCATAACCCCTTGAAAAAGAAAGATTAAAACTACTCCAATCTTCGAAAGGAACCCTGCATTTAAGAGACCGTTATCGGATCCATATTCAGGAAAAACAATAGCAGCTACGATAGCTAAAACTAACCCGAAAAGAAACCCGTTACGAAAGAAGAAAACGCTCATGCCAACTCCATTTTCATCCTTTATGGAACCTCTTTTTTAGCCCTTAAAAGTGATCTCCACAAACGATGCACAGTCTCCCATGCCGCCTTCCGGCCCTCTATTTGCAAAACCCAGAGAACAACGACATAAATCAAGACCCCCAAAGGGATCAAGAGACAGACAGACACCCACGAAACAATCAAGCTACCCCACCCCTGCAACAAAATCATCTCACGTCCAAACCATACGAACAATGCCATGGCAAGAGTTGCCATTATCACTTTAAGCAACTGTCTCCACAATGTAACTACTCTTAAATCAGATTCTTTGCGACTCAATAAACATTGAAGAACAACCACCTGAATAGCAATCGCCACATTGCTGGCAACCGCTAAGCCTACGGTTCCATAAAACCTCATCAGCACTAAACTCAAAACAAGATTAAGGACAAAACCCATTCCGGCGAGTCGAGCCGGTGTTGTCATATCCTTGAGCGAATAAAACGCCTTCGTCACCAAAATGGCAAACGAGTAGAAAGGCATCCCTAACGCAAAAATAGTTAGAATTGGTTTGATTTGAATTGTATTACTCCCACTGAAAGCACCCCGTTCAAAAAGTAATCGAACAATCGGTTCACCCAGAATAATTAACCCTAAAGCCGCCGGAATAGAAATAACCAGAGTCAGCAAAAGGCCTTTGCGATAGGAAGACCCCATTGCTGTAAAATCCTGCCTGCCTGCCTGCTTCGTAATAAGGGGAAAAACAACTGTTGAGATGGCAATGGCAAAAATACCTAAAGGCATTTCTATCAATCGATTAGCCAAATACAGCAACGTTGCAGAAGCTTCATCTAGAGCAAAGGCAAGTGCGCGTGAAGTCAGGATATTGATTTGGAAAATCGCCGCTCCAAAAAGCCCAGGTAGCATCAGACGACCTATTTCTCTCAAACGATCAGAAGGTCGCAAATCAAACCGCAATCGCCAACCTCTTTTATACAGGGTAAGTGCTGGAACCATGCATTGAAAAAAACCGCCTACCAATACCCCAATGCACAACCACATCATCTTTTCATAACTTGATCCACCCAACCACATTCCGAATCCTCCTAGAAAAAGAATGATGGAGGCATTTAGCCAAACCGCAGATAGAGCAGGAATCACAAAGCAGTTCATTACGTTGAGAACTGCTGCAAATGCAGCCGCCAAACAGATAAACACCACATAAGGAAACAAAATTTGCGTCAACTCTGCCCCCAAATACCAGCGCTCCTCTAAACCAGGGTAAGCCTTAACCCCCCAGGCAACAAGCATTGCCAGAAAAACTAAAAAAGCCGTCACTAACAGCAACCAACTGAAAACCTTGTTTAACAGAGAAAAAGCGCCCTCTTTTCCGGAACTTTCCAATTCATCCGAAACCGTTGGAACAACGGCCGCAGTGAGTGCCCCTTCCCCCAGCAATCGCCTGAAAAGATTTGGAAAGGTAAAAGCCGTCACAAATGCCGAATTGAGGGCACTCACCCCAAAAACAGCTGTCGTCAATATGTCCCGAATAAGACCCAGAACTCGGGAAACAACCGTTGATCCAGCAACCAGTCCTATCCTTTCAAGATTTTTAGACATGTTTTGCCCCTTCGAAATAATTTCGAAACCACCCGTTTCTATCGGCATCTTTATGAATATAAACTTTCATCGGGGGCTGCATTGCATGAGGGAGTCTTCTCAAAATTTAACAATAAGAAAATAAGATGAATTTGCAGCACTGCATTTTGAGTCGGAAAATCGCTCAGTTCCAACTAATCTAAATTTACAAACACTCCCTAAAGCCAAACATTGACGGTCTAAACATCAAGATCCAATCTGCAGACAATGGCCCTCATATCCACATTGATCGGAAAGCTTCAAAGACACCCCAAACGCTTTATCTTCCCTGAAGGAAGCAATCCACGAGTGATCCAGGCAGCACGTCAAATAGTCACTCGCAAGATAGGCGTCCCTATCCTACTGGGTGACCGCGCCCAGATAAAAGCTACCGCTGAAAAACACGAAATAAATCCTGGTGGAATGCGAATTATCACCCCGGAACGAAGTGACGATTTCCCCAAATTCGTCGAAAAATTCCAGGCTATCCGGCAAAAAAAAGGCATTACCCAAGCCCACGCGGAAGAAAAACTCCGCGATAACAACTATTTTGCCACCATGATGCTCGCCACTTCCCAGGGCGATGCTCTCATTTCAGGGGCAACTGAGGCTGCTTCAAGTGGGTTGCGAGCTCTTTTTCAAATAATACCCAAGCAAGATGGCGTTCAAACGGCTTCGTCCTTACTTATCCTCGATCTTGAAGAACGAAAAGTCGGTGTCGATGGGGTTCTTTTCCTAGCAGATTGTGGAGTTATACCGGAGCCCACAACAGAACAATTGAGCGAAATTGCCACTACCACAGCTTTGCTCGCTTACCATCTCACAAACGCCGCGCCACGGGTAGCCATGCTTAGCTATTCAACTAAAAGTTCAGACAGCCAACCGGGGCTTCAAAAAATTCGACAGGCAACAGCAAGTGCCCGTCAAAAAGCTCAAGAGCTCTCTATTCCAATGGAAATTGAAGGAGAAATACAAGTGGACACTGCTCTCGATCCAGCAACCGCCCAGGCCAAAGGGCTATTGGGGCCTGTTGCAGGTCAAGCCAACGTTCTCATTTTTCCCGATCTGAACAGTGGAAACATTGCCTCAAAGATGGTGCAAATTCTCACCGGAGCCAACTCATATGGTCAGATCATAACAGGATTGAACAAACCGGCAGCAGAAGTCAGCCGAGGAGCCAGCGCTCATGACATTCTCGGTGCCGCCGCAATCGTGGGCTGTCAGGCAATCGATAGAAAACTTCTCTACTGCACGGAATGAACCAGAATTCACCGTCTCAATCATTTGGAGTAGAAACACCACTGAGCCGTCCGTCTAATACTGGAACGAAACGTATCTTTGTTGCAGCCACAGGGATGAACGATGGAAAAACAACGACTTGCCTGGGACTGTACGCCGCTCTAAGGTCCCTTTACCCGGAAATAGGTTTTATCAAACCCATCGGCCAACGGTTCGTAACAGTCCAAGGGCATCTAGTCGACGAAGACTCCTTTCTTCTAGACACAATCTACCATGTCAATGTCCCCATTGAAAGCATGAGCCCAGTGACAGTCGATGCGACATTTACCAGACGTTATCTCGAAAATGCCCAGGCTTATAAAGCCATCTTAACTGATAAAATATCGCGGGCTTTTGACCGGGTATCCTGGGAAAAAGATTTCACTATTATCGAAGGAACCGGTCACGCAGGCGTTGGTTCCATTTTTGATTTCTCCAATGCGCGTGTTGCCAAAATGGTCGATGCTAAAGTCATTATCATCGCACAGGGAGGTATTGGCCGTCCTGTTGATGAAATTGCCTTAAACAAGGCCCTCTTCGACCAAGAAGGTGTCGAAGTAATCGGTGCCATTCTCAACAAAGTCACGGAAGATAAAATATCGACAATAACACACTACGCCAAAATGGGATTACAAAAACTGGGAATCCCATTACTAGGTGTTATCCCCAATAAGAAAACTCTTTCATCCCCCAATCTTTCTCAAATCGTCGAAGAAGTTGACGGTCGTTGGATCAACGGCGAAGTAAACGGTAAGCACGAGCGTATTCGCAATGTGATGATCGGCGCTATGACAGCAAAAGGCATCTCAGAATATCTTATACCGGGGACCCTTATTATCACTCCCGGAGATCGAAACGACATCATCCTCGAAACAATCGCCAACTCCAAAAGCTCAAAACAAAAATCCGCCTCCAGTCTTATTCTGACTCGAGATATCATGCCGGACAAAAGACTGATGAAAAAACTCTCCAACACAAACATACCGGTAATTGCAGTTGAAAAAGACAGCTATACCATTGCTTCTGAGATCAATCGCATGACTGTCAAAACACAACCAGAGGACAGTGATAAAATCCCCATTATCAAAAAACTTATCCTTGAGAACATTGATCTCAATTACCTTTTAGAACATTTTTAGTATTTCCTGTCCTTCAGGTAAGTTCAAAAAATCATCGCAACCCAAAACTAAAAGTCTAGGGGGTAAGCAGCAACGTATTGCCTTCAATCCTCACATCGGCTAAATTGGCCCAAGCATGCTGTAAGTCTTCAGGAATTTCAAACGAGTTTTTGTAACGATAAAAAAAGGAACGGGAAATCCCCTGAGCATTGGGAATTGGACAAGAGCCCACATAAAAGCGCTGGGGAACAAAGGCAAAAACGTCTCCTTCCTTTTCAAAGCTGCCTTGAACCTGTGTGTAAATTTTCCAACGCTTGCCGAAACTCGAGTATTCAACCGGCATACCAACCTGAAACATCCCATTTGCAATTCTGAAAACAGGGAGCTCCGCACGGATCTCCATCTTAATCGCCGGAAGCTCCAGACGGCTTCTTCGTGATTCATACGATGATGACATCCATTGATTCAGTTCTTCTTCTACCAATGAAAGTTCACCCACTCTGCCTTCAACCAAAGCCTGTTTCTTAAATAACCACTTTGCCCCCTTAGAGCCAATTCTTGATCCGGCAATATAATAGATTTCCCCCTTTTTATCCTCCTCTGAGGGAGCTTTTCGCGCAACCCTTACTGGCTCAAGGATCAAGGTGCCGGCAGCTGTTGAGATTCCCAGGAAAACTCCCAAAATGATGAGTAGCAAAGTAGAAAGAAAACGAGTAGCTGGAGATTGAGTGCTCATATGAATTACTTGGCTGTATCTCCCGAAGAAGACGATTGGCTGGTTGATGAAGCGCTACTCGGCGTAGCGGTAGTATCAGAAGGTTTTTCCGATTTAGACTCAGAAGAAGTACTCTCTTTCGGCTTCTTCTTATAGTCGGTTTCATAAAAGCCACTTCCCTTAAAGATGATGCCGGCACCTCCGCCTATTAGCCGCTTTAGACCATTTTCTCCACAGGAAGGACAAGACGTTAAAGAGTCATCCCTCATCGACTGAAAAGTCTCGAAAGCATGATCGCATAAACGACAAATATATTCGTATGTTGGCATAGCTTCTGTTTCAGAATCGCGATTATTCTTCTCTCGTTCTTTGTGCAGATATCTCTAAATCTCTAAAAACCGTGGCGTAAAAGTAAAAAATGAGTGATCCACCAATAAAAGAGGCAAAAGGTAGTAGAGGAAATCCAACAAAGAGAAATCCCAGAAAAGCAAACGTCGGTAAAGCCAGCTGATATTTGGAAGCATCTATCATTCGAAGTAATATCGGCAATTGAAACGAATCCTGAAAACTCTCCTTGCGTTGATAGATGTATAATCCCGCTCCGACCAAAGGGCCTGATAATATAAGAAACGGAATGACAGGAAGATACGAAAGTGGAGATGGAATCCAGAAGAGAAGTTTAGAAAGTAAAAATCCCACCAATAACGGAAGAAATCCCAAGCCAAACGAAATAACAAAAAAACGTAAACCATCGACAAAAAGAGCCTTCCAATCATCCCAGCCAGTCAAATGAAAGGATTCCCCTTTCTTTCCTATTTGAGCCATTCGGTAAAAATAACCTAAAACCGCCAGATTAATAATAGGAAGACACATCAAAATACCTCCTATTAAGATCTTAATGAACCAGGATGGATCAGAAAATATGCGTTTAGATACTTGCTCCAGAGTTACCATTGGGGAAATCTTCTCAAAATCATGAGTAGCGAAATTACCAACCACGGTAAAGACTTCAAAACAAAATTATCCGACTATCAAAACACTGTCGAAAAGGCCATCGATCACCTACTACCTGCCGCGGCAACAAAGCCAACCCGCATTCATGAAGCAATGCGCTATAGTATGGAAGCTGGAGGGAAACGCCTCCGGCCTATCCTGGTCATGGCCACGGCAGAATCATTCGGTGCAAAAATTGAAACCGAACCAGCAGCTGTCGCCATTGAATGTATCCATACCTATTCTCTGATACATGATGATCTTCCCGCCATGGATAATGGAGATCTTCGCAGGGGGATGCCAACCTGTCACAAACAATTTGATGAAGCGACAGCTGTCCTGGCGGGAGATGCTCTCCTGACCTATGCCTTCGATCTTCTCAGTAAAGCCTATTCCGATAACCCACCACTTGCCCTCAAGCTCATCCAGGAATTATCGAGTGCCTCCGGAAGCGAACATCTCATAGGAGGCCAGATGCAGGACATTCTCTCAGAAAAAACGGAAGCGACATCAGAAGAACTTGAATTCATTCACCTGAATAAAACAGCCGCTCTCCTGACAACTGCTCTCGTCCTGGGCGCTATACTCGCCGAAGCTAGTGATGAAACCATCACAAGAATCCGCCAGATCGGTCAAAACCTCGGACTCGCTTTCCAGATTATTGACGATATTCTGGATGCGACAGGAACAACCGAAAACCTGGGGAAAAACATCGGCTCAGATGCCACAGCTCATAAGACCACCTACGTAAGTCTTTTCGGACTCAAAGCAGCCCGAGAAAAAGCAGCGGCTCACACCCTGGAAGCAAAAAAACTCTGCCAACGCCTAACAAGGCAAACATCCTTTCTCACAGAATTGATCACTTACCTTGAAAATCGCATCACTTAAGGTTAGGTCTCTTCCTCAAAAAAGAGCCTGCAGCAAATAAACCACAGACTCATCAAATAAGTACAGATACAGAGGATTAATCCTGAGCAATCGCGCTCTTGACCAAATCGATGAAAGAATTGCTGTCTAAAGCAGCTCCACCAATCAAACCACCGTCAATATCCTCTTGAGCTAATAACTCTGCTGCATTTCCAGGCTTCATTGATCCTCCATACAGGATCCGAACCTTATCAGCTACCGCTTTATCATAAAGCTCAGACAACGATTGACGAATGAACGCATGCACTTCCTGTGCTTGCTCAGGCGTTGCCACTTTTCCCGTGCCAATGGCCCAGACAGGCTCATAGGCAATGACAACAGATCCAATCTGTTCGGCTGAAACACCCGCTAAACCACCAACGAGTTGCGTCTTAACCACATCGAGTGTCTTTTCCGCCTCACGTTCTTCCAACGTTTCACCAACACAAAGAATTGGGCGAAGTTGATTCTCCAGGGCAACCTTCACCTTTTGATTAATGAAATCATCTGTTTCTGCAAAATAAGCACGTCGTTCACTATGTCCCAAAATGACATAACTGGAAAAATGATTTCTCAACATTTCAGCTGAAATCTCTCCCGTATAGGCACCACTGACGGCCGGATGCATATTTTGTCCCCCCATCTTGACATTCGATCCTTCAATAACTCTGGAAACACTCTCTAAAACAGTGAAGGGAGGACAAACAACGACTTCCACATCTGATTGCTGACCAACTGCGCCAACAATTTCTTTGACCAGATCAGCCCCCTCCTCAGAGGTCTTGTTCATCTTCCAGTTTCCTGCAATTACGTACTTACGACTCATTCTTATGTATAGGTTAAATTTTCAGCTATCCAATGCAGTGACTCCAGGCAAATCTTTGCCTTCAAGAAATTCCAGACTGGCTCCTCCACCGGTACTGATGAAAGTCATTTTATCAGCAATTCCCGCTTGTTTTACCGCTTTCACAGAATCTCCTCCTCCAACAATGGAGATTGCTTCTTTGTTTTCAGCAACAGCATTGGCAACAGCAAACGTGCCCTTGTTACAGGCCTCTATCTCAAAAATGCCCATTGGTCCGTTCCATAGGATGGTTTTGGCTGAAGAAATCGCTGTAGTAAAAAGCGCCACTGATTTGGGACCAATATCGACTCCCTCCCATCCATCGGGAATATCTTCTCCCTCCGGTGTTACCTTTGTATTGCCCACAGTTCCCGTCCCAAAATCAAGGTTATCCACCATAAGATTATCCACAGGTAAGAGAAATTTGACACCTCGCTCATCTGCTTTTGCCAAAGCAGCCCGAGCAACTTCGACCTTGTCCGGCTCACTCAAACTATTTCCCACAGAACGCCCTTGAGCTAAGGCAAAAGTATAAGCCATCGCTCCTCCAATCAAAATAGTATCTGCCTTTTCCAAAAGACGATTAATCACCGTAATTTTATCACTTACTTTAGCCCCACCTAAAATTACCACAAACGGATGCTCCGGATTGGCTGTTTGTTTTCCTAGAAAATCCAACTCTTTTTGCATCAGGAAGCCGGCCACGGCTGGCTTCACATAAGCAGCCACTCCGGCTGTAGAGGCATGGGCCCGGTGGGCTGTTCCAAACGCATCATTGACATAAACCTCACCCAGGCGAGCCATCGATTGAGCCAACGTGGCATCATTTTTTTCCTCACCAGGATGAAACCGAACGTTCTCCAGAAGAAGAACCGAACCACCACTGAGAAAATCCACAGCAGTTTCTGCCTCCGAGCCAACGCAATCAGAGGCAAAGGACACAGGCATATTCAATAGCCTGGCCAGTTCTTCCGCCACCGGCTGAAGAGAGTACTTCATATTTCGCTCTCCTTTTGGGCGACCCAGATGACTCATTAAAATAGCTTTACCTCCTTTTCCAACGATATGTTCAATCGTGGGTAAAGCTGCCACAATCCGGGTATTATCTGTTATTTGGCCATTTTCCAGAGGGACATTAAAATCCACTCTCACCAAAACGCGTTTACCGGCCAAATCGATTTCTTCTATTGTTTTTGCCATAACCTATCTCACCTTGGAAAAATTTCTGATCCATCGAAAGGGTGATCGCAAACAAATGCGACCACCCGACAATAAATCAAGGATGTCAGCTCTTGTGAAATGAAATCAAACTTTGCTCCTTTTAGAGCATTGCTGATACTTTTTTGAGCAGTTCCACACAGCGATTGCTGTAGCCCCACTCATTATCATACCAACTGACCAGCTTAAAGAAACGATTACCCAATCCAATACCGGATCCAGCATCAAAAATCGAAGAGGCAGGGCAATGAATAAAATCAGAGGAAACCACCTCTTCATCAGTGTACTCTAAAATACCTTTGAGAGGACCCTCGGCTGCTTCCTTCATCTTTTGGCAGATTTCTTCATAAGAAGTATCCTTTTCCGTCCGAACAGTCAAATCAACGACAGATACCGTGGGAGTCGGCACACGGAAAGACATCCCGGTCAGCTTACCCGCCACTTCCGGCAGAACCAAACCAACAGCCTTGGCAGCTCCTGTCGTTGAAGGGATGATATTAATCGCGGCACTCCGTCCACCTTTCCAATCCTTACGGGAAGGTCCATCCACCGTTTTCTGAGTGGAAGTATAACTGTGAACCGTCGTCATCAACCCTTCTTCAACTCCGAAATGATCAAGCACAACTTTAGTGATCGGAGCCAGACAGTTGGTTGTGCAAGAAGCATTTGAAATGATGTCATCGTCTTTCGATAGCGTATCATCATTCACACCCAAAACAACCGTCTTCACATCGCCCTTACCAGGGGCAGAGATGATGACCTTCTTTGCTCCGGCATCCAAATGACCTTTTGCCTTTTCATCCTGAACGAACAGTCCGGTAGATTCGATAACGATATCGACTCCCAGATCACCCCATGGCAAAGCAGCAGGTCCCTCTCTGACAGCCAGGCACTTGATCTTCTGACCATTCACCACCAGAACATCATCTTCAGTTGCCTCCGGGCTTGATTTTTCGCTGGTTACCGTCCCGTTAAAGCGACCCTGAATCGAGTCATACTTTAATAAGTATGCCAAATTATCAGCGCCCACGAGATCGTTTACCGCGACCACATCAACTTCGCTACCTAATAATCCTTGGTCGGCAATCGCCCGAAAAACGAGACGACCAATGCGACCAAATCCATTAATTCCTACTTTAACGGCCATAATAATGTCCTAATCAGTGCTTTTTTCTAGTTGTTAATAACTCCAAATGCCTGCCCCCAATCTATCTCTAAACGGACCGAGGATACATACATTTGGAGGGAAAATCAAAATGATCAACCGATGAAAAGCAAGAGATATATAGTATCAAAAGATACCGTTTTGTCTAAACCGAATCAATCACCCAAAGGCCACAACCTAAAGGCGGCAGGTAAAGATTATCTCCTCTAATGGAAAGCGTAAGATCTTTTGATCCTCCAGTTAAAAAGACCTCACTGTCAGCGATCTGTTGCCACCCCATATCTTTCCAGTCTCCCAAGGGAATGTAAGCATCTTTTTCATACGGGTTCACCGCAAACAAGAGCCTTCTTTTACCTAAGCTCCCGTCTGCATTGTAAATAACCGCAAAAGAAGATTCTTCTCCCTCAAAGCTAAACGAAAAATACCCCTCTGAAGGCGATGAATACAAACGGATCAACTCGCCCCATCCAGATAGACGAAATTTTATCCAATTAGAAAAATAAGCGTGTGTCCCTGAAAACTGCAACAACCGCTTATAATCCAACGCATTCAAATCCCCCCGTAAATAGGTATTGTGCACTCCCTGTTTTGAACTCAAAAAATCCTGACCCGCGTGCAGCATCGGAACACCAAGAGACATCATCAAATACGCAACCATCAGATGAGTTCTCCGCATATCACTAAACGTCGGGAAAGAACCATCTTTACCTTCATTTTCCGTAATAATGTCTATCCAGACCTCATCATCATGAGATTCTACGTAATTAACTGTCTGGGCTGGCCAACTGGCAAAGTAAACGGGTGATCCCTTCAGAAAATATTCGGCTCCTCTCCTATCGCCCTGTCCACCAACAAATGTTCGTAGAAAATCACGGTAAAAATCGTTCCATGAGGCAAATCCCGTTTTCCTCAGTTCCTTGGCAATATGCCCCTTGAAACTCCACGGTTCCGCAATGAGAACAACCTCAGGACAAGCCGCCTTTAAAGCCTCTTCTACTTCCTGCAAAACCTCCACCCCAATCAATTCAGCCAAATCGAAGCGAAACCCATCAACCCGATAGAACCGGATAAAATGCAATAAACTATCGATCATCAATCGCCGGCACATGGCCGACCGACAACGAAGATCGTTCCCACAACCACTCCAGTTTTTCAGATCACCATTCGCCTCAAGTTCAAAATAATAAAGTTTATCGATAAAAAGCAGGTGATTTGGCTCCCCCACATGATTGTAGACAACATCGAGGATAACCGAAAAACCTCTTTCATGCAAAGCATCCACGACCTCCTGAAACTCCATCACGGCTGAGCCTCTCGATGGATCAAGCCCATATCCTCCATCCGGAGAAAAGTAATTAACCGGCATATAGCCCCAATGGTAGTCATCTCCCTCCTGGCGATCAAAGGCCTGCACAGGTTGAAGCTCGATCGCATTCACCCCAAGTTTCCCTGGATAAAACACCGGGCTCTGTATCCATTTTTTCAATCCACTAAACCCATACCGCTCATCCTCACTCATTTTTATGGGAGCCTCAGCGATTAAATCACGGACATGGGCTTCTGCTATCACGAGATCCTGCCAAAAAGGTGTTTTAAAAGGTGGTCGCCCCCTTTTTGTTATTTGCTCTCTATCCAAAATAATCCCCGGACCCTCCCGGCTAACGGTCGCAAGAGCATAGGGATCCAGAATGTTTTTCTCACCATCAAAATGACCAAATTCATTGCCAGGTCCATCAACGCGATACCAGTAAAACTGCCCATGCAGATTTTTCGGAAAGACAAGTTCCCAGGCGCCATCCTCCAGGCGCTTTAACTCATGCCATTCTGCTAGCTGAGAATCTTCCAACTTCTCAAAAAGACCCACTTTTACCCATTTTGCTCTCGGCGCAAACAACCTGAAAACGGTCTTCTCAGTCGATGCCATCGCTCCCATTTCCAAGTCAGATTTCAGCTCATAGAAAAACTTTCCAGGCCGTAGAATGACGCTCGAATCTTTCTCTGAGGATACTGTCAAATCCACTCGATAATTAATAGACAGGTCTAACTTCTCTCGCACGGTAAAGGAGAACCAGTGTCTGCCCGAACAATCTTCCAAAATCTGATGATTCCGGTTCCCATCAGAATCAAGAACCAGATTCGTTGCGTCCTCTGACGCTTCCAACCATTGGCCTGAAGCGGTTATAAACTTAAACTGCTTTAGAGAATCACCTTCCAAAATCTCGATTGGCCCCTTCCAGAATAGAACATCCACTCCATGCAATTCCCCCTTTTCCAATTCCCACTCCGGTTGACCAATAACATCGCCCCATCGATTAAAACTACCGCCGACATAGATCGCTTCATCAATCTCCTCCGGGATCCTATCAAGACAAAGGCAAAAACAGATCACCTTACCATCAATACCAAAAAAACCATTTTCCAGGCCAAACTCATGAGGGTCAGATGGCGACACCTCTAAGAAATGATCCTTTTCACCCTTCAAAATAAAACTCGGCAGGATCTCTTCATTCCAATCAGCTGCCAATTCAATCCGTCCCGAAGACAACGTCTGAAGAACCGCTCGTGAGATCTGAATCGTTTGCTTTGTGGAAATCATCTAGGAAGCTGACTAAAAATGACAAATAGAGAATGGTGCGAGCCGAAAAACTCACCTACTTTTAGCTTATTGTATTCCAGATACATCGACAAAAACACTTCGAGGCTAACTCGCCTCTCAGATAATTTTCGTCAGCAATGCGCAACCGACCTCAATTACGAAAAATCATTGCAGCCTGGACGACAATTATGACTTAAATGCCTCTAGTATCACTTTATTCATGAGTAAGACCCTCGTAGCCATGTCCGGCGGCGTCGACAGTAGCGTCGCAGCTTATCTTCTCAAAGAAGAGGGAGAAAACATCGTGGGCGCTTACATGAAAAACTGGATTAACGAAGATGAGATTCTGGGAGACTGCCCCTGGAGGCAAGATATCGAAGATGCACGCGCAGTGGCAGAAACGATTGGCATTGAGTTTCGGGTTGTTAACTTGATGAAAGAGTATCGCGAACAAATCGTTGAGTATCTGCTAAAAGGTTATCAACGAGGCATTACGCCAAACCCCGACGTCATGTGTAACCGTGAAATCAAATTTGGTGCTTTTCTCGACTATGCCCGACAAAATGGTTTCGAAGCCGTCGCAACTGGTCACTATGCCATCCGGCGCCAAACAGATCCGGACACATTTGGAGTTTTCTGTGGGGCCGATGGGAACAAAGATCAGTCTTATTTCCTTTCCATGATGCAGCAGCAACAAGTCGCCCAGGCACGCTTCCCCATAGGACATCTTCTCAAGCCCGACCTGCGCGAAATAGCTAAAAAAGCAGGACTGCCCAACGCAGAGAAAAAAGACAGTCAGGGTATTTGTTTTATCGGAAATATACGGATGCAAGACTTCCTCAGTCAGTATGTTCCCGATAAACCCGGTGAGATCATCCGGGCAGAAGACAATCAAGTTCTCGGAGAACACCGAGGACTTCATCACTTTACCATCGGGCAACGCAAAGGTATCGGCATTCCCTCTAATGCCGACTTTGAGCGATATGTTGTCGTTGGCAAAGAGCTGGAGACCAATCGACTCCTTGTTTCCTTTGAGTCCGAAAACGCCCCTCATCTCTATACTCAAAAAGTGATCGTAGGAGACCTTAGCTTCATCCAGAAACCCGTCATTGAAGAAAAACGCCTCCTGGCCAGAGTGCGTTACCGGGATCCCTCGATCAACATCACCTTCATTCCTCAAAACGATGGAACCGCAGAAGTCCTCTTTGAGACCCCTCAACGCGCCATTGCCGAAGGTCAAATTTTAGCCCTCTATGAAAATGATCAACTCATCGGAGGCGGAGTTTATCATCAGATATTCTAGAGCAGTTTTCCTATTTCCTGACCTTCCCCACTACTCAAGATCCTGAGGAACGGTACAAAGAGCTTCCTCAATCGTTGAAATACCCATTTTCACCTTCTCCATGCTGTCTTGGTGCAGAGTCCTCATCCCGTTTTCCATAGCAATTTTTTTCAGCTCAGCCGTTTCCAGCCCGTTATTAATGCCCTCAATGAGCTCTCCGCTAACCGTCATTAATTCATGGATACCGATACGACCTTTATAACCGACTCCGTTACAACGCGAACAACCATCATGCTTCGCCTTAAAAATCTGGCCACTCCACCCAATTGCCTTTTCGATCACCTCTTTCTCTCTCCCCTCCGGTTCATAAGGAGTACGACAAACCTTACAGACTCGTCGCATAAGACGCTGGGCACAGACACATAACAGAGAAGACGAAATCATAAACGGTTCAATCCCCATATCCGTCAAACGAGCTATCGTGCCAGGCGCATCATTTGTATGTAATGTACTGAGTAATAAGTGTCCCGTCAAAGCCGCTTCAACAGCTATATTCGCTGTTTCCTTATCACGGATTTCTCCGACAAGAATCACATCCGGATCCTGACGTAAAAAAGCACGCAACGCACTTGAGAAAGTCAGACCAATCTGGCGATTCATCTGCATCTGATTAATGCCCGAAAGAGTATACTCAATAGGATCTTCCGCCGTGCGAACAACTGTCTCAGGAGAATTCACCTCGTTAAGCGCGGAATACAAAGTCATCGATTTACCGGAACCAGTCGGTCCACAATGCAGGATCATCCCATACGGTTGCCGAATCACCTCCCTGTATTTTGCGAGATTGGCATCTGAAAAACCTAGAGCCGGCAGAGGTAATGTCGATTTTTGTTTATCCAGAATACGCATAACAACACCCTCTCCATGATTGAGAGGCGCCGTCGAAACACGTAAATCAATATCGATATTTTTCTTCGTAAAGTGTTTGAAAATGATTCGACCATCCTGGGGCAAACGTCTCTCCGAAATATCGAGATTGGCCATTATTTTCAGACGGGCGATCAAGGCAGGCCCAACCTTAAAGGGAAGCCTCAACTTCTCCTGACAGACACCATCAATTCGATAGCGCACAATGACCTCTTTCTCCCATGGTTCAATATGGATATCACTGGTTCCGCCGCGATGCGCATCTTCGATAATACGACCCGCCAATTGAATGATGGGCGCCGACTCTTCACTTTCGATATCGCCATCTGCAAATTCAGAATCTCCTTCATCAAATTCAACCCCAACCGCTTCAACAACATCCGCAAATTGTTCTTCACCTCTGGTTGCCTCGGTATTCAGTTTTTCCCGAATATCTTTTTCACTCGAAAGCAATGGAATAATTCTTTTCCCGGAAACTTCCTGAATTTTGTTGGAAATGGTCAGCTCAAAAGGTTTCGAAAAGGCAACCACAATAAATTCTTTGGTTGAGCTGACCGGGAGAACCAAATTTTTCTGACAAAACTCCTGATCAATCAGTTCAAAAGTTCCATTATGCAGCTGGATTCTTGCCGCATTGAACGGCGACATCCGAAAAGCTCTCGCCTTCGAAACCAAAAGATATTCGGAAGAAACCTTATATTCTTCAGACAAGAGCTGGTCCAGAGCCTCTCCCGTCATCTCGGATGACCCATTAACAATCGCCTCCACCTGTTCATCGTTCAACTGGTCGAATTGACGGAGATTCTTTATGATAGTCGTTTGAAGTTTTCCCAATGACATAAATCAACCCTCTGCAGTGGTTCGCAATAATTGCTCATTCTCAAAGCGCTCTAAAAATCCGACAATGGAATCCATCGTTGTCCCATACCAAATGACATGCCCATCAAATTCATTCTCCCAATATTCCCGAACGGCAGGACTCAAATAATAGGAAGTAGCTATGTAATAAAAATCTCCTTCCTTATCAAAAGGCACCGTCCAGGTACTCCAGCAGGCATCCGCACTGATAACCTCCTTCATTTCATCTGGCGTATCCACATCGGCCAGATCAATCAGCCCCAAGCCCTGTTCTTCGACGAGAAAAGCGAGAAGTTCATCCTCTGTTAACACCTCATCCTCCTGTATCAGAATAGCTAAAATACTGGCTTCTCTCCCCGTCCCCGTTTCGACTAGCTCGAAAAGGCGTTCATTCGCCTTTTCTAAATCTTCAAGTTTAATGAGATTGTTTTCAACGAGGTTAGCGCCGAGCAATCGGTTGGACCTCATAAGAATGGATCTGAACTCTGACATATTAGGGAAATGGTTCGAAGGTCACTTTTTCAAAAGGCCAGCCATTTCCCTCAGAATCACACCCTTTCGACGGGTGTAACCCTTAGGTAAAGTTGCTCTTTTAAATCAGCAATACCCTCTTCGGTTAAACAGGATATCGGCAGAATTTCCTCTAAATTGAGACTCCGGAGTCTTTTGAGATTATCCGGCGCATTTTCACCATCCATTTTATTGGCTATCACCAAACGGGGCTTTTCCAGCAGCGCCGGGTCATAAAGACGAAGCTCTTCCAGCAATTGCTGATAGTCTTCACCGGGATCCCTCCCATCTGTTCCTTCCATATCAATCATTATCAACAACATACGACAACGTTCAATATGACGCAAAAAACGATGCCCCAGCCCCTTATTCTGGCTAGCGCCCGGGACCAGCCCCGGAACATCCGCCAGCAGAAGTCGCCTGTAATCCTTTTCAAATTCTATCACACCAATCTGTGGATGGAGCGTCGTAAAAGGATAAGCAGCACACTTTGGCCGGGCCTTTGTAATCAAATTGATCAGCGAAGACTTCCCTGCATTGGGAAACCCGACCAATCCAACATCTGCCAGAGTCTTGAGAATAAAGCGAAAGGATCCAGTTTCTCCTGGTTGTCCCGGATTGGCCCTTTTGGGCGCTTGCGTAACAGAAGACTTAAAATGCGAATTTCCCCAACCACCATTTCCGCCCTTTAGCAAAATCACCCTTTCTCCATTTTCAATTAGCTCAGCAACTGCCTTACCTGTCTCCTCATTGATCACAACCGTCCCTGGCGCAACTCTAAGGATAACATCTTCACCAGCCTTTCCATACTCATCCGACCCTCTTCCATGCTCGCCGCGCTTCGCTTTCCACTTGGGACGAAAACGATAGTCATTCAAATTATTCACATCATGATCTGCCACAACGACAACGTTTCCACCACGACCACCATCACCTCCATTGGGTCCTCCAAATGCTTCATACTTTTCCCTGCGAAAACTAATACAACCGCGTCCGCCATCACCGGCCGTTGCCGTCACGACTACCTCATCAATAAACATAGCAAACTACACAATTAGAGACTCTTAAAGAGCTCATCAAATCCGAAAAGAAACATTGCAAATAGACAGACTGAGCCCCAACAAGCGATATTTTTATTCGCGCTCAGATAATTCACCTTCCCGCTAACAATGATGAGGTTAATCTTTTTTAGACAGGAGTAACAGGACCCACAAGATAACCGGCTACAAATAAATATTAAAATGCATAGAAACTCTTTGCGGCTTTGGGTCTCTGCGTGAGCACCTACAATAGATATTCATTCTTCTTTAGGTAAATTTAGACAAGATTAACAGGATGTCTTTAATAAAAATTAGATGGTATGTGATCAACATCTTGTCGATCATGTCCAAAACATAACAGAGCCTAAATAGCCGATCTTATCCCATTTTAAATCCTTTGCGCCTTAGCGACTTTGCGTGAAGAAATTTACACATTCTATTCATCTTATCTAAAAATTCTCAGAACAAACAACTCAACTCGCTCATCAAAATCTGCGTGAATCTGCGTAATCTGCGGATCAAAACACTAAACCAGACAAGAAAACTCACGCCCGCTTCGCTCAAGACCCTAAGACGCTAAGAAATTAAAAAAGAAAGCCTTCGCGGCTCTGCGTCTTTGCGTGAAAACTTAAAACCCTGTCTAAAACATTCTAGAGAGAGCAAAGGACTCAACTCATCCGTCATAAATCTGCGTGAATCTGCGGATAAACACAACTCCTCTATTCACCTTTCAAAAAGGAAATCTCATCTAAAGCTTGTCGATCCTTTCTAAAAACCTTAAGCTTGTCTTCAACATAGCCAAGTCAGTCGCGCTTCTCACCCAATTTTGTAATCAAATGTTCAGGACGAACCTGATCAGAAAGCGAGGTTGCTGGGAACAACGGATGGAAGTGGTGTGGTCTTTTCGCTGAAGCGTCGGGCGGATAAGAAAGAGCGATCAATCAATGACTCAACGGACTAAGGAGCTGGCTTGAACGTTTATTTAGAAATAGCCTGGCATAGCCACTGCTATTGGTTGGAGTAAATATAATTTTTAGAGACTGATCTTTATTCCTTTGCGCAAATAAGTCGGCAAGTCCAGATCCTGGCCTTCAAATAGATTGCGTTCCGTATGGTCGAAATGGCCTCGCTTGTTGACCTCTCCAAAAGCAAATTCATCCTGAGCGACAGTCACAGATACAGGATTCGACTGAGCCACTGTTTTTTCCGCAAACGTTTTCTCCTCTTTGGCAGAAGGCACTGCCACTTCCTTTTTTCGTATTATTTTACTCTTTCGTGACGCCCTGACCGCCTTTGTGACACCACTGGAACCATACGCACTGCGGGCATTCACATCCGTCGTTCCAATGACACAGACCTCTACCTGCCCGACCAAATCTTCGTCAATGACTGCTCCCATGACGACATGAGGGTCTCGTCCAAATTCATCTGAAATCACCGACATGATTTCATTGACCTCCGTCAAAGATAAATCAGGACCACCCACAATATTGACCAACAACCTGTCGGCCTTCCGTGAAAATTCCGGCGTATGCAACAATGGACACATCTTTAAATCATCTATCGCCTGCCCCGTTGCATTCTCTCCCTCTCCTCTGCCAATTCCAAATAAAGTTTTCCCGCTCTTATGAGCAAAAACCTGCCGCAAAGCGGCAAAATCAAGATTGATGAGACCTGTCTTAAACAACATCGACCAAATAGAGACCACAGCTCGATCGATCCATTCATCTGCCTTGGAGAAGGCATTTAAAACGCTGGCTTCATCTTCGGATTGCTGCAGCAAGATATCATTCGGTAAAGGAATCACTGCATCACAAACAGCTCGCAAGGCAATAAGGCCATCATCAGCCTGTTTTAAACGACGCCCCCCTTCAAAGGTAAACGGCATCGTCACAAACGAAATGACTAATGCTCCGGACTGAGAAGCTATCTCGGCCACAATCGGAGCAGCTCCGCTGCCTGTGCCACCGCCCATGCCAGCAATTAAAAAAACCAAATCCACATCTCTGATAGATTCTGCAATCACATCGCGCTCTGCTTCTGCTGCCAATCGACCCAATTCAGGATCACCACCAGCTCCCAAACCCCGGGTCAGGGTACTCCCAATTAGAATCT
>JANQKU010000094.1 GCA_028280955.1 Opitutaceae bacterium
CTTCAAACTCTGCATCAGCTTCTCGGTGGCACGAACACTTAAACCATCCTCGATAATCCGTCGGGCTAATAACACCTGTTCCTGTTCGCTCTCAATCCCAAGAATCACTTTGGCATGACCCGTTGAAAGTAATCCTGAGGAAAGGTAGCCTAAAATTTCTTCCTCCAACTGTAACAAGCGAAGAGCATTCGCTACCGTCGCTCGACCCTTACCCACTCTTTCTGAAACGCTTTCCTGCGTCAGGTCGAAATCTCGAATCAAACTGGAATATCCTCGCGCCTCTTCAACCGGATTTAAACTTTCCCGCTGCAAGTTTTCAATCAAAGCCATGGAAGCAGAAGAAAAATCTCCTGCAGAGACGACTCGGGCCGGAATCTTCTTCAACTTCAATTGCTGAAATGCACGCCACCGTCGTTCACCGGCAATTAATTGATACCCATCTCCAACCTCGCGCACGACAATTGGCTGTAATAGGCCTTCCGCTTGGATGCTCTCTGCCAGTTCATTGAGATGTTCCGAGACAAAATCACGACGAGGCTGATAGGGATTAGGGTGAACCTCGGTAACAGCTATCTCTGTGAAACCTGCCAGGGCTTCGGATTTTTCCACCATTTGACCTGGTTCCGCTTTGCTCAACTTCGTCGCACTTGGCTTCCTTTTCGCATTGCCGGACGATTTGGACTTACCACGAGAAACGGATGCGATCGCCTTTTGCGGTTTTTCTTTTGCTTTAGATGCAGTCCCGCCACCAGCAATAAGGGCACCAAGACCTCGACCTAAACGTGATTTCGAACTAGCCATTTATAAATAAGTTAGCGTTGGGGTAGAAAAAGAATCTGACCAACCTGCAGCTGCTTTGGATCAGATATTTTATTAGCATTCTGAATGTCTTTTGTTGTCGAATTATATTTTGTGGCGATAGAAGAAAGCGTATCTCCACTCTGAACTGTGTATGTAATCCCTGTTTTAGGGTAATTATCGGTAAATTTAATTGTCGGCGTACTACTTGCAGAACGCACCGATGCACTTTTCGCCAAACTATTCAGTGCTTTTTGAGTCTGATTCGCCAACGACTCCATTTGTTTGGTTACCTTTATCACCGTTTCATGATCGGACTCACGCAAACTAGCCGCCATATCGGCAATAGCTTGATTCATCTGCGAGAGGGTTACGAAACTTCCGGCTTGGCTGTTCGTCACTTGTTCCGCCCTTTCCAAACGATCTCTCAATTGCCGATTCTCACGTGTCAGCTCCTCTACCTGCGCTGTCAGTAATCGAGTTCGTTCATCCAACACTCGAATATCCTCTCTTACATTAGCCAGCTGTACCTGTTGCTGACCACTATACGACTGTGCCCGAAGCTCACTTGAAAACAAAATCGCAACAGCACCTATCAACAATACAAAAGCAGTAAAGCAGTTCCAATCTTTCTTCATCATAAACTTACCGTGTCGAATTCTCCGTCGGAAAACAAGCATCAACCTCTCAACAAACTTTTACTCACCAACACAGGCATTTTTGCAGATTGAAGGACCATGCCTCTCTCAATGGAATACCCCCTGAGAAAATCGAGAGCTGGCAACATTTTTCCTCCGGGACGCTGAAGCTTCAGAATTCTGAGAGTTCCCTCTCCAGTCGCTACCAGAAGCCCCCTCTCATCTGAACCTAAAATCATCCCATATTTTTCAGATCCCTCGTTTGGCCCTGTCTCCGCCAATCCACAGCGAATCACCAGCCCCGCCATCTGAAATGATGTTCCCGGCCATGGAAAAAGACCATTAATCCGCCTCATCAACACTTCCGCCGGCTCTGAAAAGTCAAGAACCCCATCCTCCTTTCGGAGTTTCCGCGTGTAAGTCACTTCAGATTCCTCTTGTGGCATTAGCGGAGGAGCCTCCTGAAAAATCATACCGAAAGCGTTTTGCATTAGAGGAAGACATGCCGCAGAAAGCTTCTTCTCCAACGACCCTGCCGTTTCATCTCTTTCGATGGGAACCTTTTCAACAGCTAGAACGGGCCCAGCATCCATTTTTCGAACTAACTGCATTAAAGAAACTCCAGATTCTTTCTCCCCTGCCAATAAACAACCCTGAATGGGTGAAGCCCCTCGATAGCGCGGTAAGATGGATGCATGTATATTATAAGTCCCAAAAACCGGAGTTTTCAGCCAATCCTCCGTCAATAAATGACCATAGGCCATCACCAGAACCAAATCTGCCTGCCATTGAACCAACACCTTGCGATCGACTTCCTCTAGATGAGACGGTTGATGAAGCGGAATCGACCTCTCCTCAGCCCATCGTTTGATATCATTAACAATAACCTTTTGCCCTCTCCCTGATCGTCGATCTGGTTGAGTAAAAATACCAATCAAGTCATAAACCTCCGTCTCATAAAGAAAATTGAGAGCCGGAAAAGCAATGGAATCTGAACCCATAAAAACGATACGTCTGGCCATAATCACATGAGGTTTCGGATCATTTCTGTCATCCTAGACAAATCTCGCCTTAAAAAGCAACGTCCTCAGGTATAACGTTTTTCCTTACCGACTAACTCAAAAACAATCGGACAACCCTCTATTCCAAATGCTTCAGACAATCCAGCTTTCAAATAACGCTTATATGATTCCTGTAATTTTCCCTCACGATTACAAAAAACTTTAATCCGAAAAGGCCTATGACCTGTCTGCACCGCATAAAAAATTCGAAATCTCTTCCCATCAATTCTTGGTGAGCGGCGTTTCTCATATAGATTATTCAAAACAGCATTCAGTTTTGCAGTTGGCAAAACCGTATCCATTCGCTCATCAACTGCACGCGCTGTGCGCAACATCTTATCAATTGAGAAGCCCGTTTTGGCAGAAACAAACACAACTGGTGAACCCTTGGAGAAGAATAATTGCTCATTTACCGCTTCGGCAAAGGCATTCTGAAATTTATGCTCACTATCATACTGCGGCAAATCTGCTTCTTTAAAAGCCGCCGAAGCCAGATCCCATTTATTAACGACCAACACCAGTGGTTTGTTCTCTTTGACCGCTTCTCCAGCAATCATCTTATCCTGTTGGCCTACTCCATCAATCGCATCGATTACCAAATAAACAATATCCGCACGATTGATCGCTCCCAAAGAACGAACCTGAGAAAAATACTCCACCGATGAGCCTATTTTTGTCCGTTTCTTTATGCCGGCTGTATCTGTTAATCGAAATAACCAATCTTGTCCTTTTTTGGATCGGTAAGTAAAATCCAGTTCAATCGACTCTCGCGTTGTTCCCGGTACATCACTCACAATCATACGCTCTGATTTCAGCAAACGATTACTCAAGGAAGATTTTCCCACATTCGGGCGACCAATAAAACTAATCTTCAAGCGTTTTTCTTCCGGCTCACTTATCTCCTCCGGCTTCTTCTTTCCAACAACAATTTTGAGCTTATTCACAATCGCCTCACGCAAAAGGCCTTCCCCTATACCATGCTCCGCTGAGACAATAACCGGATCACTCAAACCCATTTCATAGACCTCCTGCCACGGCAGATCCTGATCGTCATTATCAACCTTATTGATTACTGTAATGATTGGTTTTCCACTGGCTCGCAGAGCATCTGCCACCTTCATGTCCAGGGCATTAACACCATCAACGCCATCCAAGACAAAAACCACTACATCTGCCATCTCCATCGCAAAAAGCACTTGACCATCGACTGCCTTAACGATCTCTTCCGGCGTATCTCCCGGGGCTAGCCCCATCCCACCTGTGTCTAATAAAGTATAAAGGCCGTCAACCTCTGCCGAGATAACATCTCGAGTAACTCCCGCTTGGTCATGAACAATCGAAATGCGCATCTTAGTCAGACGATTAAAAAGCCTGCTTTTACCCACATTCGGGCGACCAACAACAGCCACTGTCCCTAAGTTTTCCATACGAAAATTTCTATATTAGCTCTTCTGGGAAAGCCGTTCCATGAACATTTCTATTTTGTCGCACGCAACAATCAGTGAGTCATAACTCGTTGCAAAACTACACCGAACAAAACCTTCACCTCCCAGGCCAAAAGCACTTCCAGGCACAACAGCCACCTTTTCCTCTTTGAGTAACCACATGGCAAACTCGTCATCCGAAAGCCCGGAGCTTTTGACCGACGGAAAGGCATAAAATGCCCCACCTGGTCGATGACACTCCAACCCAGCTGCATTCAATCGTCGAACGATCACCTCACGACGACGCGCATATTTATCACGCATCATCTTAACGCTCTCATCCCCACGCAGCAATGCTTCACAGGCAGCTTCCTGGCTGAGAATAGGCGCACACATCATGCTGTACTGATGCACCTTCATCATTGCCTCGATCAACTCAGCCGGCGCACAAGCATAACCGATACGAAAACCAGTCATCGCAAACGCCTTAGAACAACCGTGCAGGAAAATCGTTCTATCACGCATTCCAGGCAAAGCGGCCATACTGGTGTGAACTCCTTCAAAAGTCAGCTCTGCATAAATTTCATCACTGATAACCAGCAAATCCTTTTCCACGGCAAAACGGGCAATCTCTTCCAATTTCTTTTTTTCAGTCACCCCACCCGTTGGATTACAGGGCAAATTGAGCAGCAAAACTTTGCAACCCGGCTCCCAGGCTGATTTTACCTTCTCTGGATCGAGGCCAAAACGATCCGAAGCAACTGTCGGGATGGGAACCCCAATACCATGAGTCAATTGAACAGTCGGGTGATACGATACATAACAGGGTTGGTGATACATCACCTTATCCCCAGGATTAATGATCGCCCGCAAAGCCAAATCCAGAGCCTCCGAAACGCCTACTGTCACCAGAATTTCATCCTCTGGACGATAAGTAACTCCCATATGTTTTTCCACATACGAAGATATGGCCCTTCGCAATTCGATCAGTCCAAGATTTGATGTGTAGTAAGTCTTTCCCTTTTCCAGAGCATAAATGGCCGCTTCTCGAATATGCCACGGAGTTACAAAATCCGGTTCACCAATTCCAAGAGAAATAACATCATCCATCTTGGCGACCAATTCAAAAAAGTCGCGAATACCCGATTTCGGAAGTTCGACAACGTGATCCGCCACAAACCGTTTAACTTCTGGCTCCATTATTTAAGTAAGTTAAAAGACAATACTACGGTGTAACGTCCAGACGACCTGAATCTTCATCTTTCTGAGTAAGCATATAGCCCTGCTCTTTGTAAGACCTTAACAAAAAGTGAGTCGCGGTCGAAAGGATTCCTTCGATAGTGGAAAGCCTTTCCGAAACAAACGCAGCCACTTTCTGCAAACTGCTTCCATGGACAAAGACTAAAAGATCATACCCACCTGACATCAAATGACAGGAGTCTACCTCATCAAATCGGCTGATGCGATCGGCAAAACGATTAAATCCTCCATCTCGCTCAGGGGTAATCTTTACCTCAATAACCGCTCTTACCGCGTTCTCTTCTTGAACATTCGGATTTAGAACCGGGCGCCAACCCAAAAAAATTCCCGCGTCTTTCAATTCAGTCAATTGAGCTCTCACATCATCAATGCTTACACCCAACACTTCCGCCATTTGGCTCTCATCCAGCGGTTCACCTTCTGTTAAAAGTTTAAAGACTCCATTCATAAAACACACCTTATTGAAGAGAAAACCAAGAAAGGCCAGACGGAAAATGACGCAAATATTCGGTCATCTGCCAAGAACAGAAAACGATCCATTCTCCAGAAAAATACAGATACTATCCAGAATACAACCTGATCTGTTAACCTAACATATCACAACACCATTCGAAATTCTTACCAAGATTCCCACAAACTTGCCTCCTCATTACTTTCACTTGATTCCCTAGCAACTCCTTACAAACTCTCCGGATTCATGAAATTTATCCCTGCCTCTCGTTGGATCTGGTTGCGCAACCCTACCAGATCATTCCATCAGATGGTCTGCTTTCGTCGGACATTTCGTGTAGGAGAAAACCCTCGTAATGCTCTACTGCACATCACTGCCGATTCCCGTTACGAAATCTATATTAATGACCAATGGATTGGACACGGCCCACCTCGCTCCTGGCCGACACCATGGACTGTAGACACGTATGACATCAGTCGATTGCTGCTAAAAGGAAAAAACACTCTTTCCATTCTCGTAACCCATTATGGAACCTCCACCTTTCAATACCTGCACACCGACCCCGGACTCTTGGCACAGTGTGAGTGGAAAGATCAACGTGGCAAACATCGGATCGTAACCAATGGCCAATGGCGAGCTACTGAGCACAACGCCTTCCTCTGGCCTGTAAAGCGCATCTCATGCCAAATGGCTTGGGAAGAACAATATGACGCCCGTCGTGAACTACGCGATGCCTCTTCTGTAAAATGGACAAATCCAGACTACGACGATAGCAGCTGGGACAAGGCAAAAATCGTCGCTCGTCCTGGAGAGGGAAAACATCAGAAATTTGAATTCCGCGATATTCCTAGCCTTAGTCGAAACACTCGTCACCCAATAGCCCTCAAAGCCGTAGAAGCTGTTATCACAGCGCCTTATGGCTGGTCCATCAACCTACGTGAATGGTTCAATCCAGCCGATAAAACATCCAACATGGGTCTAGGTAGGGTCTTAATCCTTACACATATTTACAGCCCTAGAATCCAGAAAATCCAATTACATCAACCCGTTCCTATTTGGGATTTCAAACTGAATGGTGAAACATTAACCTTTAATGATCAGACTCTCCAGAAAACAGATTCAGGCGTTTCACATGCCTCCTTGACCAAAGGATGGAATACTCTTCTCTGCCGGATCCATTCGGAAGTTTTCCATATGATCACTCTTGATCTAAACATCTGGACAGATTCGCCCATCCGCTTTCATGCCCGCCCCAAAAGCAACTGTCTCCAACCCTGGTTGTTTGTCGGACCATTCGATGACACCGATCTGACCTGGCGAGATGAAAAAACAATGAAGGCCACCAAAATTTCTTCTCAGGCAACGGTTGCCCTCTACGAAAAAATATGGAAGCAAGGAAATATCAAAAATGTTACGAATATCGATGACATCAGCTGCCCTTCGCCACCAGAAACCATCGCTCAACGGAGTATCGATGGCATTTGCCTCTCGGAACGTGTCAATTCTGACAAAACGATAAAAATCGAACAACCAGAGGCCTTACTTCACCATTCAGATGAATGGAGTATCCTCCAACCGACAAAAGACAACAACGATGCCCGTTTACTACTGGATTTCGGTGACGAATATGTTGGCTTCATTACAATAGAAATCGATGCACCTGAAGGGACCATCATCGATACCTACGGCTTTGAATTTATCCAAAAGGACGGACGCATCAATCTGGCAGAAGGCAACAGTAATTGTTTCCGCTACATTTGTCGGGAAGGAGAACAATCATACCGGACCTTTCAGCGACGAGGATTCCGTTACCTCTGGTTATCGTTCAGAAACGTTAAACATCCCATCCGTATTCGAAGTGTAACCGTTCTCGAAAGTACCTATCCCGTAAATCGCATCGGCACATTCGACAGCGACGACACTCTCTTATCCAAAATATGGCAAGTTGGCACTCACACTGTGCAAACCTGCATGGAAGATACCTACTGTGATTGTCCCGTTTATGAACAAGTGCACTGGGTCGGAGACTCTTTCGTCGAAATGCTGATCGACTTAACCGCATTTAAAGATGCCAGACTGAGCCAACATTGCTGGATTCAAGCCGGACGTAGTCTTGATCGATCGCCCCTCGTAGAATCAAACGTCCCCAGTGGTTGGCAAAACATTCTACCAAACTGGTCCATGCTTTGGATGCGTTGGGCCTACTGGCACTATCAATTGACGGGAGATAAATCCTTTGCTCGGAAATGCCTCCCCATTCTCGCAAAAAACATCGAAGGGATTCGTCACTTCCTCAATCCTCAGAACCTTCTGGAAATTCGGGCCTGGAATCTCTTTGACTGGGCTCCAATTGACAATCCCGACGAAGGAGTTGTCACCCACCAAAACTGCTTGACAGTTCTCGCTCTCGACGAAGTGGCAATGCTCGCCAAAGCAATGAACGAACTGCAACTCGCCCGACAATGGCGACAGTTGGCTAAAAAAATAAAATCAGCCATTAATAAATACCTCTGGGATGAAAAGCATCAAGCATACTTCGATAGTATCCATAAAGACGGCACACAGAGCAGCACCTTCAGCCAACAAACCCAAGTAACAGCCTTAATCTCGTCTGTCGCAAAAGAAAATCGAAAAGATCGATGCCGGGAAATCGTCGACCACCCTCCCCGTGGATTTGTCCGCGCTGGCAGTCCTTTTTTTATGTTCTTTCTAATCGAAGCATATGATCAAGAGCATCGTTATCAGGACATGCTCAAGGTGATTCGTTCCTATTGGGGCTCCCAGATTGAAGCTGGAGCGACCACCTTTTGGGAAATGTACCATCCCGACGAGCCTCGCAATACGCGCAGTCATTGCCACGGTTGGTCAAGCGCTCCCACCTATTTCATAACACGGAGTATCCTCGGAGTTCAGCCCGCACAACCTGGCTTTGGCAAAATTCTGATTCAACCGCAAATCAACTTACTGAAAAAAGCACACGGCATTGTGCCCACGCCTCGAGGAAATATTACGGTAACATGGCATAGCCACAAAGGCATCTGTCATCTCGACTTGAGTTGGCCAGACAACACGCCTGTACAAGTAGTTCTGCCGAAAAATACCCAAAAAATCATACTTTCAACCAACAGATCCTCCCAACAAAAAACGATCACAAATAGAAATAAGCTCCTTTTTCAGAAAAAATCTAGAGCAACCTTACACATCAAATAAGATTATTTAACCCGTAACTGATCGAGTAAAATTCTGCGATTTCACTTCGCTTTGATTCCTCAAAACGACAAAAAAACCTCATGCCTCTACTTTTTGATCTACCCTTCGAACAACTGGAAAGCTACCAGGGAACCAATCCACGTCCTGATGACTTTGATACCTATTGGGACAATGCCCTGGCTGAAATGAAAGAAACTGATCCTCAGGTAAAACTCGTGCCAGCCGACTTTCAAACTGACTTTGCCCGCTGTTCTCACATGTATTTCACTGGAGTCGGAGGCGCCCGCGTGCATGCCAAACTCTTGCAACCCACTCATGCCACAGAACAGCACCCAGCTGTTTTGTTATTCCATGGATACTCCGGACACTCTGGAGAATGGTTAGATAAATTAGGTTATGCAGCCCAAGGATATACAGTTGCCGCACTAGACTGCCGAGGACAAGGAGGAAAGTCAGAAGACAGTGGAAGTGTTAAAGGAGGAACCTTGCGCGGGCACATCATACGTGGCTTAGATGACGAACCCGAAAAACTACTGTTTCGCCAGATATTTCTCGATACAGCCCAGTTGGCTAAGATTGTGATGGACATGCCAGATGTCGATTCTGACAGAGTCGGGGCTTTGGGTGGCAGTCAAGGTGGTGGACTAACTCTAGCCTGCGCCTCGCTGGAGCCACGGATCAAACGAGCGGCACCAGTCTTTCCCTTTCTCTGTGATTATAAACGAGTGTGGGACATGGATCAGGATCAGGCCGCTTACGCAGAGTTACGCGAATTCTTCCGTCATTTCGACCCAACTCATCAACGTGAGGCCGAGATTTTTACCCGACTAGGCTATATCGACGTACAGCACCTTTGTTCCCGTATTCGAGCCGAAACCCTCATGGCTGTTGGTCTGATGGACACCATCTGCCCTCCTTCAACTCAATTCGCTGCTTACAATAAAATTCCAGCCAAAAAATCACTGAAAATATATCCGGATTTTGGACACGAAGGCCTTCCAGAACATCAAGACCATACCTTTCAATTTATGCAGGGACTTTAAAAAACCAAAACGATCCGATGCTACATAGCCGCCGGCATAAATCGACGGCTATGTATTTAATTTATAACTACTTTTTAGTTATCACAGCGTATAAAACAGCGGCCGCAATTAAGCCGACCAGTCCATTTTCACCCAGACTTGAGATAATAGAAGTTACATTACCAATGACATCTACACCTATGAATGCAACAGGTGATCCAAACACTACTTGAAGCACCACAGCAAGTGCCAGGAGGGCTAGGCCCAGTTCAGTTATCTTCTTTAAGAAGCCGATAATCGTATCAATGATTTGCATAATCAGTTTTTATTTTGGGGTTGGGGTTGTGGGGAATGAAGTCGAAAGTCCTTTTATTGACGATCAACTTCGAAAATGCTCAGAAAAAAATTATTTTTAAGAAACACTAAATTCTCGCGGCAAGTCCCCCAACCACTGTCCCCACCTCTTAAATAGTCAGACTTGTTTCGAGTAAAAAAGAACCTGACCACCGTTAAAAAATAAAACGATTGACAGCCGTTTTTTACTCTCTCTGCCGTCCTAAGATCAAAAAACATACAAGCCGATAATGGGGATAAGTATCCATTGTACTATGTATTTTTATAATAAATGCAAGCAGATATTATTAACTGCCTCAATGAGTCTAAATTCCATGCCATTAAACAATTTCTTTTTTCGAAGACAAAAAATCGTATCCATAAGATTATTATCGAATCCATTGATCTTATCACGTTTGGCAAAACCGATCATTCAAGTATCCATACTCGGCGTTATTCTCTTTTTCATAAATCCAGCGTATAACCGCTGATTAATTTTAACCAACTGTCCCAATCACATTCTATGATTGCGCCTATCAATTAGACAAAGCTAAAGGCTATCTTCATAAATAATCACTCGCATCTTTACAATTCCTCTTCCAACATCTCATTCATTCAATGAACGTTCTCTTCATCCTCTGTGACACGATTGTTAAAGATAAACTTTCTCCCTATCACCAAAACACAGGACCCTACGGCCACATTCACACACCCAATATCGAACGATTGGCTCGGCGCTCACTCCGCTTTAATAATTACTGGATTAACTCTGCTCCCTGCATGCCTGCACGACGAGATCTATGGACCGGTCGCATCGAATTTCCCTGGCGCAGTTGGGGGCCGCGGGAAACCTTTGATCCCGACTGGAGCGTCGCCGCCCATCAATCAGATATCTTCAGCGCTCTTTTCACTGATCATGCCAACCTCATGGAAATCGGCGCAGGCAATTATCATCATTTCTTCGATCACTACGAATTTGTTCGCGGCCATTTTAACGATCACTGCGAAACAATTTTCCCTGTAAAACCCAACCGTCCAGGTGCCACTGCCGACATCTATCGACAAAGACGGTCTCGTTGGCAGGACGAAAGCGAAAGCTACGTGGCGCAAAATCTGAGCAACGTTGCCCATTGGCTTGATGAAAACCATCGGATAGAACAACCTTTCTTTCTTTTTGTAGATGAGTTTGACCCTCACTGGCCTCTCGATCCCCCCGAACCCTACCGTTCAATGTATCTGGAAGATCCAACTCTTGCAAAAAAAGCTCTGAGCACCTTTTACCACAGCCCTTGGTCAAAAGATTACAGTGAAGAGGAAATTAACTGGTTGAACGCTCAGTGCGCTGGAAAAATCACCATGGTCGATCATTGGCTCGGGCAGATCTTTGATCGATTGGATACCTACAACCTTTGGAACGATACCATGGTGGTGCTGATGAGTGATCACGGTGAATTCATCGGCGAATATGGACAGATGTCTAAAGGCTCCGGTTTCAGCTATCCACTCCTTGCCAATCCTCCCTGCTTGATCCATTATCCCGGTTCACCTCTAGCAGGCCAAGCCACTGATGCCCTCACTTGTACGGTCGACCTACATGCCACTGTAATGGATGCTTTAGGACAAACCACCAGTCCTCATTCCCATGGGCACTCACTTTTACCTCTTCTTAAAAGGGAACACCCCATCATCCGTTCTGAACTTCTTTACGGTTGGTGGGGTAAAGGTTTTTATTGGACCAATGGGCACACCCTTCTCTGCAAAGCCCCCGAACATTCAGGCCCTCTCTATCAATATGGAACCAACCTTGGAGAAAAATGGGTTGGCCTGAAATCAGAGCATTTCGACCGCTATGCCAACGCCGAAATCGGAACTTTCATGCCTCATACAGATCAGCCAGTCTATCGTATTCCCTCGGATGGGAAAGCCTATGGCTCAGTGGAAGCGGATTTCGATGCTCTCTTTGACCTCGATCAAGACCCTGAGTGTCAGACCAATCTTTACCATACCCATCAAACACTCAGAGACGAATGCCTGCAAAATCTGGTTCAAACAATGACAGGACATCAGGTGCCCACAGAACATTTCAAACGTTTAGGTTTAAAAACCTAACTCTATTTCTAGTTCTATCTCGTCCCGGCTTTCCAAAATGTTTTTATCGTCATTTTGGGAAAACTGAAGTCGACACACAGTTCACTTTTAACCAGAGATGTTACCTTCTCTTTTGAAAGTTTCGCGAAACGCGACTTCTCAACAGAGTCTATCCTATTAAACTCATCTTAAACTATCCTCTCACCTATGTCTGCCCCCACCGAGCTCTCTTCTCTGACTGTCAGAGAATGCTTAACTAAAACAACAGAAATTGCCTTTTCGCCTAACGGACCACGCGTCAAGCAAACCGTCGCAGAAGCTCTGAAAAAAGAATTGAGTCCAGAGGCCAGAATACGGACGGATGATGCCTCTAACAAAGCCTCTCCAAGTCTCCTCAAGATTGCCTTGGCTGATGATTGCTCTACCTCTTCAGATCAGTCCGATGACAACGATTGGATGTATTTTCGCCTGGAGGCAAATGGAAGTGGCGAGATCATCGCCTCCCGCCCCCATCTTATTTACACCCTCTTTTGTCATGTCAGAGACAACTGGCTCGATGAAAAAGCCTCAGCATTTGCGGATGGAAAACGAATCACCATTAGTCTATCTGATATAACCGCTCGCGATGACCTTCTCATTGGACGAAGAGGATTTCTAAAAAATCGCGATCAACAAATCCAATTCTCAGATATTGAATCATCGATGCAGGAATTAGCACGTTTGGGGTCCTCACGTGTCATCGTGAACGAACTGGCTCTTCCCTTCGGTCAAGACAGAGGCCCAGAAGGAGAAGTCTACTACCGTTTCTATGATTACCTCCCAGATATAGACCAGTTCGTAGAAACAAAATTCAATCAGGGTACCTACCCACCGGAATGCCTCGAAACCAACCTGAATTCTCTCAAAAAGCTCGCTCAATTAGCAGATAAATATGGCCTTATTCCCGGCATGGAAATTGCCAACCCCCGTTCGGTCCCGGAATCCCTTCTCCGGCGTTATCCCTTCCTCCGAGGCGCCCGGGTTGACCATCCCTTCAGATGTTTTGAGCCCCGCTACACTCTTACCCTGGCTCATCCAGCTGTCCGGTGGCACTATGCAGAACTCATCCGAAACGTCCTCAAAGAAGTCCCTGAATTGGGCTTCCTTACAACACTGATCAACGACAGCGGCGCTGGCTTTGAATACACCGCCAGCCTTTACCCGGGACGAAACGGAGGGCCCTACATTATTAAGGAATGGATGCCCGACGATGTCATTGCCAAAGCCGCAGCTGAAAACGTCATTCGTTATTATCGTTTGCTGCGAGATGCCGCTCATGAAACACACCCTCATTTCCGCATTATCACCGGATTGAAAAATATCGCTGAGGAATCCGGGATTATCATGGCCGGGATTGATAACGGTATCGATCTGAAAATGATCTCTCAGAGAAATGACGTCGATACCGAAAACTGGAAAACCCAATTAGAGGAAGTCCGGCAAAAGAACTCTGACTTTGTCACAGATACCTCTACTCGTGGAAGTGCCTACGTTCTTGGAGTTCCCAGTCCATGGTGGACACAGAAAAATCTAAAGCGCGCATACGATGAAGGTTTCGCCAAAGTTGATGTTCTCATAGACCCTCCTTATCTGGTGGCCAATAGCATCAATCGTGAAGTGATTTGCGCCTTTCAGATAGACCCATCTCAGGAAATTGATAAAATCCTTGAAAAAGCTGCCCTCAAACAAGTTGGAAAAGACGCTGCCGCAACTCTGCTGCAAATATGGAAACTTTCGGATAAGGCAGTGGAATCAACCCCTTGTCATCGGCTATACGGAGGTGCAGGCTTTATCTGGTATCGTTTCTGGGCGCGCCCCTTTGTCCCTGATATTGGTGCCATCCCCGAAAGCGAACGGCGATACTATGAGAAACACTTCCTCTCACATTTTAACAACCCGCATAATATCGACATGGCAGCTGATATGCTATGGGAAATTACTTCTCCCAAAGAATGTGATGATTCATTGCAATGCTTTGATACAAAAGTGTGGGAATCTCTCGACCAAGCCATTGCTCTCTCAACTAAAATGGCTGACCAACTACCTGATGGAACAGCTGCACAAGAACGATTCGTCGAAACACGAGATCGGCTCATTGCCCATCGTTGTTACTGCATGACCCTTCGCAACCTCTGCGCCTGGATTGCCGGTGTTCATGGCTATTTGAGAGCTGAAGATGAAACAGAAAAACAATCCAGACTGACCATGGTTCAGGAAATGGTTACCAGTGAATTGGAAAATACTAAAACCCTGCTCAAACTATGGGAAACTTCATCCGTTGATTTTATACCGATCAACGCCTTCGGGGAGACCATGCATGATTACGGAACCAATTTTGGCGAAGTACTACAAAAGAAAATCTCATTAACGGAGACATATGGAGATCGCCTCCCCTATATCGATCCAAACTATATGTGGCGCATGCCGGAAGGCTCTACTCTGAAAGAAACTGAGTACATGAATTACTGAATACATAAACAACCCAGGCCCTGAGAGGTTGCCTCTCTTTTAGTCAGCCTCTAATGAGATATGAAAACTGAAAGCGTCTTTTTTCCACAAAAGCTAATTGAGCGTGCCCGAAACAATGCCGCCAATTATGAATGGGCTGCCAACATCAAGCAATCCATCATAAATGAAGCCCAACCCTGGCTCAAATATTCTGATGACGAACTTTGGGAGATGGGTTTCGGCCCTAACATCACTCGATCATGGATGGTCTGGTCCGACGGACACTGCCCGAATTGTCGGCATTCTGTCACCATGTACCATTGGAAAATTGATCCGCATAATCATCCATGGAAAGTGCAATGTCCACATTGCGATTCTTTTTTTCCGAAGAACGATTTTCGAGCCTACCAACAATCAGGACTGGACGAACATGGCATCTTCGACCCTGCACTCGGCGATCGTTCTCTTCTTTTTAACCAGGAAGAACCTGAAGGAACAAAACGTGATTTCGGAGTCGATGACGGAGAAGGTTACGTCGAAGGCGAAAACCGTTGGCGCTTCATCGGCGCTTATCTTATCTATGGGCAGTGGAAAAACCTGATTCTTGGTGGTGTGGAGGCACTATCCGCCGCCTACATTTTGACAGGCGATAAGGAATACAGCCGTCGCACTGCTATCCTGCTTGATCGAGTAGCCGATATCTACCCTACTTACGATTTCAAGACACAAGGTTTGGTCTACGAACATAATTTTACCGATTTCAATGGTTATGTTTCCAACTGGCACGACTGCCCCAAAGAAGCCATCATTTTAGCCGAAGCGTACGATAGAATTTTTCTAGCTATCGAAGATGAAAAACTCATTCGGTTTTTAAGTGAAAAAGCCAGGCTCCACCATCAGACAAACCCCAAAGATTCCGCGAAAGCTATCCAGCAAAACATCGAAAACCGGATCCTTAAAGAATCTCTCACAAACAAACATAAAATTTACAGCAACGTTCCGTGTCAGGAACATGCCATACTAGTGATTGAATCTATCCTGGGATGGAAAAATAATAGAAAACACATCGATCAGCTCTTCGATCAACTATTGGATATAGTCACAGCCGTAGACGGAGTTACCGGAGAAAAAGGCCTCGCAGGATATGCGACGATAGGTCCTCGCAATATGGTAAAAATTCTGGGGAAATTCAGCCGGATCGAACCCGAATTTCTTTCTGATATTCTAAAACGAAACCCACGCCTCCACCACCATTTCCGTTTTCACATCGATACCTGGTGCTTGCATAAATTCTACCCAGGCGTAGGAGATAGCAAAGGATTTAAACAAGAACCCACTGGGTACGCCGGAGTTGAATTTGAAAAGACCATTGGTCTGGAACCTTCTGCCTATACCGTTCTGGGCCAACTGCATCAACTGACAAAAGACCCGGCCTTGGCCCAAATGCTGTACAGCGGAAACGGCAATTCACTGGACGGATTGCCTCATGACCTCTTTGCTGAAAATCCTACCCTCTTTCAAACTACCATTCAAAAAGTTATCGACGACCATGGCATTTATCCATCCGTCGGAAGCATAAATCTTCAAGAATGGCATTTGGCTATTTTGCGCTCCGGCAAAGAAAAAAATGCACGAGCTCTCTCCCTCAGCTATGACACCCTTTACAATCACCACCACGCAGATACCATGAATCTGAGTCTCTTTGCCAAAGGGCTTGATCTGCTCCCTGACTTTGGATATCCACCTGTTCAATACGGAGGCTGGCGATCCCCTCAAGCACTCTGGTACAGAAAATCCGCAGCTCACAATACTGTGGTGGTAGATGGAAAAGACTCCAGGCAAGGTGCTGGTAAAACAACTCTCTGGGTCGAGAGTGAATCTTTTCGCTCCATGCGCATATCCGCTCCCGAAGCCATCGAAGGGGAACAATATGAACGAACGGCCTCTCTCGTCGATATCTCAGAAGAAGACACCTATGTGATTGATATCTTTCGAGTGATCGGTGGCAGTGATCACGCTCGTTTCTTCCATAGTTACGTTGCAGACCTAACAACGGAAGACCTTCAACTTAAACCAGCGGAGCCATATGGTCACGAAACGCTCATGCGATATTTTCATTCTGATGAAAATCCTCCTGCAGGCTGGAGCGCTGATTGGAAGATAGATACTAAAGTGGCACAGCTACCCCCGAAATCTGATATCCATCTCCGAATCATCGATCTAACGACCGGAGCTGTTGCCCACACAGCTGAAACATGGGTTTCCTCCGGTTTTCAAGATACGGAGATCCGTGAATATTGGATTCCCACAATTATGACACGCCGTCAAGGAGACGCTCCATTACAGTCGACCTTCATCAGTATCATCGAACCCTATGCGAGCGCTTCCAACATAAAGACTGTTCATCGCCTCCCCTTACAAACAGAAGACGGTAAACCATGTGGTGATTCCCAGGTTGCAGTAAAAATCGAACTAACAACCGGCCAATGTGATCTCCTCATCGCCTTAGATCCTCATCAACGTCCTGTCTCGGTCCAACAACTCGATTGGGATATTACTCTGATGACAGCTGATCTCTGTTGGCTACGCCGCGATACAAACGGGCATTTACAAAAAGTAACCGTTACAAAGGGGAAACTTCAAGCAGGTGATTTCATTCTTAAGACCGATTCAGAATTCACTGAAAAGTCCCTGAAAGTTGACTGAAAAATAGAGAGATAAAAAGAGCCGCCCCTTCAAAAAGGAGCGGCTCGGAACAAGTTCTCAGGAATGATAAAAGACCTTAGAAGGAGAGCGTATTGGAAAGTGTCCAGTTACGAGCTGGAGACAATACGTAGGAACCTTCATGGTACTTTTCGTCCGTCAGATTGCTAACCTGGAACTGAGTGGTGATATTCAACCCAATAATTTCCCAAGGATAGGAAAGATTGGCATCAAAGACGGTGTAATCGCCTGTGAAGAAACCCTCACTACCATCCGGAGACATCCATGAGTTATTGCGCCCCATATTAGCCTTTGAGGAATAGCGCATTCCCAATCCAGCTGTGAATCCTTCGAGGAAACCTTCAGTGAAGGTATAGTTGGCGAAGAAGTTGAAGCGG
>JANQKU010000141.1 GCA_028280955.1 Opitutaceae bacterium
GAAAAGAACAATCCGTGGGCGCTTAAAGATATGGGAGAACGTATGCTTGAGGCGATCGAGCGAGGTATGTGGAAAATGCCTTTGCAGGAGATGGTAAAGCAATTGGAGGCAATCGTTTTGGAAGGGGAAGGGATGGTAGAGGATCGCCTGGATAAAAAGGATGTTTGAACAGAGCATACAGATTGTCTTTCGCATGCTAAAGCTGACTGTTCCGGCGATTTTTATCGTTCAATACATGCGATCTGCCGGATGGCTCAAGTTCATGGATCGCTACGCTTTTGCCATCGTTCGTTTTACGGGTTTTGAACAGACGATTGGTCACGCTTTCTTTGCTTCTCTTGGATCGGCCCATGCGGGTAGTGGGATGTTGATTGATCTTTATAAAAAAAAGAAGCTCACTCTGGCCGGAATCGTGCTGGCTTCAGTCTACATTTCTCTAGCGTCTCATGTTCGCTTGATCATTACTTTTACCATCCCGGCGGCGTTTTCGCTTTTACCGATGAGGGTCGCATTCGCCTACAGCGGATTTATGCTTTTTAATGGCATCGCAAAATCAATCAGTGCAGGGCTCCTTTCGCATTTTTTGACGATTGAAAAAAAACCACTTGGATCGGTTGCTTCCTCTTCCGCGAAGGACAAAAAAAATGAAGAGACCGAGCAACCTCCGTGGAAATCGGCCTTGGATGTGACATGGAAAATCGCTCGTCGAGCTGTGCTTTTCGCTTTTATTTCTAGTCTGATTATTAACTGGTTGGACCAAAAGGGTGTCTTTCAGGCGCTTCCCCTCAATCCAGAAGCTTTTGGATTGCCTGCTGAAACCTTGAAAATTCTCGCGGCATGGTTTGCCCATGTCTATGCGGGTATGGGAATGGTTGGGCAAATGGCATCGAATGGAGAACTTGGGCAGTTACAAGTTTTTCAGATCTGCCTTTTCTGTGCTATCGCCAGCCGGCCAGTTTTTTTCTTGAAGGAGGCACCGGGTTATTACTTTGGCCTATTTGGACCAAAGATTGGATTGTGCCTCTTTGCTTATCATATGGGTGTTCTTCTGATGAATGGTTCCCTGGTTCTCTGGCTGGTGAATGTTTTTCAATAGTGAGAGTGTGACATTAGTCGATGTACCAGTTGAAGAGGGAAGGTCCACCCGTGTGTAAGCTGATAAATTCTGTTACCCAAATAATAACCCCTATGGCAAAAAGCATGCTAAATTTTTTTGAGCGATTTTTCTCCCTTGGTGATAGCTGATGCCAATTTCTAAGATAAAGGGTCTGCTCGAAATCTTTTGCCGAAAATTCAACGTAGTTTATTTTTTCGTGTTTATTCATTTTTGTTCCTTGCGCAATACAAAGATCATTTCAGGTGAATTGCCGGTTAAGTCTTCCTTTTTGAAAGAGCCAAAGGTTTCAACGATTTCCAGGCCAACAATTTTGAAAAGTAATTGAAGGTGAGGAAAGGTATAAAAACTCATTTTAATTGGATCCTCTTCTTCCAAAATTAATTGGTTATCGCGATAGGTTCGAAAGATAAATGCACCGGTAAAACTCAGATTCTTTTTATCAATGGAATCTTTTCTGAAATAGCGTTTGATTTGGGAATCACCTGAAGTCCATTCGAAATCAAGGTATTCTTCTCCGATTCCTGCATAAACTTTATCGAAGTGAGGATTGAAAACATCAAAGATTAAGAGGCCGTTTCCACTGAGACTATCTTTCGCAGAGTTGAGTGCGGCGATCTGATCCGAGATCGAATACATATGCTGTAGCGCTCTGAAAGGTATGGTGACGAGGGCGTATTTTTTCTCGGTTTTGAAGGAACGTATATCCCCATGGTGTAATGTTACCTTTGCTTTAACTTCGTTTGTCTCGTCAGCTAGTTTTTCTTTTAGAACAGCTAGCATATACTCAGAAATATCGAGTCCTGTTATTTCAATACCACTACGTGCAATGGGCAGAAGGATTCTTCCGGTCCCGCATCCCAGTTCTAAGATTGGACCTCCGTTTTGATTGGCAAAATCAATATAAAACGGTAAGTCCTCTAGATGGGGTTTTGCTTCGTAGGATCGATCGTAATAGTTTGCGATGATACGATAGCTATCCATTGTTTTCTTCGATCGGAGTGCCAAAACAGATGACATTGCCATCCGGATCCTGAATTTGGAAATCGCGCATACCATAATCGTAAGAGTCCAGCTTAGTGGTTATGGAAACGTTGGCTGCTTTAATCGTCTCATAGTAGGCATCGACTTCGTCGCAATGGATGTAGAGAGAGCCCATGCCGCATCTTTTGGCATTGTTGGGATAGGTATTCAGATGAATGCTGACGTCATTGAGGAGAACACCGGCGTAAAAGGGAGGATCCCCATAGATAAAGTCTTTTTCGAAACCCAATGACTCTGTGTAGAATTTGATCGCATCTGCAATGTTTGATACCTGAAAGATGATAGAGGCGGAATTTGCTTTCATGGTTTTTAATCCTTAGAACTGGGTCAAAATTTGTTTAGAGCTGCCCTTTAAAGATTTTAAGATCATTAGTCGGGAGTTTACAAGTGAAGTCTTCACAGACAAAGGCGGTTGGTTTATTGTCAATGGGCTGTATTTCCGCGATGAAGGGATTATCCTGGGAGAGGTATTTTTGTCCCTCTGCGTCATCGGCAAGTATCAATACTTTTCGAGGAATAAATCGTTGGTGAATTTCTTGGAGGAAAGGCAGAAGGGCAGGATCTTCTTTGGTAGACGCCAGGATAATTTGCTTGGGTTTATAGAGGAGAAAGTCAGTGGCGAGGAGAAGCTGTGACATGCTCTGCGGATGGCTTTCCAGTGTGTCCTGGAAACTGAGAATAATTTCGGTGGCTTGATTGGCGAATTCCGTTTTTCCGGTGAGAGAGGCAAGGCGAAGGAGATTGAGAACAGAGATGGCATTTTCGGAAGGGGTGGCTCCGTCATAGCCATTACGCATTCTTACAATGATGTCCCCTTGGCCTTTGGCGGTACTGAAGTAAGTGTTCTGCTCTAGGTCGTAAAAAAGTTTTTCCTGTATTGCCTGGAGCTCAGCGGCCCATTGGAGCCATTCGATTTGGAAGGAAGCTTCATAGAGATCGAGGAGGCCATTGATGACGTTGGCATAGTCGGCACAGAAGGCTTCTGTATCACCGGGTCCATCGAGATAGATGCGAATGAGGCGACCGTTTTTAGGGTCCGTCATTTTTGTTTTAAGAAAATCGGCTGCTTTTATGGCTGTATCCAAATACTGGCTGTTTTGAGTAATTTGGTAGGCTTTGGCAAAGGCCGATATCATCAAGCCGTTCCACTCGGCGATAATTTTATTATCAAGGTGGGGGTGCGGGCGTTGTTGCCGGGCATTGTGTAGGGTTTCAAGACTTTTAGCCAGAGAAGTTTTAATTTCGCTTTCGTCTCTTTCAAAGGTTTGAACAAGTTGATTATCTGAGGCTTTTCGATAGAGGACGTTTTGATTTTTCAATTCGCCTCTGGGATCATTGCGAAAAGAGACGTTTCCATTGTCTTCGATACCGTAAGCTTGGGCGAAGATTTCGTAATTTTTGCTTTCAAGAATTTTCTTAATTTCGTCAGCTGTCCAGATATAGAAAGCGCCTTCTTCCTTTGTTGTCGCCTCTTTGTGAGGAAGACTTTCAGCATCTTCAGCGGAATAGAAACCTCCGTCGGGTGAGGTCAGGTAATTGAGCACATAATCAAGAGTGCGCTTGGCAGTTTTCAGGAAGGTTTGGTTTTTGGTGATTTGATAGGTTTCGAGATAAACGATGGTTAAGAGGGCCTGATCATAGAGCATTTTTTCAAAATGAGGGACTCTCCATTCCTGATCGACGGCATAGCGATGAAAGCCGCCCGCCAAAGGATCATGAATACCGCCGTCCTGCATTTGTTCCAGCGTCTGGGTAACCATGCGCAATACGTTTTTTTTCTGAGTTTCCGTTCCGATTCGATTGACGTGAAAACGCAGGAGAAAAGAAAGGTTGCTGGGTTGGGGGAATTTAGGACCTCCACCAAAACCTCCATCATCTTCGTCAAAGGCATTGGTTAGATTTTGGTAGGCCGTTTGCCAGGGGAGGCTGCTCAATTCGGTTGTTTCAGATGTT
>JANQKU010000109.1 GCA_028280955.1 Opitutaceae bacterium
TGACTGCACACCCCCTTCGATGAGAAATGCCGGTTGCTTCGGAAATACACTTCAGATTCCGAATGGAGCCTTCATAACACCTTTTTCTTACCCTCTAATCGATGCGGAAATTCTGGAATTGGCAGAGAAAAAAGCCTACCTGGATGAGGCAACCTTTAATCATTATGCCTCCATGCAAAATACCTATACTTTCCGATATCAGGATTTCGTCCGAGAGGATCCGGAACTAACAGAACTTCTCCTGCGCCGGAATTTTTCGGCTCTCTTTCTCTATGCTCAATGCGCCAACAAGGGAGGAATTGCGACAGCCGCCGTTCGCTGGGAACTTCCGCGCTGAACAATTCCTCTATTCTATTTTTCGCCATTAGAGGGGCTATCCAAAATTCCCTGGCAAACATTGACTTAGCCTTTTGCCATCAGATAATACAGAATATCTACAATAATTTGTTCTGCAAAAAATGAACAAATCTACGCTCAAACAAATCACCGATCACGTTTACTATATGCCTCCCGCAAAGCCGGACCGTCCCTCATTGTCCGCAGTCGTTGGCACGAATGAAGTGGTAATGTTGGATGCCGGTGCATCGGCTGCTCATACGCGTCAGTTTCTCGATCAGTTGACCGAACAAGGAATTTCTGCACCCACTTATGTCGCACTTACACACTCGCACTGGGATCATGTATTCGGTGCTACAGAAGTCGGTGCGCAGATAGTTGCACAGAGTTTGACGGCAGAAAGGCTCAAGGAACTGGCAAAGCGCGACTGGAGCGATGTAGGGCTTGAACAACAAATTACACAAGGCAAAGCGACTACCAGAAGCGTCGAAGATATCAAAGAAGAACTGCCTACTCCTCGAACTGTATGTATCGCCCCACCCAATATCATCTTTGAACATTCGCTGGAACTGCAACTGGGCACTGTGACATGCCAGATTAAACATGTGGGCGGAGACCATGCGGCGGATTCATCGGTCATGTTTATTTTGCCCGACCGCGTGCTGTTTTTGGGCGACTGCCTTTACAATACTATTTACGCACCTCGCCAATACACAGCCCTGCGTTTACTACCTCTACTCGACTCGCTGCAAGCTTTTGACGCCGCCTATTATGTAGAAGGACACGAAGCTAAAGTGATGATCCGGGCAGAATTTGATGACTATATCACAAAAATGCGAGAAGCCGCGCAGTTGGTCGAAGCAATTGGAGCGGATGAAGAAAAAGTTTTCGCAGCAGCAGAAGCGAAAACCGGGAGCCCTCCAGACGAGGATTCCGCATATTTCCTACGTGCCCTGATAGCCGGATTGATTGTTCCTCAGAAAGAAGATGATTGTCGTGGAATCGCTTTCTTAACATAGAACCAAAAACGAACAAAACACTTCTAGGTAATTCGTTACAGTTGCTCCGCGACTTCCACTCTTGCTAGAGCTCAGCGTTAGCCAATAGATGAAAAATCATCACATCTTATTTTGACCGCAAACTATTTGACGCTCACAGGAAAGATCTCCCTTTAAAGCTCCATCTATAGATCTTGTTAATCCTGTCTAAATAAATAGGCATAGGTTCGCATTAGACAAAATTCAGTTCGATCAGTGTATATTCCCGAAGATCTTCTATATCGAATTTCACTATGGCTTTTTGTCCTCCATCATCCTTTACCACCGTCAGTGTCACAAAGTCTGAACGGTCCGGTTGATAGGCCGATGCATTTATCAACTGACAATTGCTCCATCTCCCCGGCAATTCTACTTCAAGATCAATCACCTGTGTCGAAAATTCCGGATAGGGAATACGATCTTCGTGATTAACACCTTCCGGTATAGGAACCTCCAATGTTTCCGAAACATTGAGAACATGGATGACGAGAGAGGATTCATCATGCGAGACAAAGAGGGACACAAGAACACCCTCCGGCAAATCCGGAGCCCTCAAGCGACTTCCTCCGGGAATCATGGATTCAATATATCTCGCCAAATCATTGAACTGCTTTTGATGCGCAACGGAAAATGAATCATAAGGGACTCTCTTCTCTTTGGCATCGGCATCAAATCGCATCAGATTCACTCCATTGAGGGGTGTCGTCTTTTCCAAACCATCCGGCAGAAAAACGATCGTACCCTTACCCAATGAAATTGACTGGTTCTCGCATTCCTTCGGTATTTCTGTCACTCCCAGCAACAAGGCCAATTCATGATCGGAACGGTCCATTCCTTCCGAATTGAGTGATCCACTTTTTCCTCCCCAAATGATCGTTCCGCCATTTACCACAAATTGTCTAAATACTTCGATCTCATCATCACTCAATACTGCAATATCCGGCAAAATGATCAGATCATAGTTCTCGATACGCTCCCTTTCATTGGTCAGAAGAAAATCAAAGGAAACATTATTCAACAAACAGGCCTGAGCCCAGGATGTGGTCCATACACCTGTGGATGTATCATAATTTTGATACAATTCTCGGTTTCGCTTTGCATCGTAAAACGCGAGTTTCGAAATCTTTTTCGGATTCTGTAATAACCGCTGATGCCGCTCTTCAAACTGCCGCAGCATTTTTTCTGTTTCATCCGCATTTTTCCCCTCATCCGTGCCAAGGTATTTGGCGCCCCAACTCATGGCCAAGGCCCAGCAAAAAAAAGTGGTATCCGGACGGTCCGGATAAAACATGACCATTGGAGGGATATCACGCATACGGCCTAAGGCATAACGATGCCCCTCCTCCACTGCCCAACGAGGCCAGGAATAACGAATAATCGTTGAATAGCAGGACTCCTGAAAAACCCAGTCCAATTCAGGTAAGGTATCGAGAGCATAAGCGCTCGGATTACTGTTCAAAACAGAAGAACAATAGTTTGGTCTCAATAACCGAAAACCCAATCCCTCATAATGTTCTTTCACGGCTATGTGAAATTCCTCAACTGTCCTGAAACGAAAATCCAACCATGCCAGATAAGCAGGGCTTTTCGGATTCTCCACGAAACGCAGCCATGCATCACCCTTCCCCGGAAGTTCAAAATCAGTGCTTTCAGCAAATCTCTGTCGGCAGTATTGGCAGCTGCATGCGTTACCGTAAGGATTACCGCCAATCCACTGAACATCATCCGTCATGATACCATCGACTCCCGTTGCATAAACGCTCTCCAGGTATTTGAAATAGGCTCGGCGATAATGCGGATTATTAAAACACATCGAGTAGCCATGATAGCCATTGGGTCTAAACTCTCCGGCAAACCCATCAATCTGGATCATCTCGGAACGCTTGATATCATCAATTAAGACCGGATCTCCTTTCGCTGAAGCAATAATCTCGGGCCAGGACTCTACCCTGGATTGCCTCACTCTGAGAATATCTTTCAAATAGGCCAGATCTTCATCGCTGCCAATGTAATGACTCAATTCGGAAGAGTGATGTTCGGTGACCAACATCCCATGCTTGTGACAAGCATCCACCACCTTCGTCAGTGTTTCATTCAGCAGATCCCAATAGGCATGGAAAGACCATCGGAAATGAGTGCAACTGAACGTTATCACATGATTGACGCCACTTTCAGCAAAACGCTCTGCTTTGATCTCCAGATCTTTTTCAGAATCGTGGAAGATCTCTTCATCATTGTACCAAAAGAAAGCAAATTGGGTTTCCCATGGATCGATGCTAGACGACCCAAGCGCTGTTTTATAGACGAGATTTTTCATCCTCTGAAACCCATCAAAAGGTGTTCCGACAAAGACGCAAAACGGAAATGAATCAAAAGGGAAAAAGACACATCTAAGAACACCACAAATCTTGACTCCTTATTTTAACTCTAAAAGAGTGCAGGTGCTTTTTAAAGTCTCAAAATGAACCAAGATTCCACTAAAGATGGACAACCGCATCAAAGCGGATTTATAAACGCAGCTGACTTTGGTTTTCTTCCGACAAAGAGCGGCATCGAAAATACAAAGGCATTGCAACAAGCAGTCGATCAGGGCGGCACCATTGTGGTGAGCCAACCGGGCACCTACAAGATTGCCGACACGGTTTATGTTGGCAGCAATACCTCATTGATCTTCGGAAATAATGTTTTTCTCAAGAAAGTAGATGAGCAAGGTCCCTTTACTCACGTCTTGCTCAACAAAGGTGCACTGACAAAAACATACGATCACAATATCACAGTCAAAGGACTGCACATTATTGTGAACGATATCGATGTGCGTCGTTACAAAATCTACGGTCTGCATGGACAAATTGCTTTTTTCTACATCAAGGACCTGCGCATTGATCGCTTTCGTTTAATGGATCTTGGTAAGGCTCAGTTTGCCATTCACGTCTGCACCTTCGAGGATATCATCATTGATGATGTTATCATTAAAGGTGACAAAGACGGCGTGCATCTGGGCAGAGGAAAACGTTTCACTATTCGCAACGGAATCTTTCAAACCTTTGATGATGCCGTGGCCCTCAATGCTCATGATTATTCTGTAGGTAATCCGGAACTGGGTTGGATAGAAGACGGTGTGGTGGAAAACTGCCATGATCTGGACGCCAACCATGAGAAGGTGGGCTTCTTTTGTCGCATCCTGGCGGGCGCATGGATCGACTGGAGGCCAGGCATGGAAGTACAACAATCGGATTCCGTCGTATGCAATGGCAAGATTTACCGCGTCCAGGCCCAACCGGATGGAACTGTTTATACATCCATTACCCAACCCACGCACGAACATGGGAGCACTGTTCTGGATGGTATCAATTGGGGAGTCGTGCAATCCGATGTCACTTACACCGCCGGCGTTCGCAATGTCACCTTTCGTGATATCTTCCTCAAGAAACCACGGATTGGCTTCTCCATCCACTTTGATAACGACCGGTATAGCCGATCTTATTACCCAGGGGCAACCATTGCTCAACAGGAACAAATCACTTTTGACAGTATTCGGGTTTTACATGATCAACCGCGAGAATGGTTATCCATTGATACCCCAGTCGACGTTGTCACAGTTACCAATTCAAGCTTTCGGAAAAACCACATCGACTTTACAGGAAATGACGCAATGCCCGATTACTTGAAAACCAGGGTCAATCTGATCGGCTGTATCTTCACACATCGTGGATCAATGGACCTAGTCCGCAACAGCGTTGACGGTAAAGAAGTTCTTTTGAAAACAGCCTCCAGCATTGAACTCTCCGATGATTTTTCCGCGAACATTTCCCCCGGTAATGGTAGAATTGAAATGATGTCTGATTTAACAGGACTGAAGGAAGGATAATATAATAAAGACCCTCTTTATTTTATTAACCCTGTCCAAACCAGCTAAACATTGACTCAATAGTCTGGTTCCGGAATTGTGCAGAAACTGTTCAATAACTTGTTAGGCAAAACAAAATAGAAGAATCTATGAACAATTTTGAAACACTTGGACTTGGGCTTGGAGGACTGCCAATTCTGAACAATGCACGGACACGTTCTGTCTCTCCAGAAAATCCAACTGGTGAAAAAGGGAAAGGTGGTATGGCAGTACCAAATCCAGAAAAACTACCTTTCAGCGCCGCTGCAAGTGATCTCGGACAAGGATGGAAAGTTAACCCTTTTCACAAAGTTAAATCCGGTGAAACCTTAACCATCATGGATGTGGAAGGGCCTGGAGTGATTCAACACATCTGGCTTGTAGCCGACCCGGAAAAAGGTCGTTCACACATCATCCGATTTTATTGGGATGATGAGGAATCTCCCTCGATAGAAGTCCCAGTATCAGATTTTTTTGCTGTTGGGCACAATAAGTTCTCACCAATTAATTCTCTTGCTGTCATCGCCAACCCAAAATCAGCATTCAATTGTTACTGGCCGATGCCCTTCCGGAAAAGAGCCAAAATTACCTTCACGAACGAAGACAAGGATGAGTTGGGCCTGTTAACCTATCAGATCACATACGTTCAAACTGAAGTACCCGAAAATACCGGTTACTTCCACGCGCAGTGGCGGCGAGCAGTGACAGATCGCGCAAATCCTGACTACATGATTGTCGATGACATTAAGGGTAAGGGTAAGTACGTTGGCACTTTCCTGGCATGGACGCAATTATCTGATGGATGGTTTGGTGAAGGCGAAATCAAGTTCTATATGGACGGCGACACTGAATTTCCAACAATCTGTGGAACTGGAACAGAGGACTATTTTTGCGGAAGCTGGGGGTTTCCAGAAATTTACAGTACAGCATACGTCGGTAATGTGCTCAAACATGCTGGCGGCGACGGCCCTCCCAAATGGAGCCTGTATCGCTGGCACATTATGGATCCCATTCTTTTCGATAAAAACCTATATGTAACCATCCAAGCTCTTGGATGGTGGCCCAACAGGAAATACCAACCGCTAGCGGATGATATTGCTTCAGTTGCCTACTGGTATCAGGAAGAACCACATACTCCGTTTCCAGAACTTCCAGAAATCGAGAAGCGGTGGCCTAGATAATTTAACTCCGAAGATAATCGTCACGTTTATAATATACCCTATCCAGAGTATAAATATCGGAGGTTACATCCTTGCTCACCCAATGAGCGGTAAATCCACGCCGCTAGCGATCTGATTCATTTCGATGGCCGTCCGATTTTTGAACGAATCGCGCGAAGATATCTTAATCGAGAACCCTCAATCGTAATAGATGGATGGTTTTCCGGCCAAGAAGGATTGCTCCCATGAGATCGGATAACATCTACTGAAGTTGGATCGTTCCATCGGAATCAATTCTTGAAAAACGAGAAAGAAAATGATCGAGGAAAAATGCAAAAAGAAAAACGTGAAGTGGTTAGGAGATTCTCCAGATGATCAAGAACGGCACATACAAAAATTTCCGGCGCAAAGCTTTTGGCATAATAACCGCATCAAAGAAGAGGCGACTCAGCTTCAAATAAATATCCTCCATCAGGACGGAAACATCTCAGTAGATGGATTATGTGAGATAGTCTTGAGAAAACAGGCAATTAACAAAATCGCCCGATAAAATTTCTTCCGCTGAGTTCTTTCGTCAAATCCATAAAATTAATTTTTTCAATTGACTAAACTAACACTAAGGCATTGAACCAAAAATGGAGGGACGGAACTGACTAAATTCCAAAGAAAACGTGGGGGGATATAATTTGATACAAACAATTATAACGATAATTAAAAAATTAATACCTCAGTCAATTGGGCCCTCTTTGTTCTGGTTTCTCTATAAGCATTCATCTGTTATCTCACAAGCGGGGCAGGATTATTGGGTATATGGTGAAGCCTTCAATGAGACAAGAAGCGGGTATTTTTTGGATATTGGCGCAAATGACGGGATAAGGATTAACAATACTTATATACTAGAATCGAAATATGACTGGTCAGGCATATGCATTGAGGCTAACCCTTTGATCTTTAAACAACTCAATAAGAATCGGAGTGCTGTCTGCCTTAATGTCTGTCTCGACAAATCAGAGGGAAAAATCGATTTTGCTCTTAAAGGCCTTAATGGCGGGATAGTGGATTCAGATGTTGATAATAAAGAGTCGGACGTAAAGGCAGACCAGGTAATAAAACAAAAAACGATATCTTTAAATCGTGTGTTAGAAGATCAGCAGGCACCAAGTATTATTGATTTTTTATCCATTGACGTAGAAGGAGCAGAAGAAAGAATTTTAGCTGGATTTGATTTTCATAAATACACTTTTAGATGTGTCACTATAGAGAGGCCAACCGAGCTTCTCCGAGATCTTTTTAAAGATCATGGTTATATTCTAATAAAAGAAATACCATACCTAGATTGCTTTTATATTCACCAGACTTTTTTAGACAAGTATAGAGAAAATTGTTTTAATTTCTATAACCGAAAGCACTTAAGTCTAAAAATACATTGGAGGTGACGCTCTACCGCATACTTTAATTCTGCATTAGACTAAAAATATGAAAAAGCTGGTCAGAAAAATCATTCCACAAGTTCTCTTAGATCAATTTAGAACCTATCGTTTTTCGAAATATTTCCAATCATCAGATAAAGCAAAAAAGGCCATCGGCCATGTTAACAGTCACTGGAAAAAGAGAATTCTCGATGTTATTTCTTCGCCCGATAATGCCTTTTTAAAACGCGTTCCAGATGCAGGCAAATTAGAAAAGTACCATATTACTATGCACAACGGTGTAAAGATATGTGCTAACGGCTATTATGGTAGCGGAATGCTAAATATGCTTATTGAAAATAAAGGAGTTCACGAACCTCAAGAAGAACGAGTGTTTGAAGAGGTGATAAAATATTTGCCCAAAGAATGTACTATGCTTGAACTAGGAGCTTATTGGGGATTTTACTCTCTATCGCTTTTAAAGAAGCATCCGCAAGCTACTTGTTTCCTAGTGGAACCTGACCCTGCCAACCTTAAAAGTGGGAAACTAAATTTTAAGCTAAATCAATGTAAAGGACATTTTCTGAAAGCAATGGTTGACCGACTCCCTCAACGAAAACCTCGAACTATTTCTGTTGATGAGTTTTGTAAAACTAAAAAAATTAAACAACTAAATATCTTACATGCAGACATTCAAGGCTTTGAGTTCTCAATGTTATTAGGTGCTAGAAATATGCTCTCACAGAATCGAATTGATTATCTATTTATTTCCACTCATACCGATATTCTACATATCGATTGTCTTAAGTATATTAAATCTAAAGGATACAATATTATAGCTTCAGCTAACATGAACGAATCATTTTCTCATGATGGTTTAATCGTCGCAAAACGGAGCAATCTAAAGGGGCTTTCAAAAATTCAAATTTCCTTAAAGAAAACCCCACAATACGGTACACCAAATTCCAATGAAGCTCAATTTGCATAGGAAATTTGATCATTCACATACACAAAACGATAAATAACCCCAAAGACACCTTTTTGAGATAATCCAACATGGCTGTCTAATTTTACTTTCAGGCTCAAATAAACTATTAAAGCTCTTCTTAAACAGAAAATAATAATCCGGGACAATAAATGCAATGAACTGACAGCTACGCTCAATCGCATGTCACATACACATAACCATCGGATAAATTAGAATTTATCCCAAAACCTGATCAACTCCGAGGGTAATCGTCTCGTTTATAATACGCCTTGTCCAGAGTATGGATATCGCAGGTCACGTCTTTACTCACCCAATGAGTGGCAAACCCTCTGCGCCAACGACCCGATTCATTTCGGTGAGAAGTATGCAGCGTATATCCATGATGAATACAGACACCACCCTTCTTCACTCTACCCAATGATTCTCGACTTAGATCCACATCCTCGTCACTCGGAGCCATATTGTGTTCCTCTCCCGGAATCGGTTTATGGGGCACAAGGCCTTCTTTATGGGTTCCATCAATATAACGCAAACAACCGTTCTCCTCATCCACATCATCCAGAGCTATCCACGCCGTGATCACATCATCGATTGGTTTACAGCAAAAATAAGCATTGTCTTGATGATACGGCTTAGCTGAACCGAACTGCGGTGGCTTCATAAAGATCTGATCCACTACCAAGAGAGGTTCTTTACCAAAAAAAGCAGAAATCACTTTCCTTAATCTCGTATCCAAAACAAAATCACGGAATACTTCATCTTTCTCAAACGGACGATCGATCTTACGGGGAGCTACCTTGCCATCAGCTGAATGATCTACCTTATAATCTTCGTTGGTTTCTTTTAATTCGGCCTCACTGACTCTTAACGCTTCCTGGGCAATCGTTTCCGCTTCATCTCGAGTAAAGACTTCCTCAACAACGATCCAACCCTTTTCATTATACTGTGAAATTTGTTCCGGTGAAATGTTCATAAACACGATCCATAAAATTGTGACTATTAACTGCAATTAAAAACGCCATCAGTAAATCTTATAGTTAAACCAGGCGTAAAAGAGATCCTAATTTCAGAGGATACAGATTCTCTATACCTCTATAGAATAAACCCCTATCAGTCCGATTTTTCCGGATTTCGTCCGATAATCGGATACTGCTCCAACTCAATCACACTACCCGTAACAGGCCCGCTTTCACCACTCAACCAAAAGACCACATTTGCCGCAATTTCGGATGGTTCAATCAATCGACCGGAGGGTGCAAATTCTGCCGGAATATTGAGATGCCAGTCTTTCGGCTGTCCATTGTCGATTTGGTTCTGGTATTCATTGGACGTCAAAACCCAGCCAACATTAAGATGAGTTACCTGAACGCCATCACGGCCGAAAGCTTCGGCCAGATTTCGTGACATCGTCATTAACCCTCCTTTTGCAATACTGTAGGCAAACAGAGTATTTTCGCCGCAAAATCCATTGACCGACCCAATATTCACAATGCTTCCTTTCGACTTTTTTAAAGCCTCAATAGCAGCTTTAACCATTAAAAAGGGAGCTTTCAGATTAACCCCAATAATCTCATCAAACTGGCTAGAATCCGTTTCATAAAACGTTCCCCTGGACGGCCATCCTACATTGTTCACCAGACCATCCAAGCCACCGAACGTATCCAATGCGTATGACACCAGGCGAGCGGGAGCTTCCGGATCTGCCAAATCATCCACATGAAGCGATACAGCTTTTCCCAACTCCTCACACAACGCATCACCCCGTTTCTGGTCCCGCCCATGCAAAATCACCTTAGCCCCCTCCTGCACACAACGCCGGGCAATCGCTTCGCCAATACCTGTCGTGCTTCCGGTTACAATAATTCGCTTACCATCCAGTCTCATTATATCAATTTCGCTTCAAATTTCAGTAATTCCTTCAGGAGGAGTTCCGTTTCACATCTATTTTGTTCTTCAAAAAGTAACGTATTCTTTGTTCTCGTTTCAATCGTTTTAAAAACATCTCTCTGCTTCAACATTTCCTTTGCGCATACAGGATACAAATTATCCCACAGAAGTGCATCAACCTTAGCCAACATTCCGACGGCCTCACTGATTTTCTCAGAATCGGCAAAATACCTGCAAAGATAACTGAGCAATTCAATCGAAAGATTGGCATGAACACCACTGTATCCTTTTCCGCCGAGCTGGAGACTCTCGATCAATGTTCCGGCATGCGCATTGTACAAACCGAGATTCGTTCCTTTCAGCAAATCCAGACGACGAGATATCAGATTGAGATCACAGGAAGTATCTTTCAAAAAGATAAACCGATCCGTGGAGAGGATATATTCCAAGACTCTTTCCGACAACAATCGTTTATACGGTTGAGGACATTCATATATCCCAAGGGGGTTCTCCGTTTTAAATGCACTCAGAAACAGATCTAAATTTTCGATCAGAATCTCATCACTTTCATCCTCCTGAGCAAAAGCATTTGAGAGTAGAACAACCGCATCCACCCCTGTATCCGCAATACGATACATCGTTTCTAATTGCTGCTCAAATGATTTATCGATGTGACCGGACGCAACGACCTCCAGGCTCGAATGATCCTTAACAAACTGCGCGAGCTCCACTCTTTCATCAACCGACAATGCAAACATTTCACTGGATTGACAAACCGCAAATAGCCCATCAGCTCCGCCCTCTTCAAACCACCGAATAAAAGCCGACAAACTCTCGTAATCTATTTTATTCTCCCCATTAAACGGGGTAAGCATCACGGGATAAACACCACCTTTAATCGTCATCTCTTCTTTCCTTTAAATGGGAACAATAGACTAAAGCCCAAGACGCTCGTATTGCTCTTTCGGCGCATTGCATTCCGTTATCAGATTACGAAGAGCCTCTGTCATTTCCGCTTCTTTAGCGGAATCTGAAATCGGTGTCGTCTGCCCAGGATCTTTTTTCACATCGAACAACATCGTCGGCAAGTCCGGCTTGATCGGTTCATTACCAGGTAAACCGCCACGAGCCGGGATCTTCAGGGTTGGACATTCTTTGGTAAATCCAAAAGGTTCAGCTAATCCAACCGTTTGCTTGAGTTCTTCCGTCGAAAAACTTTTCTGCATGTGAGTCGGCATCAGAGTGTATTCAAAAAGAGGACGATTATCCTCTGTCACTGGACCACGCATATAGACATGCTTCCCATCGGTCACATTCACATGATTGCCACTCATGCCAAAAATTCCGTACTGCCTCACCGCCTTGTCACTCTCGATTGTTTCTTTCAATGATTTACCCAACATGTCTTTGGTCGACTCCAATCCGAAGAATTCCAGCAACGTCGGCCCTAGATCAATCGAAGGCTGAACCAGTGACTGACGACGTTCACCTTGAATCTTTGAACGCGGATCCCATACAAAAAAAGGCGTTCTCGCGATCTCTTCATAAAATGGCATCCAGCATTTCGCCCAGCACTCGTGTTCCCCCAACATAAAACCATGATCGGTCCACACGATCAACATAGTATCATCCCACATCGAATACTCATCCATCTTATCGAGAATCTGACCAAGGCGTTGATCACACATGCTCAACAGTGAGGCATATTCAAAACGGATATGCTCAATTTCTTCCGGCTCTTCCTGAACTTTTCGATAAGGTGGCCAATCAAAATGCTTTCCCTTATACTTCTCGTAATGTTCCTTGTAGATGGCTTTGGACTCCGGTGAACTGAAAAAAGGCTCATGCGGATCAAACGTTTCGATCTGAAGAAACCAGTTATCTTCTTCCTTATTTCGTCGAATAAAATCCATCCCGCGTTCAAAGGTTCGAAACTGAGGAAAATCTTCTTCCTTCTTCACCTCTTTTCGATTGATCCAGTCCTGGTACCACATCCGATCATTCCGTGGCCAGACAGATTCCGGAACTTCCGGCTTTGCCACCTGCCCAATCCATAGATCACCCTCCTGTCCTCTGATCGCTTCCCAGGTTGAATACTTGGTACCGTAATTCCCGGCGCCTTCTTCCCAGTAATGATAATGATCCGTTACCAAGTGAGAATGAATACCAGCCTCTCGCAACATCTTGGGCATGGAATCATCAAACGGTTCCAGTGGCCCCCAACTACGATGCAGAAAATTCGGGCGACCTGTATGCAAGTCTCTCCGAGCCGGCATGCAGGGCATGCTGCAGACATAGCTCGTTTCAAAAACAACCGTTCGTTTTGCCAGGCGCTCGAAATTGGGCGCATGAACCCAATCACATCCATAGGGTGGAAGCATGTGACGATTCAGTGAATCAAACATCACCATTATCGCCTTCATAAACAATCGCCCTTCGTATCCAAATTTCTCATTCTCAATTTCATTTACTTTTTACGTTTCCGGCTTTTCCCAAGCTAGAGAATAATCTCTCTGATGAGGCTCAGGATGACCACTGAGCCCATAACCGGCAGTCGATTGAGACTCCTCTTCCAATGGAATAAAAGTATACTGAATATCAGCCCCATCGATATCAAAACGATAGAAGCCAAGCCGCGGGTCACCGTCCGGCCAACGATCTTCCCATTGTGACATCGCAATACCGGGACACCGGAAAAAACGAATACCTTCCACCTCCTGCGGCGGTTTCCGACAGTGAATATGTCCGCTAAAAACAATTTCTACCCCGGCCTTCTGAAAAGCCTCAAAGAGCCGTAACCGATGAGGTCGATCAATGGAGAAATACCACTCCAGGTATTCTTCTTCCTTAGTAATATCCCAGGAAGGTTCATCCAATTCGTCAATAAAGAGCGAATAATGCATGGTCAGGATATGATGCTCTGCTCTTGGTAGGGAAGGCAGTTCTTTTTCCACCCAGTTCCACATTCGTTCTTCATGCGGCAAACCGGATCCGACTACCGCTGCATAAACCCCGCTGAATCGAACATTTTTATGAATAAAACTCCAGGGAAAATCTCCAAAGTACCCTGCAAACCGATCCAACATTTCACCCGTTACATTCAAATCAGGATCTTTCCTGCCAGTCCCCCCATTTTTATCCGTCCATTTATTCCCGGCTTCAATATTACCCGGAATAGTATAATAGGGAAAAGGAAGTGCATCCAACTCCCGTTTGGCAGTCTCCATTTCAAAATCATGGAGATGACCGTCTCGCGTCAAATCTCCCCCCACTACCATCAGATCGATATTTTCCATGGCCTGCAGTTGGCGATAAGCCGTCTGCCAATTGTCCATGTATCTCTGCTGAAAACGATAAGAGCGAGGCGATCCCGGTTGTAAATCGGTAATCTGTATAAATGACCAGGGCTTCATAAAAAAATCAAAGATCACTTTTGAAGTGATCTGCCTCAATCTAACTACCGACTATTTCACTTTCGTCAAGAATACGGCTCCCTGATCTCATTATATAAGACAATACTTCCTATTGACCCACTGAGGAGTGCCTGTACTTTTTGATCCCAGTGGCTACAAAACAGACTCCAAATATTCTGCTCATTACGACTGACCAACAGCGTTTCGATCACCTGGGAATCAAAGGAGTAAAGGGAATCAAGACACCTCACCTCGATCGCCTGGGAAAAGAAGGCGTTCACTTTGACAGAGCTTACTGCCCTTCTCCCATCTGCACACCGACACGGGTTTCTTTGCTCACGGGCCAATACCCTTCCATGCATCAGGCCTATTCTATTGGGGTTTCAGCAGACCCCTTCCCTAAGCCGACCATAGCCGATCTTCTTTCAGCCGCCGGTTATTCAACGGCGCTCTTTGGAAAAACCCACTTCGTCAGACGTGAAGATGAAATTTCGCATATGGCCGGGACCCCCAATCCTTCTCCGGAGTTTTTCAGAACGTGGCAAGGACCCTATCTCGGATTTCAAGAATTCCAGGGCAGCACGGGCCATACGATTAACAAAGTGCAAGCCATGCACTACCGCACTTTCCTGGAAGATGCAGGAGTAGACTATGAACAATGGTTTCCCTATTTAAGCAGCACCTATGATCATCATCGCTGCGGTCTCTGGGAAATACCGGCACAATATCATGACACCTCCTGGGTAGCTGGCCTGACAACAGACTACATCGAAAGAAACGCCGATCAGAAACCTTGGTTTTGCTGGGCCAGTTTTGAGGATCCTCATGAACCACTTGTCTGCCCGGACCCATGGTACTCATCCGTAGATACAGACGAAATAGAAATTTATGAAGGCTATCGCGAAGGCGAATTTGATGATCGACCAGACCTGTACCGCATGTGCAGAGAAAAGGATTTTGATCCTCTAAATGACAGAAGCGTTCAAGAAGATATCCTGGGAGGTGCCGTTCATGAAAAATGCTCCATTCCTTCCGTTTTTGGGGAACCTGTAAAAGATGAACGAGTCAGGGAAGCCACTCAAGCGACCTTGGGCATGGTTGCTTTTCTCGACGATCGGGTTGGCGCTATTCTGAAAACAATCGAAACAACCGGACAGCTCGACAACACCATCATTATTTATACCTCTGATCACGGCGAAATGCATGGCCACCACGGGCTTTGGGGCAAAGGCGTAACCGCCTATGAAGATTGCCAACGAGTGCCTCTGCTCATCTGGGGACCCGGCCATATCGCCTCACGCGGCACCGTCTCCGGCCTGGCGAATCTCGTCGACCTTCCCAAAACCATTCTCAATCTCTGCCATACCTCCCTCCCCCAGGGTATTCAAGGGACAGACCTAACCCCCATCCTAGATGGAAGGGTCGACTCCGTTCAGGATGCTACACTGATCGAACTGCGTGCTTCTCAAACAACCGTCAATCAACACACCTTGATCACAAACCGCTATAAACTCGTCGTCTACAAAAATCTCTCCGAAGGGGAACTCTATGATCTGGAAACCGATCCAGACCAATACACCAACCTTTGGAACAACTCTTCCTTTGCCTCCTTAAAACTCGACCTCCTGCATCGGCTCACTCGTTTCCACATGCAGAAGGAACCCCTGGGACAACCAAGAGTCAGTTTTGCCTAAGCCTTTCTTAACCCCATGAACACCGATACCTCCTTCCAATTCAACGATCTCTCAGGCAAAACCATTGTTCTGACCGGCGCCACCAGTGGCATTGGACATGCCATTCTTCCCGATTTCCTGAGGCAAGGACTCAATCTCATTCTCATGGGCCGGAATCCGGAGAAACTGGCCGCAGTCGTTGAAGAACACTCTTCTCATAAAGAACAAATCCAAACGATTACTTGCGAATTGTCCGACCCTCAATCGAGAGAAGAAGCCTGCGGACAAATCCTAAAGAGCAATAGTGCTATCGACGGATTTATCTCCAATGCGGCCATCGACCCCCGAAGAGAATTTGAAAATATCTCCACCCATTTTGTTCGCAATGTGATGGCAACCAATCTCGAGCCCTCCTTTCACATTACACAGAAACTCATGCCTCTCTTGAAAAAAAGTCCGGCCGGCAGAATTATTCTAATCGGTTCCGTCACTTATGACCTGGGTGGCACCTACATGTCTGCCTATGCCGCTTCAAAAGGAGCCTTGATTGGTCTCACCCATTGTCTCTCTCACGAACTCTATACCACCAACATCACGGTCAATTGTCTTTCTCCCGGAGCCATCGTAGTGGAAAAAGAAGGACATCGACCAGAACGAGACCAGCAACTCATCGACCTGCAATCCGTTCCAAGGCGATTAACGCCCAAAGACATCATCGGTCCCCTTTCTCTCTTGCTCAGTGAAGCCGGTGGAGGTATCTCCGGTCAAGTGATCAAAGTCGAAGGTGGTGTCTTTCACCCTCTGGCCAGTGCAAATTTGCAAAAAAATCGATTGGAAACAGATTCGACCAATCCGGCTTTTAAAGACCCTGAATGATTCTATATCACACTGAGTTATTGTCTCTCAATAGGCACAAACAATGAGTTTAAAATCATCAGTATTCATTGCGACAAGCCTGGATGGTTTCATTGCAAGAGAAGATGGAGGGCTTGACTGGCTGGATGCGGCAAATGCCACGGTTCCGGAAGGAGAAGATTGTGGTTATCACACCTTCATGAATTCCATTGATACTTTGGTTATGGGACGAAAAACTTACGAAAAGGTTTTGTCCTTTGGTCAATGGTCATACGGGAACAAACCTGTGATTGTCTTAAGCAGTGAGAAAATCGAAATCCCTGCTGATTTGCATAGCACCGTTTCGCATTCATCTGAATCTCCCCAAGAACTATATACACGTTTATCTCAAAAAGGATTAAAACGCTTGTATATTGATGGTGGCATTACCATTCAGCGATTCCTGGCAGCGGGTCTTATTGACGATATTACCATTACGCTAATCCCCATTCTTCTGGGTAATGGGAAACCTTTATTTGGTAGTTTTGGAAAAGATATCTCACTCAGACATATTGCGACAAAAACATTTGATTTTGGGTTCGTGCAGCTGACTTACCAAGTAGTCAAAACCACATAACCACTACACTAAATCTGTTTCCTCCATTCACAAAGGAATCATTCAACACTATAAGGGAGTTGAACGATTCACTCCCTCTATAGCTGAAGTTTTTATTTTTCCCAAGCCAGAGAATAATCACGTTCCTCCGGAAGAGGATGCCCTCCAGGTCCATAGCCTTCTGTCGATTGTGATTCTTCGGTTAAAGGGATAAACGTTTCCTCAATCCCTTCTTCGTTCACATCAAATCGATAAAAGCCCAGGGTTGTATCTCCATCAGGCCAACGATCCGGCTGCTGCCCCATCGCAATTCCCGCACATTTATAGAAACGAATGCCCTCTACCGTTTGAGGAGGACGACGACAATGGATATGACCGCTTAAAACAATTTCGACATTCGAAGCCTTAAAGGCCTCAAACATCCGCTTTCGATGTGGCTGATCGATTGAAAAATACCAATCCACATACTCCTCTTCTTTGGTTATGTCCCAATTGGGCTCATCCACCTCATCCATGAACAATGTATAATGCATCGTCATTACGTGATGCTCGGCCTTCGGCAATGATGGCAGTTCCTCCTCCAACCATTTCCACATTCGTTCTTCATGGGGTAGCCCTGATCCCGCAACCGCCGCATAAAATCCACTGAAACGCACATTCTTGTGCACAAAGGACCAAGGAAATTCGCTAATAAAACGGATAAATCGATCCAGATCCTCCGCTTTCATATTCAACCTGGGATCATCCCGACCTGTTCCTCCTTTTTTATCCGCATGCTTATTATTCACATCCATATTTCCCGGAATCGAGTAAGTGGGATATGGGAGCGCATCGAATTCACTCTTTATCTGCTCGTATTCAAAATCATGTATATGACCGTCACGGGTTAAATCTCCTCCAACGAGAAGCAAATCAGCATCCTTGAACTCCTGTAATTGTTTATAAGCCGTCTGCCAATTATCGAGAGATCGCTGTTGACAACGAAAAGACCGGGGAGAGCCCGGCTGCATATCACAAGCATGGAGAAAAAACCAAGGTTCAGTCATAAAAATACGTATAGGATTCGATGTTGTTTATGGCTCACCCTCACCACTGTCGAGATCATCGAGAGAAAACCCCCAAATAAGATTTTTAATCACTCCTTCACTACGGCGATTCACTTCGACATAATCGAGATGATTACGATGACTGGAACCTTCCTCTCTTAACGGAAAACGCCTGAGCCCATCGGCTGTCGGGATAATTACACTTGCCACAAAACCAAAACTCCCATCCGGCAATCGAATCTCATAATACCCACCTTTACCTTTCACTCGGCCAATCAGATTAGGGTCATCTCCATTGAGTTCTTCCAACGATTTCTCAACGATATCGTAACCGGCAAATTCAATGGTAAACAAAGGAAGCGGTTCTCCATCCACCGTTAAAACCCGACCAATCATAAAACCTTTTTTGGGGACCAACGGTTGATCGAGAGCGGGACCCTCAACTGCTTCATTAGCAGCTCTTCGGCGATTATCTTCCGCTTCCTTCTCTGCCAGTAATCGACGTGCCTGTTCTTCCGCTGCTTTTCGTTCCATCATACGCCCCGAAAGGAATTCAGCTCTCGTCACCCGTCCATCAAAATCCAGATCAAAACTTTCAGCGCCCGCATTTCGAATATCTGTGCCGGATAAATAACCCGATTGTGTTGAATCCATCTGATGGAAAAAGCGTACATCTTCTTCCAGGATCGTCCCTTCTTGAATTTGCAATCGATCACTGGCCCTTCCCGCCAAAAACTCTATCCGTGTCACTTCTCCGTTTCCGTCGGTATCGTAAACTCGGGTCGAGCCCAATTCGACACCGGAAAGCCATCCATCTTCATTCCGGTCCAATTGATCAAAAAGTTCCTCATCTTCCACCGGCAGTAACTCTGCCTCTTTATCCTGCTCCACTGAGACAACTTCTTCTTCCTGTGAATATCCCACGCTCAGAAAAAAGGCAAGGGAAAGAATCAACAGGATAAAATGAAGATATCTCATAATTTTATGACGGGCTTAAGAAAGATAAAATGATTGGGGAAGATCCATATACAACCGGTTTTTGCGAAGGTTTAAAGGTTTTTTAGAGACGAAAAGGCTCTTTTACAAATAAATGAGGAAGACTCTTTGCTTCTTCGCAAGTACCCTGGAGACTGTCTGAAAAATTCCCGAACCATTTTTGTAGAAATAATTTCAACATTCTTTGACATGTGACGAAACGTATTTCTAATCTTAGAAAACAACCCATTTTCCACAATCATCCAAAACCTCCACGCATGAAGCGCAGTCTTTTTTTCGCATTCCTTTTACTTATGGGTAGTCAGCCCTTTTCTTTCGCTACCAACAAGCAAAAGACCGAACCCATCCGGTATACTTTGTCATTCCCCGCTCCGGAGACTCATTACATCGAAGTGATCGCGAACATTCCCACAGGGGATAAAAAAACACTCGATTTAATGATGCCTGTCTGGACACCCGGATCGTATATGGTTCGCGATTACTCGAGACATCTGGAAAAGGTTACCTTCTCAACTGAAAACGGAGAAGCCTTAAAGGGCTATAAAACGAGTAAAAATCACTGGTTCGTGGAAACAAATGGATCTCCTTATGTCATCGTTTCCTATCGCACCTATGGCAGAGAAATGACAGTTCGTCATAATTGGGTTGAAGATGGGTTTGCCTTAATCAACGGAGCTCCCACCTTCATCACAGAAGTGAGTTCACTGGATCAACCCTATGAAGTGAAACTGCTGCTCCCTCCTTCCTGGGAGACCGCTATTAGCAGTCTTCAAACGATCAGCAAAGAGCCGATTGTTTTTCGCGCAAACGACTACGAAACCCTCATTGATTCCCCAATTGTCGCGGGAACTCCAAAAGTCTACACCTTCGAACTCGATAAGAAGATCCACCGACTCGTTAACATTGGAGATACCAGCCAATGGGATGGAGAAAAATCCATCAAAGATCTCAAACTGATCGTAGAAGAAAATCGAAATTTTTGGGGATCCCTCCCTTACAAAGATACCTATACTTTTTTAAACGTCTTGGTCGAAGGATTTGGCGGAGGGATTGAGCACAAAGACAGCTGCACCATGATGACCAGCCTGTGGGAAAGCTCTACCCCAAAACGGTACAAAGGCTGGTTAGGGCTCGCCAGTCATGAGTTTTTTCATACATGGAATGGAAAACGCCTTCGTCCGATTGAACTTGGGCCCTTCGACTACGATACCGAAAACTACACCGATGACCTTTGGTTAGTCGAAGGATTTACCTCCTACTATGGAGATCTCATAATGAAACGGGCCGGTCTTTTAACAAAAGACCAATATCTTGGAAAATTGTCGGGTAGAATCAGCTATTCACAAAATGTCCCTGGTCGGCTGGTTCAGTCTCTCTCCGAAGCGTCTTATGACGCATGGATACGACATTATAAATCGAACGAAAATACCTCTAATTCGACCGTCAGCTATTATACGAAAGGCGCTGTCATCGGTTTTCTGCTCGATGCCAAAATTCGTTCACTGACCGACAACAAACAATCCCTTGACGACCTGATGCGTCAGGCGTATGAACAATTTTCTGGGGACCGCGGCTACCATACCCAGGAATTCATAGATCTCGCCTCCAAGATGGTTGGTGAGGATCTGACTCCCTGGTTTGCCTCGGCCGTGAGTTCAACTAATGATCTCGACTATACGGAAGCGCTCACCTTCTTCGGTTTCGATTTTAAGGGAAATCTACCCCAAGATGAGGATGATAAAAAAGATTCCCCCAAGGCATGGCTCGGCGCCAGTCTCGAAACAAAAAAAGATCAACTTCGTATTACAAAAATTCCGCGTGAAACACCGGCGATAGAAGCAGGCCTCAATGTGGGAGACGAAATCGTCGCCATTAACGGATACCGTATAGCAGCAACACCAAAAGCATTTCAAACACATCTGGAGTTCTTCCAGCCAGGAGACACCATCACTATTCTGGTGGCAAGAAGAGGAAAACTGATCCCTATTGAGACAACCCTCAGAGCAAGACCATCCTTCTCCTGGAGACTGGTTGAAATCGAATCAGTGACTAAAGAACAAACCAAAAGGCTTAACAGCTGGCTTGAGGGCAGCGCGAAAGAATAAAACAATCCATTAATCGCTCATAGCACCAAACTCAGTTTGTCTTTGTCTGCGTCTCTTCATAACGAGCCAAAAGCCAAAGAACGTCCGATAATCGATTCAAATATTTGAGTGCCAGAGAATTCACTTTTTCGTTCGTTTCGATAAGCGAGACAACACCTCGTTCTGATCGCCGACAAACAGAACGCGCCATGTCCAATGCGGCTGAATGCATATTTTCTCCCGGAGTGGCCCAACCATCAAAGGTAATTTCACGACCCTCTAATTCTGCCACAACCCCATCCAGTCGTTTTAAGTGCTCGGGTTCCACACAGGCATAGCCCGCTTTCCGATATCGTTCACCATCTATCACATCAACAGCAAGCTCCCCCATCAAGCCCACCAGTTCTTTCTGAGTCTCAAGCAAAACGCGACCAATCCAAGTATCTGTTGTGGACGCCCTGGCCAACCCCAATACTGAATTTAGCTCGTCAATATTGCCATAGGCAACAACGCGTGGATGAGATTTCGATAAACGGCGCCCAAACATGAGAGAGGTGCTGCCATCGTCACCCGTGCGCGTCGCGATAGACATAATCGGCTAATAAGTTTTCTGAAGGAAATGAATGATGGTGCAGATCGAAAAAGCTTAGCCCACCAATTCTTCAACTTTTACTTCCTTGCGCACACCATCGATAGTCAGAGCAAGATGACGAACATTTTCGACCTTTCCGGCATTGGCCGCAGCCTCTTCTTTTGCCGCCCTCGCCTTATAGTATTTGTCTAATTCCTGTGGATACATCGCATGGATAACACAATGTTCGTCATCATCCGGATACCCTTTGCCTTTCAACTCCTTGCGCAGATTATCCATATTAGGGCTGAGCAAATCAGCCGGACGACAATCGATCGGATCCTGCCCCGTGTTTTTAGCAGCGATATCCCTTACTTCCGGATCCACTTTAGCCGGAGTTTGACCGTAATAACCCAAAGCAATCTGCATTGCCTGAGGTGAAAAATTCTTCCAACGCCCAAACTTGACATTCAACATAGCTTGAACACCCACAATCTGAGAAGTCGGCGTCACCAGAGGAATCCATCCCAGAGCCTTCCGAACAACCGGAATTTCTTTGAAAACTTCGTCAAACCGATCTTCCATCTTCTGTTCTTTTAACTGATTACGAAAATTGCTGAGCATTCCTCCGGGAACCTGATAGGTAAGCGCATCACTATCGACCCGTTCATTTTGAATGCTGGTAAAGGCAGAAAGTTCTTCGTAGACTTTCTCAAAATGAGTGCGTAATTCACGCAACACATCGCGATCAAATTCCGGACAACGTGGATGTTTCTCCATCAAAGACAACATCCTCACGGTATCGGGCTGCCCTGTTCCATTGGCAAAGGGAACGATCGATGTATCGATCATGTCAACCCCTGCTTCGACTCCCGCAAAATAAGTGGCTGCGCCCAAACCAGCCGTCTCATGGGTGTGTAAGTTGATCGGGATTTTAACCTGTTTCTTCAGGCCTTTGATAATCTCGCCTGCAATATAGGGAGGGATCAATCCGGCCATGTCTTTGATGCAGATGGAATCACACCCCATTTCTTCAAGGGTGCAACCCAACTCAATAAATTTCTCTATCGTATGAACGGGACTGGAGGTATAGCAAATAGTTCCCTGGGCATGCTTTCCCGCCGCACGTGCCACCTTGATTGCCGTCTCCATGTTACGTGGATCATTTAATGCATCAAAAATACGGAAAATATCCATACCATGCTTGGCAGATGCCTTCACAAAAGCTTCCACCACATCATCCGGAAAGTTCGTATACTGCACGATATTCTGCCCCCGTAACAGCATCATGTGCTTCGTCTTCGGCGTTCCCTTCTTTAAGGCATCCAACCGATCAAAAGGAAATTCACTGAGAAAACGTAACCCCGAATCGATAGTAGCACCGCCCCAGGTTTCCAAAGCGCCAAAGCCAAGCCCATCAAGTTGAGCCAGCGCCGGCAACATCTGTTCTGTTTTCATACGGGTAGCGGCTAGCGATTGATGACCGTCCCTGAGGACCATATTGTTGAAGATAACTGGAGACTCGTTCATTCTGTTTTTACCTGTTTAAAAAATTTCATGGACCTGAGATACTCGATTACTCAAGTAATCAATTGACCTACACAATTTAAATCGAAGGCTCGCTTTGGCAAGACCGTTTCATTCTATTAGGCCATGACTCTCTCAGAAAGACTCGAAAAGTTTTTGGGCCAAGACCCAACCATCGACCCCTCAGCCTACATTGCTCCAAATGCAACAGTCATCGGTGACGTTCGGCTCGGCCCCCATACCAGCGTATGGCCGACAGCAGTCCTTCGGGGAGATATTGATTATATTGAAGTTGGCGAAGGAACCAATATTCAAGACGGGACCATCGTCCATCTCGCCGATGATCTACCGGCAATTATCGGGCGTTACGTGACCATAGGCCATGCCGCTATCATTCATGCCTGTACCATCGAAGATGAATGCCTTATCGGAATGAATGCCACCATTCTGGATGGTTCTGTCATAGGTCGAAATTCTATTATAGGCGCCAATTCCCTGGTAACGCAAAATACTGTGATTCCACCCTTGTCTCTCGTTATGGGATCTCCCGCTCGTGTGGTAAAGGAACTCGATCCAGAAAAATCCACTGAATTGCGCCACTGGGCTGAGAAATACATCCAGGTAGCAGCAGCTCATCAAAAGAAAGAAAAAAACTCTAAACAGAGCTAATCGGGCTCTATATGGATCACCACATCATGCACTGGCAAATTCGACGCCTTCAGTCGAGTATCCACCAAGTGAGCAATCGTGTGGCCTTCCCTCACACTCAAATCTCCCGAAACAACTATGTGAATGTCCATCAGCAGTTCAAGTGGGGACGCAAAAAACTTTTAGAGAATATTTCGACCGGTGAAGTCTCAAATAAATAAGCATCATACTCGAAAAAGTATGATGCTTAAGTGGGCCTTCTTTTTCTTGGCAAAAGGAAGGCGCCGCCTCTTTTTTTAATTTCACCGAATCAACTCCAGATTCGGATCATTCGTGTTAACCGTAGACCCAGCGAGGCGACGCCAAAATTTGAGTTTTATTATTTTATAATCTTGAAACTAACAGCTCCTCCTGAAGCAAAAGTTCTTTAGGAAGGCTCTGATAGAGCTTCATGAATAATTCTTCCTGTAGCAGAACCTCCTGTTTCCAGGCATCCGGATCGACTTCGAAAAGCTTTTTCAAATCTTCATTTGAAAAATCATCGAGCCCATCGATTTCGATGTCATTCTCATATGGCATCCAACCAATCGCCGTTTCACGGGATTTTACCTTCCCATTACAACGATCAGCGATCCACTTGAGGACACGCATGTTTTCTCCAAATCCAGGCCAGATAAATTTTCCATCCTCGTCCTTACGGAACCAATTTACCTGAAAAATTCTGGGTAAGAACTGGGCCTTTCGCCGCATCTGCAACCAGTGAGCAAGATAATCACCCATATTATAACCACAGAATGGTAACATTGCCATGGGATCTCTCCGGACCTGACCCTTGCCACCCACAGCGGCAGCTGTCATTTCCGAACCAACGGTAGCGCCGACATATACACCATGAACCCAGTCAAAAGTTTGATAAACAAGGGGCATGGTTGTCGCCCGTCTTCCACCAAAGATCATAGCGCTGATCGGAACACCCTCCGGGTCTTCCCAGGCAGGATCGATTGATGGACATTGAGCAGCTGGCGCGGTGAAACGAGCATTTGGATGAGCCGCATTACGACCACAATCCGGTGTCCATTCTTCGCCTAACCAATCCGTCAATTTTGCCGGAGGTTCATCTGTCATATCCTCCCACCAGACATCACCCTCTTCAGTCAAAGCTACGTTGGTAAAGATCGCATTGGCCTTGATTGACTCCATCGCATTTGGATTGGAATCATAGGAAGTTCCAGGAGCGACACCAAAGAAACCAGACTCCGGATTAATAGCATGAAGCTGACCATCATCGGCCGGTTTGATCCAGGCAATATCATCACCCAACGTGCTGACTTTCCGTCCATCATATTTTTTAGGTGGAATCAGCATCGCAAAATTTGTTTTTCCGCAAGCACTCGGGAAAGCAGCTGCGACATAATTTGTTGCTCCCTCAGGATCTTCCACCTTAAGGATTAACATATGCTCTGCCATCCAGCCCTCATCACGAGCCATGCAGGATGCAATACGTAGAGCAAAACATTTTTTACCCAGTAAAGCATTACCACCGTACCCACTACCAAAGGACCAAATTTCTCGATCCTCAGGAAAATGCACAATGTATTTATGATCCTTATTGCAAGGCCAGGGGACATCGGAGTCTCCCTCTGCCAAAGGCATACCGACCGAATGCATACAAGGAACAAAATCTCCATCACCTAAGACATCATAAGCCTGTTTCCCCATTCGGGTCATGATTCTCATATTGGCTACCACATAAGGAGAATCCGAAATCTCGATCCCGATATGAGCAATTGGGGAACCTAGCGGCCCCATGCTGAAGGGAATCACATACATAGTCCTCCCTTTCATACATCCCTTAAACAAGTTGCCTAGGGTAGCACGCATCTGTACTGGATCCATCCAGTTATTGGTAGGTCCCGCGTCATTTTCGCGCTTACTACAGATAAAAGTTCTATCTTCCACACGAGCCACATCAGACGGATCAGAACGAACCAATAAAGAGTTGGGACGTTTTTTCTGGTTGAGGCGAATAGCAGTCCCTCCTTCAACCATCAAATTACACATGGCATCGTATTCCTCTTGGGAACCGTCGCACCAAAAAATTGAATCAGGTTGGCAAAGTTCTGCCATTTCTTCGACCCACCGAGTTACTTTCTCACTCGATGGCTTTGCCTGACCCATTAATCCGGCCGACGACGAATGTCCGTCAGCCATTGTTTCTCCATTGTCTTTTGTCATTGTTATTGCGGTGTTCAAATTAGAATCGATAAACCCTTCCTTGATGGAACAGGCCGTTACTAACGGGGATTCGTTTTAGTATCATATTTTGTACCTCAAAAAGAACCAAACAAAAATCAGCAATTTCTGTTAAACATTTCTCCCCCGGAACACACATTTCATCACTCAATCGACCCAAAAAGGAGTGCATCCAAGCGTCTATCACAGCGCTTGCGTCTTTTAAAAACCTTTTCAGTTCAGCTTGCATCACGTCAACTATACAATGGCTCTCCAAACATAACTCCGCGCAGCCTGTTATTTTTTGAGCATACCTTGCTTATCCGATGACCCATTCAAACTATAAGCAAACATTTTAGCTTATCCGCCTCTGCCTTATTATAAGAAAAAGCATTTATCAAAAACAGATATTCTAAAAATTATCTGCATAATCTTTAATCCGGTGAAAAGTAATCTGATTGGCATCATGAAAATTCCGCGCTTCATTGATGCCTGCTCTCGACACAAAAAGAATGTCCTTTTGATCAAAGATACAGTCCACATATTGAAATCCCACTTTATCCCTGGCTTCATACCATCCATTATGTTCGTAATCCAAGACCACTTTCTCCTCCTCCCAGTCATCCAGATTTACAGATGATATCAAAATCAATTCATTGCGCCGTCCTGGATTAATGGCATCTCCTCTGCTAACCAGAGACCAGTATTTTTCAGTTTTTTCATCATAGTAAATAGAGAATTTTAATAGGTTTCCTTGAAAAATCGTCCACTTGAAAACAACTCAGGTAAAACTATATTTGTCTGTCCAGAACTTGCCTGAAAAATATAAACCGTAATGACGAAAGCATTTTATCCGCTCAGTAAAACGCCTCATCATCAATTTAACTCTTTAGACAGCCTCTTAAGAGAGAAGTGTTGCTTGTCGATTAGGCATCCATAAGACTAATCTCTTTAAGCTAGAGCATTTTCGTAAACAATGATCGATAAAACCGAAATCATCCGGCAAATTCTTGCCGCTCAAGAAGAGGAGCTCGCCATTCTCGAAACGGGTGCTCGCGAAGCTCGTGATGAGGCCATCCATGAAGAAAACCAGCCAGAAGATAAATATGACACCCATCATCTGGAGGCCTCTTATCTGGCAGAAGGTCAGTCGCGACTCGCCATAGAAGTGAAAGAATCCATTACGCGCCTTAATACCATTGAGCTTAAAGACCTCTCTCCAGATGATCCGATTGGTTTGGGAGCTCTCGTCTCACTTAAATCGAAAGGTAAACTTACCCATTATTTTCTTTCTCCCTCCGCAGGCGGACTGGAACTTTCCATCGAGGGAACAGACATCCTCGTCATCACTCCACAGTCACCCATAGGAAAAAAAATGGTTGGGAAAAAGATTAACGACGAAATAGAAGTTGAGAATGGCCCCATCCCAAGGAACTATCTCATTACTTCGGTTGCATAATTGGGTATTGGGGAGAAAGAACAATCTCTCTGAAATGTTTTGAGAATGACCGTCCTTTTTTCATCAGACATTTTTTTGAAGACTATTTAAGACGCTAATACCCGCAAGTTAACACCGGGGGATAGGTAAATTGAAGTTGTCTTAAGCCAGGCATATTATTATTAACGATAATATGGCACTATCTATTAGTTTACATAACGGTAAGCTCAAATACGAATCGTACGATGTGCCTTTCCGCTTTGCAGCACAACGATGTGCTTTCCCCCATCTCCGGAAAGATTCTTTCCAAAAGAGTTCACTTTTTTTCGCCACGCGAAACCATATCAAACCAAACTATATACTGACATGAAGGAGTATAAATCTGAGGATATTAGAAACTTCGCCGTTGTAGGCCATGCATCCTGTGGAAAAACACTACTCACAGAAGCGATGCTCGCTTGTAGCGGCGATATTAATCGAATGGGCTCTATCGAAGCGGGGACAACGACTTCCGACTATCACACAAGTGAACGTGATCATCAGATATCGGTCCATGCCTCTCTCCTTCATACCGAATGGCAAAAGAAAAAATTCAACATTATCGATACACCAGGATACATGGATTTCATTTCAGAAGGCCTCGGTGCCTTGAGGGTTGGTGATTTCGCACTTGTCGTCATCCATGCAAATCATGGCGTTTCTGTCGGCACCGACCAAGTTTGGGAATACGCCACCCACTATGCTATCCCCAAAATGATCGTGGTTAATGCACTGGACAAAGAAAATGTCCAATTTGATCAAATACTCACTCAAGCTCGGGAACACTATGGTAAAAAAGTTTTTCCCCTGACTGTCCCCATAAATGAAGGACCGGGGTTCAATCAAGTCCTCGACGTATTACGAAGCGAGGTAATTACTTTCAAAACGGATGGAAGCGGCCAATACACAGAAGAGGAAGCCTCTGGCGAAGCCGCTGAACTCGTAAAAAAACTACACACAGAGCTTATCGAGTACGTTGCTGAATCCGATAACACTTTGCTCGAGCTATTTTTCGAAAAAGGAACTCTTTCGGAAGAGGAAATGAGAGCCGGTATTCACGCTGCGATTCAAAATGAATCCTTTATTCCTCTTTTTGCCACCTCTGCCCAAACGAATATAGGTGTTTCTCGTTTGATGGATTTCATTGCCAAATATGGCTCTTCTCCCATTGATCGGCTCAAGGTAACAGCTCAAGATGCCAAAGAAAACGATGTCGAAATAGAGCTGACCAACTCCGAACCCGTTTTATATGTTTTCAAGACAATGAACGAGGCTCACGTGGGAGAATTCTCTTTCTTTCGGATCTATTCAGGTTCGGTAAAAACAGGTTCAGAGTTACTCAATAGCCAAAGAGACATCACCGAGAAAGTGGGACAGCTCTTTACCTTAAGCGGCAAAAAAAGAGAAACGGTAGAACGGTTAAATGCAGGCGACATTGGAGTCGTCGTCAAACTAAGAGACACCCATACCGGAGATACTCTTTGCAGTCCAAAATTAAAAGTTTCTTTGCCTAAGGTCCAATATCCTGCACCCAATATCCATTCTGCTCTCAAATCAGCTGCCAGAGGAGATGAAGAAAAAATAGCCATTGGACTGGCCACTCTTCATGAAGAAGATCCTACCTTTCTATACCATGTCGACGCTGAACTGCATCAGACCGTTGTTTCCGGACAGGGAGAAATGCATCTCCAAATAATCATCGAACGACTGAAAAGACGATTCAATGTCGATATCGAATTGACTGAACCAAAGGTTCCCTACAGGGAAACAATTCGTAAAAATGCTGAGTCAAAATACCGTCACAAAAAGCAAAGCGGAGGTTCAGGCCAGTTTGCTGAAGTGTGGTTAAGAGTAGGCTCCAGTCCTCGCGATTCCGGTATCGACTTCAAACAATCCCTGGTTGGTCAAAATGTTGACCGAGTCTTTGTTCCCTCCGTGGAGAAAGGAATCCAAAATGCTTGTACCGAGGGCATTCTGGCTGGCTATCGAGTTGTCGATCTGTGGATAGATTTCTACGATGGCAAAATGCACCCTGTAGACTCCAAAGACGTCGCCTTTCAAATAGCAGGCAATCATGCATTCAAAGATGCTTTCATGGCAGCCTCTCCCTGTTTATTAGAACCTATTTGCAACATCAAAGTCAAAGTGCCGGAAGAATGCATGGGAGATGTCATTGGAGATATTTCCAGCCACCGAGGTCGTATTTTAGGAATGGATACAGAAGGCAGTTTTCAAATCATTAACGCCCAAGTCCCTCAAAAAGACCTCTATCATTATTCCACAAATCTTCGATCACTCACCCAAGGACGAGGCCTTCATACCGAAAAGTTTTCTCACTATCAGGAAGTCCCTCCGGACATGGAAAAAAAGATCATCGCAGAGGCCAAAGCAATGTCCTAGGAAAATTCCTCACACTACCTTTCGAAAGAACCAGAGAGAAATAATCAAAGCGACGACATTGGGCATCCACGCAGCGACAATGGGTGTAAAGATTTCTTGTTCCCCTAAAGTTAGAGAAAGGGGCAGCAAAACGTAGTAGCCCGCAAATAAAGCCAAAGATTTTGACACTCCCACTGCTGGATTTACCCGAACACCTGCAATAGCAAATGGAATAGCCAGGCCCACTACCACTAGACATCCCATCGTCCCAGCTATCATCCCATGGTAACGCATTTCGAAGGAAATAATTTTGGGATCATCCTCAATCGATTTTGCCTCCAGGATCTTCTTTAACTCAAAAAAAGAAAGATCCTTCGGTCTCTTCTCCAGAATGAGCATCAGGTTCGGGTCATCCGTCAATTCAGGCAGAATCTTCTTTTTAAAAGCACGAGAGCTAAGCAAGGCCCTTTCTTCCGGATCAAAAAACATCTCTCTGCCATCATTGAAGACCCACACACCGTCTACATCATCGTAATAACCCTCTGAAGCAATAATCCGATGAGTTTCCTGCCTCTTCTCATTGAGCAATGAAACCGTTACACCATAAGCTCTATAAGAAAAACGGCTAAAGCGATTGATAAACCACACTCTTCCATCTTTGCGATTATCAAAGGCTACAGCTTCGACCAAACCAACTTGATCCGTCCCCGTTTTCTGCGCTTCATGTCGAAGTTCCAGATCCGTTAGAACCTTCTTGGATTGTTCGACCGACCAGGGAATAATACTCCCATTCAAAAACAATAACACTCCGGAAAATAAAATCCCAAAAACCCAAATCCAGCGAGTAATCCGAAATAAGCCCATGCCCGCAGATCGAAACGCAGTGAATTCATTGTCCTGATGTAGTTTTCCCAGGCTATAGAGCAGAGACAATAAGATGGAAATCGGAAGAACACTCGAAATAAAACTCGGCGCCAAGACAGCGTAATAAAATCCGATCTGAAGCAAACTTGCATCGTAGCTCATCAAATCCCCAAACGTGTCATACATACTCTGGAGCATGAAGAGACAGACCATCGCTCCCATGACGAGTCCCAACATCTTCAACCATTCAGAGAGTATATGACGATCGACGAGTTTAAACACAAAAACTAGTTTCAAATGAAGACGAATTCGTGTCGAGGATGGAGTTCGAATTCTCTAGCAGAATCCCGAAAAGAAAGTTCTCCACTTAACCTGTTTTTACCATTGGGGTTTAATCCCAGCAGCAGTAGCTATTCAGAGTCTCGCTCACCACCCGCTTCGACCTTTGCGACATGCTCACGGAAAATAGCTAACTCTTTCTTCACTACCGGGAGAAGAAGATAAAGACCCACCATATTAGGAATCACCATGGCAAAGAGCATAGCATCCGATAGCCGGATGATATTTCCCAAGGAGGCCACCGCCCCAACAACCACAAATAAACAAAATAAGATCTTATACCCGAGCACCACCTTGGGAATTCTTCTGCCACAGAGATAAATTACCGCCTGTTCTCCATAGTAGGCCCATGAAATCATCGTCGAAAAGGCAAATAAAACGACCGCAATCGCCAATATATTTGGAAACCAACTAATTCTCTCACCAAAAGCCCGTGATGTTTTACCAATGCCTGCTACTTTATTGATGTCCTCATTGGCTACCCATAATTCAGAACCATCCTCCTGCCAGACATTCGCAAAGTTTCCATCTTCCGAATCTTCCATCAATCTAAATTCATGGTCCTTCTCAACCGTCATGACCACTTGCTCCATCTTACTCGGTGCATTATAAAGATTCACCAAGTTTTTTTCAGCAATGGCATCGACCTTCCACACACCGGTAATAATCAAAACCAAAGCCGTCATTGTGCAAACAACCACTGTATCCGTAAACGGTTCTAACAGCGCTACAATACCTTCACTGGCTGGCTTTTTCGTTTTTACAGCGGCATGCGCAATAGGCGCTGAACCGATACCCGCTTCATTGGAAAAAGCAGCTCTTTTAATACCCTGAATCAATACCCCGACCAATCCTCCCCCAACAGCTGTCGGTGAAAAAGCGCTACTGAAAATTAGAACAAAGGCATCACCTAATTTCTCAATATTTCCCAGGATAATGGCCAAAGCTGCTATTATATAAATAGCACACATAAAAGGTACCAGGAAGGACGCCACTCTGGCTATCCAGACAATTCCACCAATGATCACCAAGCCTACCAATATCGCCAGTATCAATCCGAACAACATGGTATTCCCACCAAAAAGATTGAAAGAATTCATGACCTGTTCCGTCGCTTGATTGACCTGAAACATATTACCGGCACCGATTGCGCCACCGATGCACATGAAAGCAAAAAAAATCGCCAGCACTCGGCCTAAACCACCAAGACCCTTTTCCCTTAAGCCTTGGCTCAGGTAATACATCGCACCGCCGTGCACTCTCCCTGTCTCATCTATTTCCCTGTATTTCACTCCAAGGGTGCATTCGCAAAACTTCGTCGTCATGCCAAAAAGCCCCATAACAATCATCCAAAAAGTAGCACCCGGTCCGCCGAGCCCTACTGCTACAGCCACTCCTGCAATATTTCCCAATCCCACCGTCGCAGAAAGCGCCGCCGTCAAAGCCTGAAAATGAGTAATTTGCCCAGGAGCATCATCAGGCGTATATTTTCCTCGTGCTGTCCGAAAAGCTAGGCTGATTGAACTCAGATTGATAAATTTAAAATAAATGGTCAGAAAAATAGCGGTTCCACCAAGAATAACTAAAACGATCGGCAAACTCTGTCCGACAACTTTGACAGAGTAAAAAATAATAGACTCCATCACATCAGCGGCCGATCCTACCGCCTCATCCAACGTTGTGGCCATTCCTACCGCCTCGCCTGCCTTCGCAGTTGTTAGAGTAAAGGGTAAAAGAAACAAAAAACGAAGAAGACGGGGTAAAAAGTGGGAATTTTTCATTATGGAGTAACTAAGTTCTGCGGAAAGTGCAGGGACTCTGCCATTTTAACCTTTCGAAAGACAAGAAAATTGCCATTTCCCTTCTTCCCATCCACTGATCCACTAACCCTTATTTGTAAAACTCATAAAAAACCCTTCGGCGTTGTTTTTCTTTGCCCCTGGCAAAGAAGTCGCTTCTCTTGGGCCATGCCAGCATTTTCCAGACCCGACGGACGAAAGACAGATCAACTCAGACCCATTATATTTGAGGCCGGTATCGCACCTTACGCTTCGGGTTCCGTTCTTGTCAGTTTCGGACAGACCAGAGTTATTTGCGCTGCAACGATTGAGACGAAAGTTCCCAGATGGATGAAAGCCCAAGGTGTTTCTGGCGGCTGGTTAAGCGCCGAATACTCCATGCTCCCCTATAGCACCCTCGATCGGAAAAGTCGGGATATCTCAAAAGGAAAACAGGATGGCCGCACCATCGAAATTCAACGGCTAATCGGACGATCCCTCCGTGCTGTGGTCGATCTGGAAAAACTTCCCGGCAAAACAATGTGGGTCGATTGCGATGTCCTCCAGGCTGACGGAGGTACCCGAACAGCCTCTATCACCGGTGCCTATTTGGCGGCTCGGTTAGCTGTTCAGAAGCTCATCGACGAAGGCGAACTGAAAGAAAATCCCTTTAACGATTCCATCGCCGCAGTCAGCGTCGGAATTTTTGAGAATACCGAAGTCCTTGATCTTCCCTATCTGGAAGATAAAGATGCATCCGTCGATTTTAACATTGTGATGACCGGTCAAAACCAATTCGTTGAGCTGCAAGGATCAGGCGAAGAAGCCACCTTCTCTGAAGAACAACTGGCAAACCTCATCTCTCTGGCAAAAAAAGGACTGAAAGAAATCGCTGAGCTGCAAACGGCATTTTTAAGTAAACAACTCCTGCAATCACCCTCTTTGTGATCCAATCTTGAAAAAGCAACCACTCTATTTCTTTTCTAAACACGCATGAATATTCACGAATACCAAGCAAAAGCCCTATTTGAAAAATTCGGCATTGCCTCCCCCAAAGGAATCGCCGCAACCAGCAAAGAACAATTTTCTCAAGCCACTGAAAGCCTCACCACTCCAATAATTGTGATCAAATCCCAGATTCACGCCGGTGGACGTGGCAAAGGAACTTTCATCGATGGATTTCAAGGTGGTGTCAAATTGGCTAAAAGCAAAGAAGAAGCTATCGATTATGCCGAAAAAATGTTGGGAAACACCCTGGTGACACTTCAAACAGGTCCAGCCGGAAAAAAAGTGCAGACAGTCTATTTCACCGAAGCTTGTGATATCGAAAAGGAATATTACATTGCCATCCTTATCGACCGAGACACCTCAAAACCCGTGGTAGTTGCATCCACAGAAGGTGGTGTTGAAATCGAAAAAGTCGCTGAGAAGACACCTGAGAAAATTTTTAAAGCCTATGTCGATCCAACTTTGGGCTTAAGAGCCTATCAGGCCCGAGACATTGCCTTCAATCTTGGTTTTTTAGGCAAGCAAGCAAACCAGTGCGCCAAATTGATTCTTAATCTATACCGGATGTTCTGGGAGACAGATGCCTCCATGGTAGAAATAAACCCTCTCATCTCCACACCAAATGGAGACATCCTCGCACTTGATGCAAAAGTCGGCTTCGACGACAATGCCCTTTTTCGACAACCCGATATTCTGGAACTGAGGGATCTGAATGAAGAAGATCCCAAAGAAGTCGAAGCATCCAATTTCAACCTTAACTACATCGCTCTGGACGGAAACATTGCCTGCCTGGTAAACGGCGCAGGGCTGGCCATGGCCACAATGGATATCATTAAAAGCTGTGGCGGATCCCCGGCCAACTTCCTCGACGTTGGGGGAGGCGCCAATGCCGAACAAGTTACCGCAGCTTTCAAAATCATTCTCAGTGACCCAAATGTTAAAGGCATTCTCGTCAACATTTTTGGAGGTATCATGAAATGCGATACGATTGCTATCGGTGTTATCGAAGCAGCCAAAGCAGTAAAACTCGATAAACCACTGGTCGTTCGACTCGAAGGCACCAACGTTGAAGAAGGCAAGAAACTTCTTGCCGAAAGTGGTGTCTCCATTACTTCAGCAGATACACTAGCCGATGCCGCACAAAAGATTGTTAATCTTGTTTCATAAAATGTCATCATCTTTTCATCTCACATTTGACCTTCTTTTCCTATGAGCGTTCTCGTCGATAAAAATACCAGAGTCCTTTTTCAGGGAATTACTGGAAAAGCTGGAGGCTTCCATGCCAAACAATGCATGGACTATGGAACCAATGTAGTCGCTGGTGTTACACCCGGCAAAGGAGGCACCACCTTCGAAAACAAAGTTCCTGTATTTGATTCTGTCTCGCAGGCGGTTAACCAAACCGGAGCTGACACTTCCTGTATTTTTGTCCCTCCACCCTTTGCCGCCGATGGTATTCTCGAAGCCCTTGATGCGGGCATTAGGCTAATCGTCGCCATTACCGAAGGTATCCCCGTGCGGGATATGGCTGAAGTGAAAGCTAAACTGCTTCAATCAGATGCCCGCCTGATTGGGCCAAACTGCCCAGGTATCATCACACCGGGAGAATGTAAAATAGGTATCATGCCGGGATACATTCACAAACGAGGTAATGTCGGCATTGTCTCTCGATCGGGTACTCTGACCTATGAAGCCGTCTGGCAGGTAACCAGTCTCGGTTACGGGCAGTCCACCTGCATCGGAATCGGTGGAGATCCTATCAATGGAACCAGCCACATAGATGCCATCAAACTCTTCAATGAAGACTCTGAAACAGAAGCCATCATTATGATCGGTGAAATTGGAGGAAACGCTGAAGAAGAAGCAGCAGCCTATATCAAAAAGCACGTCAAGAAACCCGTTGCTGCCTTTATCGCGGGGGTCACCGCTCCTCCCGGAAGACGCATGGGGCATGCCGGTGCCATTGTTTCAGGTGGTAGCGGGACTGCTGCTGCTAAAATCGAAGCACTGCAAAATGCTGGTATCGAGGTTGCAGCAACGCCTTCAGATATGGGAGATGCTCTCCTCCGTATCTGGAAAAAATAGTCTTTTTTCCCACTTCATTTTTTCAAACGCTCATTTCAATTTCACTCTGAGCGTTTCTTTGCGCGGTCAGTTTTGCATGAATACATTTTTCCACTAATTGTAAATAGTTAGGCAAAAATGGCACTTCTGACGATAAAAGCTGTCTTTTTACCTAAACTAAAAGTACAATTACTCCGATTTTTATTTAGCTAAAATGTCTGATTTCCCTCGTCACTCTACAGCCAGCTTAAAAAGCTTTTTTTCTGATTTCGTCCATCTGATAAAAAGCAAATTTCGTCCTAATTGGGAATCCTGTATAACACCTCCACATTGGGATTGTTGGTCTCGATAGGTATCCGCCCGATTTTGCTCGATTACATCTTCTGAGGGGGCAATGCTTTCTCAGTGCTATGTCATCTGAAGACGCATTCAACCAATATAAAGAAACGGAAAAACTCGCCCTGAGAATCGCAAGTGATCTGCAGACATCGGGTGCTAAAACAGAGGACATCGAGATTGCCCTGATCACTGCAATCTTTGTTATGCATAAGGGGAAATTGCTTCCCCATAGGATTGCCAATATAATCAAAGGCCACGCGGATACCCTTGTCTCTTATTTTCCCCAATCAGACATTCAAAATTAATCTCTGATGCCTCCTTCAGGACAAAAAAATATCCTCATTATTTTGGGTGGCTCTTCACCTTCTGATTCATTGTTAAAGACAACCCTGAAAGAAGCAGACTTCGTCATTGCGGCAGATGGCGGGATTAAACCCCTTTGGGACATTGGGCAATGGCCACATATTTTAACCGGAGATTTTGATTCGATCACCTTACCGGATGCCTCACCTTCAAACTGCCGCATCATTCATGCGCCAGAACAGAATGCCTCCGATTTCGAGAAAGCAATCCGCTATCTTCCTACTACTTCCGAAATCAAGCAATTGACAATCCTCGGTGGGATCGGTTTACGCAGTGACCACTTTCTGACAAATCTTCTCATCAGCGCAAATCTACCGGAAGAAATGCCTTTGAATTTCCGCTCAGATACGGAAGACATCTACCGCATCACTCCTAAATATACCGTTACCCTAAGCATCCCTCTTCAAACCATTGTTAGCTTAGTTCCTCTGACTCAATGCAAATCGGTTTACACAAACGGACTCAAATGGCCACTCACTGGAGTAAACATGGGCATCGGTCATCAATTGGGACAAAGCAATGTCGCAACAGATAATCCCGTAACTGTTTCGATCGAGGAAGGATGTCTTCTTCTCATCATCAACCGGTGATGAGGAAAACAGCGAAATAGAGTGAAGCTCTCCCTCATAGATCTTTCCATCATCCTGATATATTTCGGATCAGTGCTCCTCGTCGGTCTGTATCGAAAAAAAGTCACAGACACCACCGATTACCTTTTGATGGGGAGACGCCTTACCCTTCCCGCGTTCATAATGACACTCGTTTCCACCTGGTATGGAGCCATTTTTGCTGTCAGCGAATTCACTTATTCTTATGGCTTCTCCAATTGGGTCATTATGGCTATGCCCTATTATGTTTTTGGGCTCATCTTTGCCCTCTTCTTCGCCAGGAAAGCCCGCCAAACAAAAGCTTTTTCTATTCCGGATTTGCTAAGGCGTGATTACGGGCAATCGGCTGAAAGTGTCTCTGCCTGTATTGTATTACTTCTGACAACTCCCGCCCCATATGTCCTCAGTATGGGCATCTTTCTTCAATACCTTTTGGGGGTTCCTCTTCCTCTGGCCATTATAGGGAGTGCCCTCTTCTGCTTTCTTTATGTTCTCAAAGGAGGTTTCTCCTCTGTCGTCAGGACAGATATTTTGCAGAGCCTTCTCATGTTCAGTGGCTTCATTTTATTACTCGCGGGAGCTTGGATACAGTTTGGATCCCCCATTGAAACATTTCAAGTGCTTCAAAACAAAAGCCCCTCCCATCTTTCCCTGACCGGCGGAAATTCCCTTTCCTATATCTTTGTTTGGTTCTTCATCGCCAGTTGGACTCTCATTGATCCAGGGTTTCATCAACGAATCTATGCTGCCAAATCAGCCAAAAGTGCTCAAAAAGGTATCCTTATTTCGATTGGATTCTGGGCTCTCTTTGACGCTATGACAACCCTCTCCGGACTCTATGCCTATGCCTGGCTCAATCAACTGGATAATCCCGCAAATGCCTTTCTGGAGCTCGGACAAATCGTAATGCCAATCGGGCTTTACGGTATCTTCATCACCGGGCTTTTGGCTGTCATTATGTCTACTCTGGACAGTACTGCCTTTATCTCTGGAGCCACTCTTGGAAGAGATCTCCTTCCAAGAGTAATCCGCAGTGCAAAAGAACAAATACCATTCTATACACGCATTGGAACACTCATTGCTCTTCTAGGTGCCTGCGTCCTCGCCATTCTCATCCCCAGCGTCATCGATCTCTTTTATACCATTGGATCGATCGCCGTCCCGGCACTTCTCTTGCCCGTCCTCAGCAGCCTCTCACAGAAATTTGTTGTCCCACAAAAAGTGGCTGTCACAAATATGATTCTGGCGCCCACCACAGCTGTTCTGTGGATAGTGCTACCCAAAACAGACTGGCCCGAAACACTTAAAATACTCGAACCTTTTTATCCTGGGATGGCCGTCAGCCTCACCCTATGGTTGGCAGCCACCCTGCTGATGAAAAACAAGCAATCAAAAATCAAGCTCTAGTGTGACCCCAATCTGTCGAGGATCACCCTGGTGGAGATAAAGCTTGTCTGGATAACTTGGCGGCTCCAAACCAAAATAGAATCCGCGCACATCATAGTCTTCATCCAACAAATTGCGCACCCATAAGGTAATCGTCCATTGTTTAAACCGGTACCCAATACGTGAATTCACTAAAGTATAAGCTGTGGATTGCTGGTCGTGGCTATCCGAAAAATAAAAACTATCTGTTCCGTTTATTTCTCCACGGAAAAAGAAACCGGAAGGATCGATAAACTGAAATCCGGCCAGATAGGAATAGCTGGGAGCATGTGGCTGCTCTCTACCCTCCAAGGCATTTGTTCCACCAGCCGTTTCATAGGAGTCAAATTCAGTTTCTAACAATCCCAAATTTCCAAACAAAGAAAAACGGGAAGTGATATTCCAACTCGCCTCTGCTTCCACTCCGTAGTTAGTCCCCGTAGCCGCATTTGTGGTATAAAACTGGAAAGACGAAGGATTGGAAGGATCACTCTGGAAAGACGTGCTGATCTGCATATCTCTTCGCAACATGTAAAAAGCAGTAACATTCGTCGCCAAAGATCCTTCAAGAAAAGACCCTCGAATCCCACTCTCAAAATTCCAAAGTGTCTCGGCATCATAACCTCGGCGGTCTTCAGGCAATCCAGGATTCTGATTGAACCCACCCGCTTTAAACCCACGCGAAACACCCGCAAACATATTTACCTCATCACTCAATCGATAGTCGATCAAGGCACGCCCCCCGATCATTGTTTCCGAAAGAGAAAAAACAACGCCCTGGTCATCCGAATAGTCCGTCTTCTGATTCTCAACACGCATGGAGACAGTTAATGAAGATTGCCTGTTTAAAGGAACCACCCGCTCTCCATAAGCCGCTAAGTTTCGAGCTTCATAATCACTCTGTAAAAAAGCAAAACCATTGTAATCATCTGACTCCTCCAGCTCCTTATAATAAATACCTGCTACCCAGGAAGCTTGTTTTTCTCCAGTACCCACATCTGTTGAAGAGATCAAACGAAACTCCTGGCTGAACGTCTGACGATAGCGTAACAGATTATCAAAAAAATCATAATCATACCCCTCCGCTACAGAATCCCAATAATAAGGAGCCCCGGCCCAGAAATCATTATTCCCCCAATCACCGTCATAACTGTGCTGTAGATCAATATCCACGTAGGAAGTAATCGAAAGAAACTCGAAATTCTCATTCCCCGTCCAATTGGACCGGATCGAACTGCCAAAAACCTCCTCGGAATCTTTCCCCGGATTATCCGAATACACCGTTAAGTCATTTAAAGGTGTCCAGGCATCATACCCATTATCCATATCACCGTGCAACAGCGTCAGGTCCACTTTCCAATCAACCTGTGGTTGCCAACGTAGCTTACCTCGCAAAAGGAATTCATTCTTCCCATTCGTGTCATCCCGATTCAAATACACGTTATCCCGAAACCCATCACTCTCATGCTTCATCGCAGACAATCGCCAAGTCAATTTTTCCGGATCCTCCTCTAATAGAGGACCTGTTGCTGAAAGCTCAAACAGTCGCCTATCATCGTTTCCGGCTCCTAATCGAAGCTTTCCGGAAAAAACACTCTCCGGCTCATGCGAACGCACATTCACCAGACCTGCCAACGAACTCGAGCCGTAAACACTGGCGTGCGGCCCTCGAAAAACCTCTACCTGTCGAGTATCCATCATGGAAGCAATCATACCCATCCCACTGAAATCCATGTCATCCACAATGAATCCCACGGAAGAATTTGGAGGGCCTTCTCCAGCATATTGGCTCCGCTCCCCAATTCCACGAATCTGTAAATACCGAGGCCGTGAAGAACCGCCCGCCCATGTTAGATTCGGAATCATCTGCAAAGCATCCTGAAAATGAGATACCCCGGAATCTTCCAAAGCCATTTCATCCAACACGACAATACTCGAAGTAGTCTCAATCAACTCCACCTCGCGTAAATTACCCGTCACCACAAAAGGGGCTAAGGTAATGACCTCTTCTCCATCTTTTTTAGCTCTTTCATCATCCGCAAAAGCGACTCCGCAAAAGCAGCACAAGAGCCATCCTCTGATGAACAGAAATCCAAGTTTTTTGAGAGAACAATAAGACGTTTTCATTTTCAGGTATCATGTAAGTATGAGACCCGAATCTTACTAGCTGAGACTGAAATATGAGAAATTCTCAAATGCTTTTCTTCCTCCGCCGGCATGACCCGGATCAGGTTCCAAGGGTATTCGACTCGAACGCAGTCTGTTCTCAGCCTCTCGCGAGAGACTCCCCATAAGCAGGAAACAATAATATACACCTGCCTCTGCTCAAAAAGCAACTTCAGATTTTAAAAAACTTCTCTCTGCCTTTCCCGACAGAAGGACATAACATAAGGACTGACCCTCATGAATCCTGTACAACAGGCCGTAACTCAACATTTAGGGATGTCCATCCTTCACCCATTACTTCAACCTTTGGTAGCACAAGCGTCTCATAACCCACTCGGGAAATGACTATTTTGTATTCTCCTGGGTTGAGCAATCGCCAGCTCCGCCCAAAAACAGCATCACTGCGACGGCGATCGACCATTTCGTTTTCGATCTTAGGGAGCCAAACCACTGCTTCCAATGGGTCTCCCGTTTCGGCATCAAACACCTTCACCGCCAATCCAGGGCCTGCGGCATGATCAAGCAAAGCATAAGCGCCCGGAAGATTA
>JANQKU010000207.1 GCA_028280955.1 Opitutaceae bacterium
TACATCGTCGAATGGGGAGGTCAATTCGAGAACCTCGAACGCGCCCAAAATCGCCTCCTACTCATCGTTCCAACGACGCTCTTACTCGTCTTCCTGCTACTCTTTTTCAGCCTGAAGAATCTGCGCGACGTGCTGCTCATCTACACTGGCATTCCCTTCGCCTTCATCGGCGGCGTTTTCGCCTTGTCGATGCGCGGTATCCCCTTCAGTGTCAGTGCCGCAGTCGGCTTCATTGCCCTATCTGGTATCGCCGTATTGAATGGACAAATACTCGTCTCCGCCATCCGCAATTTCCTTGATGAAGGCCAAGTCATTAGCGAAGCCGTGACCAACGCCGCCAAACAACGCCTCAAACCCGTGCTCACCACCGCCGTCACTGACGCCGCCGGCTTCCTCCCCATGGCCCTTTCCAACGGAATCGGTGCCGAAATCCAACGCCCCCTCGCCACTGTCGTCATCGGCGGTGTAGTCACCTCGACGATTCTCACCTTGATTGTCTTGCCGATCCTTTACACAATGCTAGGAAGGCAACGCTCCGTCGGTACCTAATAGCAATGAAAACCGATGCTCCTTCCGTACTCGCCTCCCCGTTCCCGGCAATCACGGAAGGTAGCTTTTCAACTGAACTACCAACGCCAAATGAACGGCGATCAAAACAAACCCAACCCCACCGACAATCGTTTCGACTCAAAGATTTCCCCATTTTTACATTTCTTTTTAAAAAATCGCTTCGACCGGGAAATTTCTCACAATCTACTCTTTCACTACTATGATTTTATGATCCTAAAACGGCTGATAAATGTTCATGATAATCACCTTTTGGTCGTCGTTCTCCCCTTTCCCACCGTGCGATTGTTGTCGGATCTACCCCTAGAAACCGTGCAAAGCGTGCTTGAGACCACCCATTCTCCCAATTACAGATAGTAGTGCAATGAACCAATGAGGGTTCAGAAATCCTATACAATATAAAGCATCTGGTATTTTATGACCGTTAGCTAAACCATAGAGCGTTCTCCGTTTGAGAAATCATTGCTGTATTTTCTGATATCATTCATAGGAAGATTTAATGACCACACGACTTGAACAACAAATACAGTTTATCCTGGAAGCGGATCGCTTGAAAAACATCTTTCGTCAATCTTATGTTATCAGTGATCGAAGGCGGGAAAATGATGCTGAGCATTCCTGGCACTTGGCTTTGATGACTTTGTTGCTTTCCGAACATTTCGAGGGTGAAAAAATTGATCTCCTTCGTGTTTTAAAAATGGTGATCATTCATGATATTGTCGAAATCGATGCTGGAGATACATTTATTTATGATAGCAAAAAAAATCATGAAACACAGGCTATTAGAGAACGGGAAGCAGCCGACCGACTTTTTGGGCTTTTGCCATCTGATCAGGCGGATGAATTTCATAAACTTTTTAATGAGTTTGAAGCAAAGAAAACTCCGGAAGCCTGTTTCGCGGCTGCAATTGATCGACTTCAACCGTTACTGTTAAATTTTAACACGGAAGGCGTTGCCTGGAAGCGGCATGGCATTACCTATTCTCAAGTAGTAGAACGAAACCAGCACATCCAAAATGCCAGTTCAGCATTGTGGAATTATGCCAGGAAATTGCTGGAGGAAGCCGTAGCTAAAGGTTATTTAAAGGATTCTTAGGATTGATCCTTCACAACAGAGAAACTATTGCCTTTCTCTTTTTCTATTACTCATGCAAACAGCCATTAGTCATTTCGTCAGTCAGCAACTCATCGAAGGCATTGCGAATCTCTCCGCGGAATCTTTGCACGGACTATGGCCGAATGCCTTTCAAGGGAGGCTCACTCAGAGTAAATTCCCTCCTTCTGTTTACAGTCGAGAGCATTCACATCCTCATACAGAAATCTGTCATTTACTCAGTGGTAATTGCCTTCTCAGTTATCGAGGGATGCACTATAAATTGCATCCGGGTGATCTCACTTTTTTTCCTCCCGGCGTTGTTCATGCGGAAACGTTTTATCAACCCCGGATTGCCTATCAACTCGCCTGGTGGGTTTTGATGGAAGATGATCCTTTTCTTCAATTGACCGATTATCATAGAGATACCGGTTTTCGCATTATCAATCGAGTTTCCCTTCCCCAATTATCTCGAGAGACATCTGAGCGTATTGAAAATTTGAAGTTGTATGCTTCCGAAAAAAAATCTCCTTCGATTCTTGAGTTAAGAGAAAATTTTCTAACGCTTTCCGTTGAGCTTTTCCGACATCTTTTGGCATACGACAAACCGGGAGAAATCGATACCCGCTCTTCCATTATCGATTTGGCCATTTCCTATATTCGCAGCCATTCCAATCAACCGATTGAACTCGAAGATGTCGGCCAGGCGGTTTTGCTCTCCCCTAATTATTTAACCACGCTTTTCCGAACGCATACGGGAAAAACATTGGGTTCTTTTATTAAGGAAGAGCGTATTAGACGTGCGGTTCGTCTACTGCAAGAAACCGGTAAGAGTGTTAAAGAAATCGCTGCCGAACTCGGTTTTACCGATCAATTTTCCTTTAGCCGAACTTTCAAACGGATAAAGGGGGTTTCACCCCTTCATTTCCGCAAGAATTTCTGACGTTTCTATCGATAGCATAATCGTTGGGCAAATTCTTCTAAGGAATTCATCCAAGATTTGGCTATGTAATCGTAAGTTTAACCATTCCTTCTTTTGCAGGGCGATGGTATGATTTGCTCAGAATAGGTAATCGCTTTTCGCACTATGAAAAAATCAACTTCCAAGGATCTCGCTCTTTTAGGTGGTCAACCAGTTGGGAAAATAGAAAGCCCACATTTTCCGCTGTTTACGGATCGAACCATCAAACGAGTTAGCAAACTACTAATAGATGGCAAAGCTGTTGGTCTGGGTAGATCTCATTCCCCGGAGATAGTCGAAGCAGAAGAAGCTGTCTCAGCCTATCACAGTGGTCGACATTGTCTGAGCACCAGCTCTGGACATGGCGCCTTGCAAATGGCTCTTGCCGGATTGGAAATAGGTTCTGGTGATGAAGTGATTACGACTCCCTATACCTGGGGTGCTTCGATATCCTGCATTCTTCACCAAGGAGCCATCCCTGTTTTTGCCGACGTAGATCCGGTAACCGGATTGATTGATCCCAAAACGATTCCATCTCTCATTACAAAACGGACTCGTGCTATCCTGGCCGTTCATATTTTCGGTCAACCAGCCAATATGCCAGCGATTATGGCGATTGCGAAAAAGCATAAGCTGGTGGTGATTGAGGATGGTAGCCAGGCTCACGGTGCGAGCTTCAAAGGCAAGAGGGTCGGTAACTTTGGAGATGCAGCCGGATTTTCCTGTATGGGAGGAAAACTGTTGGCAACAACAGAGGCTGGTTACCTGGTAACACCGAAAAAGGATGTTTACTGGAAGGCCAGTCTTCTTTGTCAGCACATGGGTCGTTCTCCGGATAAGGGATTTCCCAAGGAGCTGCTACCTTATGCTGATTCTCTCGTCTACACGTATCGGATGACTCCGATCAATGCGGTTCTCTTAACAGAGCAGCTCAAGAAACTGGATCGAGAAGTGGATCATCGCCGGCGCAATGCGGAGCATTTGAGAAAGTACCTCAGCGAGTCACACTATGTGAGTTTACCTGTTTACAAGAGTTACGAAAAACCGGCCTATCATATTTTGACGATGAATTTTGATCATGCTTCAGCCGGAATCAGCCGAGACACTTTTTTAGAAGCGATCAAAGCTGAAGGTTTGATGGTGATGGCGTATGTTCCCTCTCCCATTCCTTCATGGCATCGTTTGCACTGGCAAAACTACAAAGGGCCCAAAGCGGTTTGGATCGAGGCATTGAAAAAATCGGGTATCGATTATCGAAAGTCAAAACATCCCAATTGTGAACATAAAATTGCCTCAGCCCTGGATATGAGTTTCAATTTTTATAAGCCTGCTAAAAGTAGCATGAAGAAAATGGCAGACATTATTTATAAAGTTGAAGCAAATATCGATGTACTTAGACGCTGGGAAAAGCGATAAGGTTTTATCTTATTCAAGTCTGTCTCGACAGAGAGGCACTTGTAATTCACGATGCACTACACAATGAAAATTGGGTTTGGTAAATCAGATATTACACCGAGAGTTGGTGTGCAGCTTGCAGGTTTTGGCCCTTTTCGGAATCGTCATTCCAATGGTATTCGAGACAATCTCTGGGCTCGTGCCATTGCCTTCGAACAGAACGAAAGCAAGATAGTGATCGTTAGTTGTGATCTGACAGGAGTCGTTATCGAAATAACGAATCGCGTCAGAGAAATCGTTTCAAAAGAGACAGGTATTTTTTCAGGTGCGATAATGGTCACCTGCACGCATACGCACAGTGCACCTTCAACCGGGACGTATATCGGATGGGGAGAAGCAGATCCTCCTTATTTAGAAGTATTGCCGGCCCGAATAGCCAACGCCTGTATTGATGCGCTTAATAGTCTGGAAGAAGCAGAGCTTTCACATGCTGAAGTTCCCTGTGAGGGGATCGCCGTCAATCGTGAATACGATCAACCCTTTGATCATGGCAATCCAATCGAACATTTTTTGACGGATGATTGGCGGCCAGATAAGCCGGAATTAACGGACACGACTTGTCATGTTCTCAAAGCGACCCGCAATGGGGAAGTGATTGGATTTGTCAGTTACTTTGCCTGTCATCCTGTGGTCTGTTGTGAAGAGACTTTTAAGATTCATGGGGATTTTGTGGGGGTGGCTACGAACAATCTGGAGAAAAAGTATCCTGGATCTATCGGCCTTTTTCTTCAAGGCGCTCAGGGGGATGTCAACAGTTGTGTCGCCCACTATCCGGAACCTGAATCGATGCAGGCTTTAGATATCATTGCTACTCGTTATGCCTCTGCTGTTCAAAATGGGATTGAAGCAGCAGAGCCGGTTTCGGTGGATGAGATCGTTAACCACCGGGACATTGTTACTTTCACGCGTAAAGATTGGGGATTGGACAAATTCCGAACTCTCTTAGCAGAGTGTGAAGCCTTTATCCATCAACCGGGTGCAACCGATTCTTTGATGAAAGACAGGAAAGTTCTGCGCATGGAAATGGTTTATGCCATTGCGCTACGAGAATTCATCGCCAAAGCGGAAAGAGGTGAAGATCTAGCTTTGCCTACGGAAATTCACGGTATCCGTATTGGTCCTATTTGTCTGATCGGTTCAGGATTTGAAGTTTATCAAGCCACCAAGAATCTCGTTTTAAAACAGGTACCACGTGAGATAACTCTCTTGGTTGGATTTGCCAATGATCGATGTGGTTATGCGCCTGACGACACAGTTGCTGAGCGAGGCGGATATACGGTTGATATGACACCTTTTATTTGTCGGCAACTACCCTATGCAAATATTCATAAAGAACTGGCGAAGGCATTTGTCTGGAATGCTAAGAACCTGGGGTAATGTATTTTCTAAGTTCCTTGGACTAGCCATTTTGGTGGATCAAAAGGAGGCGGAAGTGATCGAGGAGTTTCGATCTCAGGTAAAGTAACACCGATTAAGGCAGCAGGCGCCGTGGAGCATAAATGCCAGGCTTCCTCAATGGATAGACCAAGCCAAAAGGAAATATTGGATACCCCTTGATCGAGAGCCAGGGTAGATCCCGCAAAGTTCCTCTGCCCAATCCGACGGGCTACTCTGTCTTCTCCCACTTCCAACTCATGACCATTGGAGAGATAACGTCCCGGAGGAGCGCCCGCCGCAGAGATGCAATCGGAAATAAAAACAGCTTTTCCTGAGGGTTTTGCACGAAAGAAATTCTGAAGAACTGATGGAGGAATGTGTATCCCGTCAGGAATAAAGCAGGCAATAAGCTCATCTTTTGCCAGAAGAGTTTGCAGAACGTTGCTGTGCCGATGCATTTCCTGGGGAATACCGTTGCCCAAATGAGTGCAGAGGGTAAGTCCAGCCCCTATGGCTTCATCGATGATTTCTGCTGAGGCATCACTATGGCCAATAGAGGTGACAACTCCCCTCTCCTGCAAACCTGCGATAAACTCGATACTTCCCGGCCATTCCGGTGCTAGAGTTACCAGTTTTATTTTTCCGCCCGCAGCTTCCTGTAAACGATCAAATTCAGCCAGACCAGGCTCTTTCATCAAATTTCCATCATGAGCGCCGGCGTAACCTGGCTCTGGGCTCATGTAAGGCCCTTCCATGTGATAACCGGCAATGGTTTCTGCTATCAATAGATCGTCTGTCGCAAGAGATTCGATACGAGAAAATTGACGTTGCATTCGATCAATCGTATTGGTCGTTATCGTCATGAGGATGCGATGAGTGTGATGTTTATTGCGCATCATCTGAAAGGCATGGTGAAGAGCTTCACCGGAAATGTCAGGATCTCGAAAGTCAACTCCGGCAAAACCATTGGCCTGTAGATCAAAGAGAGAGGGAATTTTAACTGGGAGTGACATTTTCCTTAGGATTGGTTCTTTTGGTAAGCTCTGGGCTGTAAATCGTCCAGCAGTGGCACCCGTTCGGAAAACTCGGCAACTTCCGCGATATCAACATCAGCAAAAATGATACCATCTTTTCCTTCGATTCCTTCAGCCAGGACTTTCCCGTGTGGATCCACAATCAAGCTTGGCCCGTAAAATGATTTACCCTGGAGAGAGGATGCTGCCACAAAGATGCCATTGTCCATGGCACGGGACCGGACTGCAAGTTTCCACTCGTCAGCAGGTCCAAGCCAAGCGGTGGCAACCAGGCTCAGTTTACCTCCGGCCAAAGCAATAGAGCGGGCCGTTTCGGGGAATCGACTGTCGTAGCATATCCACATACCGGTTGGAATCTCTTCCCACTCTGCTACGGGAAAACTTACACCGGGATGGGCCCATGACTTTTCTGTAGCCCAGAGATGTACTTTGCGGTATCTGAAGATTTCTTCACCGTCGGCTCCGATTAACAGCATCGTATTGTAACGAATGTCTGATGTTTCATCGAGTTCGGGTAATCCAATGGCAATGGCTATCTGGTTTTCTTTTGCCATCAGACTGAGTGATTGAGAAGTCGGCCCTGGTAACGTTTCCGCTAAAGCTGCATTGGTTTCATCTCGACCATAGCCAGTTGTCGCCAGTTCCGGAAAAACAACGATATGACATTCTGATTTGACGGCTTTTTTGATAAGATCCTCTATTCGAGAGAGATTTTTTTTCACATCTCCGTTTACAGCAGTCAGTTGAGCACAGGCTATCCGCTTTTTCATATCATTAGTGTATACCCAGTTGATATGAAGATGCTACCTTAAAAGTGGAACCTTTTCACGAAAGGTGTTTAGAGACTGTTTTAAAAGTACTTCGAGCTCGATCTTTTGACAAAATCTGAAAAACTGAAAATACTTTAACCTACCCTGAAGAGACATAAAATATGGACGTTGCAATTATTGGAACTGGGCACAATGGACTGATTACTGCCTACTATCTGGCGAAGCAGGGCTTGGAGGTTCACCTTTTTGAAAAACGAGATTTTACCGGTGGTGCGGCGTTGACCGAAGAGTTATGGCCCGGCTATCGTTTTTCGACCTGTGCGCATCTGCTTCATCTTTTCCACCCGAAAATTTTAAATGAATTAAAGCTGGTAAAACGAGGTTTAGAGGTCCTTCCGAGACGGAATGCCAATCTCCATATGAAGAGTCGTGATACCTACTGGGGGCTTCCGGAAGATGACTCACCTCGTAATCTTTTTGCTGTTTCGCGATTGAGCAAAGAA
>JANQKU010000210.1 GCA_028280955.1 Opitutaceae bacterium
CACTTCGGGACATTCGGAGGCCTGCTCACAAGATGGTTATGGTTTCTATCCGGCCTCGCTCTTTCTGCCGGAATTTTAGTCGGCGCCTATCTTTACGTCCGACGAATTGCGAAACAGAGAAAACCGGATTCCAACCCCCCAATTCGCTTCCTTTGGTCAATCTCCGGTATAGCATCCTCACTCATTCTTATAACCAGCCTCATTTCCTTCGCCGCCTACAGCTCGCACAGTCTTTCTCCACCACCACCGCCCACTTTCTCCCAGCAAATTGCGAAAATCCACTTCGGTGAACTTTCCGCCATCCTGCGTCTTGAAGGTGAATCCATCAACGGTGAACAATCCATCTCTCTCCTCTTCCCCCACGGAGTATATCCAAACGTCGACCGGGTAACGTTTCGCTATCAGGACGTTCATTCGTCTACTGAAATACCCACCCATGCCTTTGCCGGTCGCTATACCGGAACAATTTCCCTACCGGCCGCCGAAGCCTTCGAAATTTCGAAATTCGCCGCCCAGCTAATCCGAAACGACAACGCAGCTCCCATCACGTCTACCTCAATCGAAACAATCCAAGCATCTGCAATTGAAAATCCGGTACGTCAACCCATGAAAAAAGCCGCGCTCCTCGGTATTGGAACCTTCGTACTGATCCTCTTTCTACCCTGCGCCGCATGGCTGATCATCCTCAAACGTTGAGTAGGAAGTCATTCAATATCGCAGCCTGGATCGAAATCTTTTTTATTAAAAATATAAAAGTATTTTTTCTGCTTCCAATTGCATGCAGAGCACTATGCTACAATCTACTCATCTGAAATTTCTACAATACCATCTTCCTTCGAGCCATACTGATTCGTTAAATTTGAACTCGCAGAGAAGGTTTTCTAACTTTCTGCCAGATCCAGGAAATAAGACCAATCGCAAGCAAGGTGAAACCTACTGTCGGAAGAAAAATAGCCAATCCTATGGTCACCCAGGCAATCCAACGAGGGACCGTTTTAGCCGGTTGTTTTAAAGGAGCTCCTGTTTTTCCTGACGGCCTGCGTCTCCACCACATCCATACACCCGTAATCGACATGGCGATAATGAGTAAACAACTGATAAAAGCCAGGATTTTGGTTGTCAGGCCGAAGATGCTTCCAACATGAACCGGATAGGCAAAAAGGCTTATTTGGGTCATAAGGGGAAAATCTGAGCTTGTTTCAACCATCAACACTTCAGCTGAATATTGATCAACAAACACAATCCCTGCTTCAAGAAGAGGTTTTGTTAGATTCGTCGTAAACTTAATAGCCTCAGTAGAGCCTTCGTGCGGTATTTCGATACTGTAGTAACCATGGCCGAAATCAAAAGCTGTTTGAGCGGCAGCAAACGCATCATCCAGGGATATACTTTTGATCGGTTCCCCCATATCTTCGGCCAATGTTGACTGCGGTTGCTCCAGATAGGATTTTGGAAGACCTCCGGTTAAAGCGTTGGTCAACAAGAAAGTTTGTCCCCAAATCTTCGTAAAGAGAAGGCCTGAAATCATGATGAGGAGGACAAAGAAAGAAATATAGACACCCGGGACTGTATGCCAATCTCGCAGCATCGTTCGAAAACGACCTTTAACACGAGGCAACCACACCCCTAAAACTTTTCCTTTTTTACGTGGCCACCAAAGATAAAGTCCTGAAAGTATGGAAATGATTCCCCAACAAGTCGCGGTTTCGGAAAGAATTCTGCCAATCTCACCCGCGAAAAAAGTTCGATGAATTTTCAGAACTATTTCAAAGAAACCTTCATCGTTCGCTCTATGTCCTAGGATTTTTTTTTGAAAAGGATCATAAAAAATCCAACGAAATTCACGTTTACCGTTTTCATCTCGTTTTTGCATAGCGCCAAACCAGGACCGGTCAGATCGATCAGGGAGACTGATAAAGAATGGCGTATAATCCGGTAGAGCTGTTTGAAGGTCCTGTCTCATTTCTTCGAGACTGGCGACCTTCTCACTTGGTTCGACGAGATACAGTTCTGGATAAATAAGTGGTTCCAGTTCCTGCTTGAAGACATAAATAGAACCAGTGACCGATATCAGAATCAAAAATGGAGCAGCGACCAACCCCGCCCAGAAATGCCAGCGCCAGACTGCTTGATAAACCTTTGCGAAAATAGATTTAGAAGAAACCTTTTTTTGACTTGTGGACATATTCGAGGAATGAAGAAGGCGCCTTATGGGAAACAAAAGATGCCGCCCCGATAGGAGCGGCATACAAGACGATAAATGGACTAAAATTTAAATGTTGTGCGAACACCGTATGAAGCCGTTTCGTCCATTGTCGCAAGCTGAAAGCCTGGTGTATCGTAGTGATAGACGAAGTAATCTTTATCTGTCACGTTATCTGCATAGATAACAATATCCCATCTGCGAGAACTCCACCCTGCACGTAAGTTGACCAATGTGTAAGAAGGCATCTCATTGCGAAGTCCTCCTTCCAGGAGGGAGCGAGAAAGAGCACTATCCGTATAGTTCACATCACCACCGATAAAGAAACCATCTCCTAAACTATAGTGAACTGCTAGCGATGCGTTAAAGTCAGGTGCTTGCGGGAAGGATTCCCCAGCAAGATCGAGCAAACTTCCGAACTGAACAAAGGCAAATTCCCGAAATTCAGTCTTTGCATAGCCAATTCCTCCAGAAATTCGAAGGCCGTCTATTGGATTAAAACCAGCTTCTAACTCAAAGCCATAAACGCGTGAGCTACCAGCATTGAGAATAATGTCACTGGTAAAGTCACCTGGGATTTGAGGAACATTAATCTGTTGATCTTTCCAATCGAGCAGAAATACGTTAAATCCATAGAACAAATTATTTTCGGTGTTTCCTTTCCAGGACAATTCGTAATTCCAGGCACTTTCCGGGTCGTATTGATAAGATTGATTGGTAACGTTGTTAATTGCGCTACCACCTGCTCGATGTGCTTTTTGAACAACAAAGCTGAGAGTATCTGTTTCTGAAATAGTATGGATGACCCCCAGCTTGGGCAGAAACTCTCCGAAATCTGAATCGGTTGAGCCGGAATTTGTATTGGAAATAACACCATTCTCAACGTTCTGCGTAAGGCTTTCGAATTTACTGTCCTCTGAATCAAAACGTCCTCCAAGCACTAGCTTCCAATTTTCTGCAAATTCCCATCGGGTTTCACCGAAGACGGAAATATTTTTTGTATCGGTATACCCACGGCTTTGCCGTTGGTAAGTTTCCCAGGGGCGCTGTTGATCCCGCCAAGTATCATTATCATTGTTCAGGTAGAAAACCCCAAGCGTACTCTCCAGGTTTTCTCCATCATATGTGAGAAGTAGCTCCTGAGAAAACTCTTTTGCTTTTATCTCACCAACAGACGAGAGATCGACCGATGGACGTTTAGTAACCGTTTCGGTATATCCAGAAATGCTCTGAAGAGTCCAATTTTCTGTGAGCGGTTTCGAGATATCAATCCCGAGTTGATCAAGTTCAGTTGAACGTGCCTCGACAAAGACAGGCACCGATTGCAAACCCCATACCCGATCGGTATAAGCAACCTCCGCGCTTGGACCATCTACGTCATTGTAGGCAGGCGAATTATAAGAATGGGAGAAGGTAATTAAAGCTCGCAGACCGTCTTTTTCTGATGACTGATAGAGTAATTTTCCACGATATTGTTCGTAATCAGCTTCTGCTCGCTCTTCCAGTTTTGGCATGTCTGCATAGTTCGGATAGGACACATCACCTTCTTGATTGGAGAATTCACCCGTTATCCGAAAAGCCCAGTTATCCGAAAGCGGCCCAGTCAGCATGAGAGCTGCTTCTTTGCCACTTTTATTACTGACGCCAACACGAATTGCACCACCTGCAGTGAATTCCGGGTCATTGGTTTTAATTCGGATGGTGCCCGCCAAAGCATTGCGCCCACTGAGAACCGATTGTGGTCCACGCAGTATTTCCAAGTGTTTAACATCCCACATGGATGAAGCCCCTCGACGCATGCCGTTCTGAGTCTGAGGGATTCCGTCAATATAGAGTGTAGCCATTGGGCTGCCGGATGGTCCTCCAATGCCTTCCGAATTAATCCCTCGGATCAAAATACCTCCATCAATGAAATCAGCATCACGCACATTCGGAATTAGACGAAAAGCTGATTCAAAATCGCTGATACTATCACGATTTAGATTATTTCCACCCAAGAGGCTGATCGAAGCCAGGGTATTTTTCCAATCTCGGGCAAATTTTTCTCCGGTAACGACGAAAGGATCCAGTTCCACAACTGGAGAAGAATCCGTATCTTTTTCTTCTTCTGCTGTTAACAGCGGTAGAATAATCATCGATCCGATGACACAAAGTCTCTTTAATACTCTAGTTTTCATAAGCCCCTTAATCCTAGCTTATAGGTCTTAGAACAACCACTCCGAGAGGGATTTAATCCACCCCGGGAAGAATTTTAGATACTGTCATATAGAGGGTGTTGCCAGTAGTGCCCAGGGGATTTAAGTTTACCTTCAGCTTTGCCATACCAACAGATACGGATCGTCTGCTGAAATCAAGGGGTTCTCCAAAAAAACGAAAACAAGATTCCCCACCCTGCAAATAATAATTTAAGCTACCCAAAAACGACTGACAATTTATCATAGTAAACACTTTTGGGTTGTCGCTCTCCCCTTTACCACCGTGCAAGAGTTATTGGATCCACCCCTAAGGATCGAGCAAAGCATGCTTGGGACCATCCTCTGGTCTTTCAGTAGTAGATGAGTCTCGTTCAGAGAGATTTCTAGGCTTAGGAAACGGATTATAATCAAGAAATTCAATGATCGCTGGCAGGTAACGTAACTCAGGTTCTGACCAGCCATTCTCCCAATTACAGATAGTATCGCAACACACACCCATTCGTTGCTCAATTGCACTTTGGAGGAGCCCAAGATCCATTCTACGTTTGAGTATATGCTCTCCGATCGTTTTTGGATCTTTCGGATATTTTTTAGGTGTTGGTTTAGAAAAACTTACGGTCAAACAATAGAAAGGCAACAGACGAATGAGGCTGCATTACTGACACAATCATAAATATCTAATAAATGGATACTATAGTACCCAAATTATAAATATAGTTACTGACGAATAAAAAACTTGCACTTATGTCCTCAATCAAGTCTGCAACCCAAATATTAGATACTAAGAGAAGGAAAACATTTCACTTAACTCCACTCAACGACGTAAAGGACAATGACTCGATTATTAATGATAAAGCAAAAAACTATCATGGGTTACCCAGAATTTGTTTTTGGGCGAACGAAAAAGGAAAATAGTGTAATTTAGCTACATTAAGACATGGAGTAAGGTGAGCCGTTAACCATGCCGCACTTGACTTCTCTGCCAAACCGACCTAGCAAATCTCCCCACGATGAACTGTCTCCTAACCGCGTTGTTTAGCTTGATTCTCGTCCTCCCGGCGGGTAAAGTTGTACAACTGTGCAAACACGAGTCAGGACCGATTCATGTCTTTGTGGACAACTCTTGCGATGGAACATTTTCTCACAGTCGCTCCTTGCACGGAAACACTTCGGGACACAGATATTCCCATTACCATCATGGGCACAACCATTCCGACGAGCATAGCCAGCATTCCTCACCAGGGGAACACCATGAGCCTTGCACCCATGAGATTATTTCCTCAGGAGATAATCTCATAAAAGTCTATGCTGCCGTAACCATTACTCTGAAGCTTTCGGTTATCTTGCTCCCAGTCGAACAATGGAACTTCGACATTGCTGCTCAAAGCAACACAATTCTCCTTGGCGAACCTCAAACAAGGGGGCCGCCGGGAACAAACGATCCATTCAGACAATTTGCCTCCTGTATCCGGCTCACAATTTGAAGCTACGTTTCGTATTCTAGCCGGTTGCGTCTGCTCGCGTTTACTATGCGAGTAATGCCAGCCGTCACCCCAATGACAGTTCTATGTTCTGTCGTCTTTATTTTTTCAATACGAAATAACGTTTCAAATATATGCATTTAGAAAAATCCTTAGACTGCGAACCG
>JANQKU010000213.1 GCA_028280955.1 Opitutaceae bacterium
GTATATGCACTCCTCGAATGGGAGGGGGTTACGGGATGCAAGAAAAGCCCGAAAATACCACTGTGCTACCCAGTGCTGACTGCGAGCCTTCCATTCCAGGACATTCGGATCATTTACATTACAATAACGATCACGAAGCTCTCCTTTACTTTTTGAGTCGTTGAGTGGTGAGCCATCTGGTATCTCGTCCAGTTCCAAGCACCGTTTGAGATACATGCGCAGTGTCCAATGCATCCATGTGAATCCACCGCTTTTCCGTCGGAGGAGTCCATACTTCACCATGTGGTTGAGCCACTTGCGAATAAAAACGCTCCGTTCAATATCGTTGTCTTCTCCCAGCCAAGAACTAAAGCGTCGTTTCCCTACAAACACAGCCTCGCTACACATTGCTGACAAATGCCGCGAATGTCGAAAAAGGGTAAGTCCATAGAGAAAGCGCAACCTCTCCCGCCGGGTTTCCCAGAACTCGTTCTGTGCACCTTTCGGCTCTTGCCAATCATCATCCAACACCCAGCTCTGTACTTTTTTGAATACCCTCCTTATATTCAATTCGTGTAATGACTCCCAATCTTTCGTTTTAGTATCATTCTTCGAATTGACAATTTCGGCGAGACCTTTTGATGCTTCCTTATCGTCTTCCCCAGGTTTTTTAATTTTTAAACACTTCAAAACGAAATTACGAGCTTTTGTATCAAAATTAGGATCCAATTTGACTCTCAATAAATCTGATATAGTCGCTGGCCGTGATTTTCTCATGGGCAAATAAAGTATGATTAGTCCAAGATCTCGCAGTCGATGAATGACTCGCCATAATTTATTGTAATCCTCTTTGTTCCAAGATGAAGTATCATCCCATCGACCGTGAGTTCCAGGCAATGATCGCCCATAAAGGATAACCACCCATGATTGAGATCCGATACAAAGACGCTCTCGAAGTTTTGTGATATCTTCTATATAGGCATCTTTTTCTTTTCCTTCCTCGCTACTGTCATCTTTTTCTTTATTTACTTCGGTATTTGGAAAATTCAACGAGAGATTTTCTTGATGGATTCGGCCGGTGCGTAGTGCGATGCTGGTTAAGATACTCTGATAGACAGACTCCGGTTTGGGGTGATCGGTCAATTCAAGCCACAGACATTCTTCGGTGCGCTTTCTGGCAACAAGAGACATAACCGTGGAAACTCCGCGGCCTCCATAAACAAGTACAACGCGCCCCTTACCTAATTTTTCTTCTTTTGAAGAATCCTTTGCCACCTCGGCGACAATAAAGGAGGGGTGTTTCACGTATAGACCCTCACTGCCGTTGACGGCTTTTAGCTTACCCTCTATCGCATTCGAAAGCGCCTTGCCTAGTTCCTCAAGTTTTTCACCTGTTTCTTTTGCTTCTCTGGTGTTTCCATTGGAAAAACGGAGATTTTCGGGAGGGTCAGGAGGGACTTGATGTATAAACTGATAGCCCATACCACCCGGTGGGAGGCACAACATGGCACGTTGATAAGCTTCTTGAAGTAAGACGTCTGGACGAGGAGCAGCTAAAAAGAAAAAAGTTTTATCGAAATGCTTATCTGCCTCGTCCTTCTGAAGTTCTGCCAGGAGTAGAGATCTTAGAGCTTCTATGTCTTCATTGCTATCACAAACCCAGTAGACCTTAAAGTTAGCCAACGCCCATTCGCAAGTCCACCGATCCTTACGGATAAAAGTTAGCAAACTGATATAAAGTTCTGCGAGGTAAGCAGGCCACAAGAATAGCTTAAAGAAATTTTTCAACTGTCCGGGCCCACTTGCCCCTTTTATAAAAGTATCTTGAAATGTTGTGAATCCATCCTCATTAAACGTTTTGAATTCTTCCTTAAACTTTATAGCGAACTCTGAAAAAGACTCTTTGATTTTTGTTCTCTTATCGTTCAGAGCATCTAGTAGATTCTCAAGAGCCGAACAAAACTCGTTAAGATTATTCGCCTTCAACTCCTTTTTGTAATCAAATGATTCTTTAAAATTGTCGAATTTCTTTGGACTTTCGGAAGGTTCTTTTTTGGTCCATTCTTCTACAAGTTTTTGAAGCTCTGATTCCCCCTCATTAAGCAATCGACGAGCCACTCTCCGCTCTACCCGTAACGGACGTCCTTGATGAGAACCTTTTAGTTCCTTTCGAAGTCGATTCGCTAGTTTGAGGGCGGTTGCGATCTCGTTCAATTCACGGGCGTCTACAGCTCGCCTAAACAAGTGATCGAGAAACCCTTTAATACGCTTGGAATTAGGTCGAAAACCAAGTACGAGAAGTCGTCCAGGAGGTGTGTACACATTTGCTCGCTTCTCCTTCTTCGCGTTGAGTGGGAAGTCTGGAAACAAGTAACGGTAAAGTCGATCTCTGTCTTGTTTTTCAGGTTTTTTGTCAGTAATTCCTGCCTCATCAGAGAAACGAAAGTTCAACCGCACCAATGCATCCTGAGCTCGCACTTGCTCCATCCCGGGTAAATTGGAACTTCCTCTAACATCAAATGCTCGCAGATGAATACGCGCCTTTCGAAAGGCTTGCTCAATTAAATCATCCGGGTTTGTTGTAATTACTGTCCGGATCGATAGTGGACGCGCCAAATAGGCTAGCATTTGGTGAGCCAATCCGGGCCTTACCCCTCGCGCAGCGTATATGTTAAATCCATCCATCACTCGGCGATCCCAAGCTCCTACTCGAGCTTTCTCATGAAACAGTCCTTCTAGTGTTTTCCGCACATTTTCATTCTCTTTAGAAAGCAGGAAATCTTCCTTATCTTTGTTTTCAACATTTGCCAATGGGTCACTGAGTCGGCAAATTAGATTCAAGGCCTTTGACCACTTACCACATTCATTCCAGTCCTTGAAGCTGCTATCTTTTTTTAGTAAGTCGTCATCACATTCCGGAAGTAGACCTTTGAAAAATGAAATAAAGGAATTGTCCGCATCGTTGACTTTGAGATCTGTAATTTTTTTTTGTACTTTGAGTATCCAACCAAGTGCGGGTCGAATCTCGTTCGCCGATGGCTCCGCAGGAAATCCGTTACGATCAAAGTTCCATCGCTCCTTTTTGTGTTCAATAGGGGTCTCGTCAGAAGCAACTGCCTTCCAAATTGTATAAACGAGATAGGGGAAATGATTTGCCGGAGTCAGAGCACCCGCACGCTCGGATAACCCTTGGCCCACAAATGGTACAAAATGGCACCCCTCATCCAAATCATGATCAAAAGCTTCCCAGAACTTTTTACGATCATCCGCTTCCTTGTAATAACTCCTCCACGCGTTCTCTAAATTAAAGTCAGACATGTCCTTGTATTAAATAAAAGCACTCACTTTT
>JANQKU010000223.1 GCA_028280955.1 Opitutaceae bacterium
ATCCACGCCAATGTTATTACCTCCAGTACACTGCGCTTCATCACTCGCTCTGCCATCACCGATCCTCCTCCGATTTCACCGCAGTCGGATTTATCAGATAAGCCAGAAAGTCCGTCAGAAACACCACGCCCACCACCAGTAAAGTCACCAGAAGTAACACGTTCTGTACCACATATAGATCCCTATCAAGGACCGCTCCCACCATATAACGTCCAATCCCCGGCCACGAAAAAACAGTTTCCGTTAAAACCGCTCCACCCAACAATGCGCCAAAACTCGTGCCGACGACCGTCACCACCGGAGCACTACCAACCTTAAGTAAGTGACGAAGCCAAACCCTCGCTGGACCAAAACCTCGCGCCCGCAAAGCTGTCTGTAAAACCTGAATCTTTGGATCTTGTAATCGAGCTTGCAAAACAGAACAAACCTGCGCTGCCGGATAGAGCGACAAACAAATCGCCGGAAGCGCCAAATGATTTGCCGCAGCCATAAATTTGCCCATTTGACCTGCCAGCAAAGAATCAATTAACAACGACCCCGTCACATCCGGTGGCGGTACCAGACTGAGATCAAAACGCCCACCACTCGGGAACCACCCTAACCACAAACTCCCGACGATTAACCCCAATAATCCTATCCAGAAAATAGGTACCGTCAGTCCCAACGTTCCCAGAAAAAACGAAAAACGCTTCAATGATTGCGAATGAAAAACCTCCGCAAAAACGGCTGTTAGGACACCCACAATAACCCCTAAACTCAATCCCATCAAACTCAGCTCCAATGTTGCTGGAAAAAATTGCGCCACATCCTCTCTCACCTTCCGACCCGAAAGAAGACTTCTCCCCCAATCTCCCTGCCAAAAGCTCTTACCATAGAGCAAGTACTGTGTCATCACAGGCTTATCCAGGCCTAAGCGCTCACGCTCCATTGCCACTCTCACAGGATCAGGGTTCTTTAGTCGCAAGGCAATTGGATCTCCCGGGATAGCCCTTATAGCCAAAAACAAAGCCATACTCGCAAGAAAGTAAATCACCGCAAACAATGCCAACTTCCGACCCACTGTCTTGAGAAACTGATAACAATGCTCCGAATTCATCTGTAAACGATTACCTTAGAGATTGATTATAAAACCTATTCCGCTTTCCAGCCAACTGGACCCAAGCGTAAATCACCAATCAACTGGAGTTCAAATTCCGTTAATTCTGAACGTGTCACCACAATATTGCTACTGTGAACCAGTGGAACGATGGGAAGATCACGACGCCACAAAGCCAGACATTTTTCATAAAGTTTCTGCCTCTTAGCTAGCTCTGTTTCCCGTCTCGCGCCCAACAGATACGCATCCATTTCATCATTCTTATAAAACGCATAGTTCGAAGCCGCTCCCTTCACCGTAGCCCAACTCCCGAAAAAGATACTCAGAAAATTATCCGTATCCCCGTTATCTCCCATCCAACCGATCAATCCGAGGTCAAATTCAAAATTACGTAGCGAATTCAAATGACTCTTGAAGTCTTTTGCCTCAATATCAACTGACAAACCAACCTTCTCCAATTCTGATCGAATAAAGGATGCCGCCCTTACCGGATCTGGAAAATATGGCCGTGGTTGGCTCATCACCTGAAGCTTTATTTGCGTGCCGGTAAACTCTGGATATCTCGCCAGAATTTCTCGAGCTCTCTCTGGATCATAGGGAATCGGATCCTTCTCCTTCGGTTCACCTAAAAAACCTGGGGGAATCGGGTAGTCCGCCGCACTCCCTGTTCCATCTAGGGCTATCTTCGCCAACTCATTCCGATCAATAGCCATGGCAATCGCCAGCCGAACCTCATCCGCTAAAAATCGGGAATCCTGCAAATTATACGTGAGATAACCCACATTCATCCCGGGTTCCTGATACACCGTAAACATCGGATCAGAAGTCAGCGCCGCCAACTCAGCCGGTTGTAGCCCATCAATGGCATGCACATGGCCCGACTTGAGTTCTAAGAGACGCACTGAATTTTCGGGCACCACCTTCATTACCAGACGTTCAAACTTTGGAGCATGTGCTCTATCCCAATAGTCTGGATTCTTCTCCATCACGATCGCCTGGTTTGGCGTCCAATTTAAAAACCGGTAAGGACCTGTGCCCACTGGATGCCTCTGAAAATCCTCTCCGTATTCCTCCAGAGCATTCGGGCTCACCAGAAACGCCGGAAAAATCGCCAGCGAATAAAGCAACGACGCATTCGGCTCCGACAACTCAAAGACAACCGACATATCCCCCTCAGCTCGAACCTCCTTAATTTCCTGATAGAGATAATTCCAATACTGAAAATTGGCTTCCGGTAAATGCCCCGGATGCGTCTCATCCATCTGCCGATGAAAAGAAAACAACGCCGCTTCTGCTGTTAAAGATGTTCCATCATGAAAACGGACTCCCTCTCTCAAATGAAACGTGTAGCGCAGCCCATTTTCGGAAACCTCATAACTTTCGGCCAGGCATGGTTCTATCTCCAACGTTCCACTCTTGAAGCGAACCAAACCCTCACAAATCTGCGAAATCGTATTGACTGACTCTCCATCATCGATATCTGCCGGATCCAGTTTCTGAGCATCACTGCCTCTGGCAAAAATCAACGTTTCAGGATGATCACTGGAAGCACCCTTTTGGGAACAGCCGGAGCCTCCAATGAGCAGAAGCGAAACCGACAAGAAGAAAGTAGCAAAACGGCCGAAAAGAGAAAACATATCGAATAAAGACTGGGCAGGTGTAAAAAACAAAAAGACAGCTACCCCTCCTTCCCACGAAACTCAACTGGTTTCTTTTTATGCATTGACCAGCTTACTCGCAAATTCAACTTTCATCTTTACCAATGAATCCATCACCCACTCCTCTTGGTTTAGCTCCTACCTTTGGTTTTGGAGATCGCCTTGGATCTGCTACATCCGGCCATCTCGCCGCTTTGCAAAATACCGAAGGCCCCATTAAAGGTATCTTCGCTCAACAATCGATTCGAGAACTCGAGCGCACTGCTAGAAAGCCAGGTGACGTTATGCAAGCAGCCCAGGAAACACTGGCCGCCAATCAGTACACCGACACATGGGGCGCCGATGCGGACCATCTCAAAACGGAACAGGATGTCGACCTCATGGCCAATGCAGGTTTCACCTTCTTCACCGTTGATCCCTCTGATTACGTCGATCAACAGACCGATGATTATGATCCCGAAACCCTCGAGACCAAATTTGAGGCTATCCGCGACAACATTGTCTGGATCGATCAATATCTCGATAAGACACTCACCATAGCCGAAGGCCCGACCATTCACTTCGATACCGTCACCGTGCAAAGAGCCGCCGTCAAATACGGCAAAGCCATTGAGCATACTATCCAACTGGCAAACTACATTACGGCCACTTGCGAAAAACAAGGACGGCAAGGCGAAATTGAACTGTCCGTCGACGAAACAGAGCAACCAACCACCCTCGCGGAACATTACATCATCGCCGATCAATGCCGTCAGGCCAGAGTACAATTGATTAGCCTGGCGCCCCGTTATATTGGAGACTTCGAAAAAGGCATCGATTTCAAAGGAGATCTCGAAGCGCTGGAGCAATCCCTGAAAAATCATGCCGCCATCGCTAACGAACTGGGACCTTACAAACTCAGCCTGCATTCAGGCTCCGATAAACTCTCCATCTATACCCTTTTCGCCCGAGCCACTCGTGGCAGGTTTCATGTGAAAACAGCCGGGACCAGCTACCTCGAGGCTCTTCGCGTCGCAGCGAAACAGGACCCATCCCTCTTTCGGGAGATCATTGCCTTCTCACGCGACCATTACCTTACGGACAAAGCCACCTATCACGTCTCTGCCACCCTCGAAAACGTTCCCGCTCCAGACGATCAATCGAGTATCGATGACCTCGAACGTCTTTATCTGGAAAAATGGGACAACGTTCCCGCTGGCCTTGGCTTCACCAATCCCGGCCGCCAGATCCTCCACTGCACCTTTGGGTCTGTCCTCACAGACCTCAAACTCGGCCCCGCCATTCATCAACTCCTTTCGACTCATCAAGATACCTACACCGAAATCTTAAAAGAGCACTTCGACCGACACCTCTCTGCTCTCATCGCTGGCTGTTAAAATCAAACTCTTTCATCCCAACCTTTAATTAGAGGACGTCTAGAAAGAAGCAGCACAAGGCGGCTTACCGCGTAGCGCACTAGAAGTGCGTAAACAGTGAGCTAACACAGTGACCTTCTTTTTTTCGGTCGCATCTTCTTAAGACAGATGCCTTTATCCTCATCAAAATGAAAATGCTTTCTACCATCGCAATCTAACCTCTCTAGACACCCTCTAATGCCTGCTCCAATTCTTTATCTTTCCCAGACTAATAAAGAGCATCCCTTCGCTGCCTATCTCGGCGAAATCCTCGCCATCGAAGGCATTCAAACTTATCACCATCAGGATCTGTCGAAAGAATCCTCTCTTCCCCGGAATCTGGATACTTATCCTCTGATTCTACTGGGCCGCTGTGACTTGGATATAGATCAAGTGGAAACTCTTTTTCAATATGTCCAAAACGGCGGCAAACTCATTGCCTCTCGCCCCTCCGTTACCTTGGCAGAAAAATTCGGCGTTCAAGGATTTATCGGGTTAAATGACACCGTTGACCGCATCCGCGAAAGTTACGTCCTAAAAACACCTACACTCGATAACCTACTTCCCTTTCCTTACCCCAGCCTTCAGTTTCATGGCGAAGGGGATCTCTATCAAAATGAAGCCGCCGAAGTGCTGGCAAATTTTGGTATCGTTCGGACAACCTCCAGCACCTTTCCGGCGATCTTCAGGCAAACCTCCGGGCAGGGAGCCTTCTATGCCTTTGCCTACGATCTGGCCGAATCCATTCTTCTCCTTCATCAAGGAGATGCTCGCTGTGCCAGCGATGGCGACTACCCCGATGCTGATCTCGACCAGGGATATAAATCAAATGACTTCTTCTTTGAATACCTCGATCCCGAATTAAAAGAACTTCCTCAGGCCGACCTTCAGCAGGACATACTCGTCGCCATGATTCAGGAAACCCTTTCCGAAAGCTTTCCTCTTCCCCGGGCCTGGCATTTCCCCAATGCCGAACCCGCTATCGCCATGATCAATGGGGACAGTGATGACATGACCACGGAAGAACTCGATTCTGTCATCAATGCCCTTGAAGAACATGGAGGAAAATTCACCACTTTCCTTCTGCAAAGCGATTACCACGCCCTCCTCCCCGAAAAATGGACTGCCCTTCGGCAACGCGGTCATGACATTGGGCCACATCCATTCTGCGGACGCCAACCGACCGTTACTCAGGTGCAGGAAAACATGGTAAAAGATCTGGAAGCCTTTCGCCAAAACTACGATTATCAACCCGTGGCCCAACGTGGTCATCACGTCGTCTGGGTTGGTTGGGTCGATCAAGCCAAAATACTGGCAGAAAATGGAATCAAACTCGACACCAACTTCATCCCCGGTCGCCGCTTCCAATACGGCTATGTCAACGGCAGCGCCCTGCCCGTTCAGTTCATGGATGAAAACGGGGAGATGATTCCCCTCTATGAACAAACCACCATGAGCACCGATGATGGTATGTTCAGCCCCAAGCTCTTCAATCCCCTGCGCAGCGTCGATGAAATCATCGCTATTTCAAAACAACAGATCGACCGGTCCATCGATAAATTTCACGGCGTCTATCATCCCTACTTCCATCCCATCTGTACTCGAACTCTGGGCACACTACCTTGGATCAAAGCCATTGCCACCTATTTGAAAGAACGGAATGTTCCCCATTTCAATGGCCGTGAATGGGTCGAGTTCAACGACGCCCGCAGAGCCCTTAACTGGGAAACTCTTATTTGGGACCCTTCAACCTCAACCCTGGATATTACCATCAGCTGTCCTCAAGCCATCGCTGGCCTCACGCTACTCTTTCCTGCGACTATCCAGCAAAAGAAAGTGGATCCGGATACCAACCCATCCCTTTCCCTCAAAACACTGGAAAGCCGCCAATATCTAACCTGGACCCTTGATCTCGAGCCCGATCAACCCGCATCCATTCAGCTGACCTATCGCTAGCTTCTTTCTCCACTTGCTATTTTCGAAATTCTAGAGCAAGTTTCCCCTTCGTTCTTTGAACTAGTTACACCACTAGCTAGTCAAATCCAGGCCTTAACAGGCTCGACCGAACCGATAAGGGGGTGTTTTGGATTCGACCTCTGGTTAGAGTGTGTAGTGGCATGTCGAGGATGATGGTTGGCCTCGCTAAACTTCCATCAAAACAAAATAAATGGCACATACGAAGAAATGCCTCTAGCTGCTTAAATAAACAGCTACGTTCCCTCACCAACGCCTGCTAGGTGAACGGAGCGACGACAGCAGGTATAGTTGAAAAGGGCGCTCTTTCCTCTTCAACCGTATCTTCAAGAGAGGGTAAGCCGGTGCTTAAGCGCGCGTTTTCGCGTAACACCAGCGAGATGAATCAAAACGCTAAACATGTAGAGGCTACACGTGAAAATCAGAGGGACGCGGGTTCGATCCCCGCCACCTCCACCATAATTTATTTAAGTTGCTTATTATCATTTCCTTACATAATATGAGGTGGCGGGTGAAAGCCCCGTAATATCTTCAAGCAACATCAAATACCTCACGTAGTATTTCTCCTTCTTTCAAAGAGTCACGTGCTCTTCATGCGCTTGTTGGAGGTCATACGAAGCCCGTGAGCTGAATCGCTCCACCGTAACTGAAGGCCTATCTGGGTGCGAGGGTTTTCCCAAACGCTTACGAATCCACAAGTCGATGATCCCTGAATAGTTGAAAGAAGTTTGCGATGAGGCGGTCTCCTTGAGGAAGGAAACGATCTCATCCCGGGTCTCGGCCGGAATCTCATCACGGAATCGGTAGAACGCATAATGCGTATTGACGTCTTCTTCAGCCATTAGATCAATTATCTGGACGCCGTCCAAAGTAGCATCGCAAGTCCGCCCGTCTCCGATGTAGGTTCCAACATGACTAAATGGGAAGCGATCCTCTTTTCGAATTAGCGATGATATTGAGCTATCTTCGGATCTAGAGAAGATCAGGTCGGCCGGAACCGCCTGGTCAATAAGCGCCTGAAGGCGTGATTGGTAATAATCAAGACTAGGAGTGGTTCTGAAAAGCGGCGGAAGTTGGGTGAGCTCATCAGGCTGGCTTCCTTGCTGAAGGTGGAATAGCAATTGATAAACACCGAACGGATTGTCCCGGTTCTTATCAAAGTAATCCGACAAGTTGTCCTTATCTAATCCACCCTTCACGGAATAGATAGCGACGTCGGCAGTAAATCCCAGATTGCCGCGTCTGATGCGATACGATCGAAATGCGGGCTGTTCGAATAAGAGCGCGGTGTCGTCTAAAATTACACCCATGGGGGCGTCGGGCTTCTTTCCCAGAACGATGATATCGTGAACCCCGGGATCCCAATCGATACTGATTCGGTCCACCTTTGCAGCTTTCCCAGCTATTGCTTCGGCGATCTTCATTTGCGTCCAGTTCAACATTATATTAACCAACAACCCATTTCGGAATGGTAAGGCTCAACGTGACGTATTACAATATGAAATCCTTCGATGTTCCTGAGTATTTGCAAGTTTTGTGTTGGCTAGCATCGCATGTATAAAATGGATGCTAGCCAACAGACAGATCATTCTGAGAGATTTAATTGGAGATAAAAACACTCATACGGTCAAAAACCACAACAACATTAAAGGAATAAAAATAAAGAAAAACATATCCCAAAGTAAAGTTAGATGAAATTGTTTAAGAATAGTGAATACACTTATCTTTCTGTAAGGCTCAACTTTCTTTACCTGAAACCTAACATCAAGGACTGATCCCATAAAAATTAGAAGAAAAGCAATCCCAAAGAAGTCTCCCTCCCTAGTAGTTTCCGGTTCAGTTGAAAATAACGCGTCATTAAAAGCAGAAATAATAAAGATTACCCAGGCCGCCCCCCTCATGATCCATTTCCCCTGAATAGCCATATTAATCATTGTTAGCTACATTACTAGACTCAAAATCCATAATCCCGTTAAGCACATAACTGAAGAAAAAAGGACGAATACAAATCTTACTCCTGCAACTCCCCATATTTTATCAATTGGGATAAATAGCATCGCGAGTAAACCTGCGTATGAACCCCAATTTTCCCATTTCTTTTTCTGATAAAACTCTAATTTACTAAGCGAGAACCAAAGAAGATAAATTCCAGGAATGAGGATAAAGAAACCTGTCATTAATATGTGTTTCTCAGGTTCCATCCTCTTGGTTTTTATCTGATCAAAAAGAACTTCATCTGTCAACGGAAGAGAGTAGCCGTTAGGAACTGAAATCTCGGACAGTTATGGCGGTAGTGTATAAAGTAAATAGGCTTCGCCTCTTTATACCCCTACCTCCCAATCCCTCTCGCATCAAACTCGATGCTTAACTCAAAGAAATCAACAATGTCTTCGTCCTCGTTCTCTGGCTAAGTTATTTCTCCCATATGCATGCCATTTAAATTTAATTTCGTTATAACCTCGTTCATCAATAAAATCAGCAATACTCCAAATGAGGGAAACTCCACATTGAATTCACTTGTAAGATCTTTCAATAGGGTAATCCCCAAGGATTCTGAAAATTCAGTCGAAAGATATTTTCCATAATAATTCTTAAGCATTGAAAATGTAACAATTCCTTGAATTCGCTCTCCAATTCCGAACTGTTTTCCTAGTAATTCAATGACCTTTCTTTCAATGCTTTTTCATTCTTATCTGCCCAACACTGAGATGAGGCACGATTTTGGCACAGCCAAAGTCGTTGTCCTCCATCGTCTTGTTAGCCCGTATATTCGTTTATGTTCTCTAAGTCTGCGATTTGATCTATAGCCTTGGCTTCCTTATCCCACAATTCCAGATAATACTCCTGCCAGATTTCCGCTATCTCCTTCGATTTTAAGTGAATATCTCGGGGCCTTGCGTCATGGTTCTTTCTTGATGGATCAATGATATAAGAGAAGTTATCAATGATTTGAACGTTGAAAGGTAAGTCTTCTTTACTATCAACTACTATAAATTGTAGTTGATAAACGTCAGTATTATTGCATAAACGGAGTTCTTCTTTAATCCACGTTTTTTTACACTCGGTATCAATTCCAGGAAATAGTGCGATGATTCTTCTTATTGGCTTGTTTCCGGATTTGATGCAACCACGCACAGAGTCTTGATATAATTGCTCTTTAACGTTTTCTGGACGATCCGGTTCGCCAGTTGGCGCTCTTTTGCTGAAGTAAGTGAGATACGCATGGTTTGAGACGCTTGATATAGCTCTTTTGAGTTCATCGTATAGCTCGTCTTTCTTGGCCGCATATCCAGCATTTCCGTTTGAATTAAACCACTTTTTGATGGAATCAAAGTCTTCGCTGTTCTTTTCCGTTGTTCGAAATATTAATGTTATATAAGCTACTATGTAACCAAGGGTGGCTATGAATTTCATGTTAGTGTCGTCTGACCACTTAGTAAGAATTCCGACGACAATCACCCCGTAAGCAGCTAGAAATATCCCGATAAATAATTTAGCCTTATTCATAGTCTTTGCTCATCAAAAGGGTATTTTGGAACAATGAGAATGCATGACTGGTTGTCGTGCAGTGCGTGAACCCTGCTTTGACTAAACTTGCGTAGCAGTCTGAGCCAAATTCGGCCAATGTGAAAATCTTTCGAAATTCTGACTGCTCTCCATATAAGAAAAGGTCACTCATGCGCTCTTTGTCGTTCTCATCGAGCAACAATTTACCTGCCCCACCTCTTTTTCTAACGATTTTAGCTCCTTTCCCATCTGATTGGGTTACAATCTCATTCATACATGAATTGTAGCCTTTCAGTTTTTTTGCATAGATACTTTCAGTAACACCATACTTATATAGATGAGGAATCTTTGCTATGCAGGCATAGCCACAATCGATCACATATTTATTTGCTCCATAGTTATCCGAATTGCATGTAGAAAAAGAAATGCAATAACCGTTTGCTGCCATAGTCATTTCCCCTACAATCCTTAGTGTCTTGGCGATGCCCTTTTTTCGAAATGGCTTCAAAACAATGGTAGGGCCAAATTTGATTCGCCTGCCTGTTTTCTCAGTTATTACTGTAAAACCAAATAGTTCGTTTCGCTTATAACACGCCAAGACACTTTTCTTCGTGGTCCCACCTCCGCTATACACTCCATCGGTAAGTTGTAGTAATATTGACTCTGCAAAATCTATTCCTGTCTCTGGATATCGTTTACCTATCTCTTCAGCGGTCTCTTGGATGAACACTGCGTAATCCTTTGGTCTAAGACTTGTAAATAGAAAGCCATTGATTTCTGTAGGTAGTACCCAACTCAGGTGTTCAACACCAGTTCTTTTTGAAGAATCTTGTGACTCAGGACTCAGAATGGGTAAAACCAAATTGGTTGAGGTCTCCTCTTTGGTTTGATTGGGTGTTTTAAAATTATCGGCGATGATAATATCCATTTGTATTGATCTTTGTGTTTCAAGCAGTCGATTATGTGAACAGAACCGATTATTTGGCCAAAAACATAATCCTTATCTTTGTTTGCATTAGTTCTGCTAGTCGATGCGTAAATGTAAATTTTGCCCCTGATTTTGGTGGGAACCGTTCTGTTTTCAACGGTCTTTTCTCCTTTTAGAATACGATCTGCGAATGGTTGTCTTACACTCAGGCATATTTTTCTCATTTCATTTGGCTAACGTGAAGCATGAGGAGCGGCGTTTACGCCGTTGCCTCATGCGTTTGTTAGGTCCTTTGAATCTTACCAGTGACATATCTCCTAGATAAATTCGTTAGATTTCCTGTCTGCTTTAGGGCATCTCGTCTAGCATCATCCCAATCTAAAAGTAGAGGGAGTTGATCAACTATTGTGCCATCCTTTTCTGAGACAGCATGAAGTCCTATCAAATTGCCACCGACTTCTGCAGAAAATCGATCCCGATGAGTCTCAATCACTTTTCGAGCTTCATCCGCCCTTTTACCGTTTCTGGAGATTACCAAATCATGTATTTTCCAAATACCACTCATGTGACATCTAACACACTGAATAATGTTTATCTTTTCAGGCATACCGCTCAGCACAGTCTTCTTGAATTTTTTGTCTTCTCGGAGTTTTTCTCGATCAGAGTATAATGATGATGCTGTAGCTATATCACTATTTTCATGATTTTTCCTGTCCTCGACAAAATTGTGATATTTAATTGCTTCGATTGGAAGACTTCGATGTTGCACGTAATTTCGAAGAGCTTCTATAAATTGATATTCTGGATTGCTGTCATAAAAGTCCGATCGAGATTTATCGAAATCCTGAAAGGACTGATCCCCAATCATGATCTTTAGATTTTTATCAGCCCAATCATGAAAATACCTTGCTGCGGTAAGGTATCCCATCACAGCCGAACTAAGGGTAACTTTTGCGTCTAAGAATCCCTTGTATGGAGAGTACCCGAAAAGAACATGATCTAGAGCGAGTTCGTACTGATTAATTTCCACCCTTCGATATGAATCCAATGTAACACGATAGTTCTCTGTAAAACTTGAAAACAGAGATAAATTTTGTCTCGAGGAGACGATATTTCGAAAAGCGGACTCGGTAATCTCCAAATTCTCACTATGTCCGAGCACTAAGATTCGTAGCCAGTATTTCATCCTTATTTACCTAACATTATATTAACCAACAGCCCATTTCGGAATATTAGGGCTCGACTTGACGTATTTCAATATGAAAAAATTCAAGGTCCTTGCTTATTTATACGAAAGACTTCATTAACTTTCCTCTTCCCCGCCTAGAGAGACCAAAACCATAATCGCTTCTCTAATTTTTATTGGCAAATATTCCCAATTCTGTATGATTATTGCCAGCTCTTGACAGGAACTGATTAACTCTTGTGGGGGTATTTGTGTGTATCCACTTTTCAGTGATTTCTTATCATTTTGATCGGTAACATCTTCTGTTTTTTGCCTCAAAGATTCGATCTCCGCCACCTCCACCAATTGCCTACCCTCATCCTCGCGAAGAGGATTAAGTCAACGTTAATCATTTGCGTTTGACCCCTTCGGATTGCCCCAACCCTAGCCTTCTTTCCGTCTTCTGAAACTTCTTTTTTTCCATTCGATAGGGTCTCGCCTCGCTGCTATGGTCTGCCATTCGGGATTCATTTTATTTT
>JANQKU010000278.1 GCA_028280955.1 Opitutaceae bacterium
AAGCCGGACTTATCCGACGCTTTCATCCATATGCGAAAAAACAAGAAAGCATATACCATCGCAGGAACGAACGGTTTCGAGATCAGTCTGGTAAAAGGCGGAAAAACGGCTTTTGCAGAGAATAGTATCTTCCGGGAATATCCGTAACTCCGGAAGAAACTCGCAACCGTTCGTTCCTGCGATGGTATATGCTTTCTTGTTTTTTCGCATATGGATGAAAGCGTCGGATAAGTCCGGCTTAAATTCCTGGCGAACCCAGATGATGGGTAGTCGATGTTTACGGCACGATGCTACTAAGTCATTCGTTTTTTGGGTGAGAATTTGACGAGATTTTGGGATAGGGCTATCTGGCCAAATGGTGGGATCGAAGAAATCCTGAAGTAGATCAATGATAACTAAAGCTGTGTGCATTACTTTCAATTTTATGGGATCGTATATGTCTTTTCCTGTGGTGACATCCCATCTGTATTATTCAGGACGGCTCCAGGAGGTGGAGAGAGATCGCCGCTTAACAGAGGGTCATTTGTTTCCTGCATCCATCGTTGCAAACGGTTCCTTAAGCTGTCTATAATCGTTTTGTGGTCGCTGCCATCGGCAAGGTTGTTTCTTTCGTTAGGATCAAAGACAAGGTCGAAAAGAGACTCTTCAGGGAGAGATATTTTTTTCCAGCCATGGTTGAGCCAAACAGATTTACTTTCGCTGTCATCGCAATTTGGAAGAACAGGGGTTGTGGGTTGTTTAGCAAGACGTTTGATGTATTTCCATCGTCTTGTCCGGACAGCTCTCATGGGTTCATAAGCTGCATGATAATTGACTTCAAAAAACAACTCATCGTGCAGTTCATCGATTTTTCCTTGAATCAGAGGGATGAGAGATTTTCCTCTCAACCAGGAAGGTGGTTTGATTTTAAGAAGATCACAAACAGTGGGAAAAATATCGAGATGGCTAGTAGGACTATCGATTACCCTGCCACCGGCAAACCCATTTGAGTCGCGCATGATGAGCATGGTGCCAATACCGTAATCGAGCAGATTACATTTCATATAGGGAAAGGCGATTCCATGGTCAGTCGTGCAGATGACGAGAGTTTTATCAGTGAGGCCACTGCGATCTAATGCCTCAAGCACAACACCCATCTTGCGGTCGAGTTCCCTGGCACTGGCTTTATACTTTGCCATATCTTTTCGCGTTTCAGGTGTATCCGGAAGAGGAGCCGGTGGCAGGCAGTAGTTGGGATTGTCGAGAGAATGGTTGATTTCCGGAAATTCCCGATGAGTTTCAAAGAAACCGACAGAAAGGAAAAAGGGTTTCTCGGGTGCGTGTTGTAAAAAATGAGCGGCCTGTTCATGTGGTTTGCCTTTAAGGAATTTGTCGTAGCCTATTATTTGCCATGCCTCTTGGGTCTCCGTCGCAGAGGCAATGTGTTGGACGCCAGTCAAGGCAGAAGTATAGCCTTCCTTGCGCAAGGTATGCAAAATGTGTTGTCCGTAGTCCTTCAGTGCCCATCCACGATGCGCTAATCCTGTCATGCCATTTTCATGTGGGTAGCATCCGGTTAAAAGGGCAGCCCGACTGGGACTACAGGTGGGATTAATACAAAAGTTTTGACGAAAGAGGGTTCCTTCTTCGGCCAGACGTTGGAGATTCGGCGTTTCCACTGCGTGGCCATAGGGTTGTATGTAGCGCCCTGTATCATGAGAATGGATATAAAGAATATTTGGTTTTGGTCTATTCATAAATCTGGATAGATTGATTGCTTCAGTTCTTTTTTATTTTTGACTGAAACCATGGCCATCCTGGAGAAATTCGATGCGATTGCCGAAAGGATCTGTGGTATAAAGCCGTTTGCGATCGGGCAAGGTATCGTCCCAAATGACATCATAACTCTTTTCTTTCAGTTTCTTTTCCAAGTTTAGTAAATCGTTAACGATGAAGGCAGGATGCGCTTTTTTCTGAGGAATAAAGTTTTTCTCTACACCAAGATGAATGATGACGCGATCTTTCCGAAACCAGCATCCACCTCGGGGGACGAGGGGTTCTGGTTTTGTTGCTTCTGCCATTTCAAGAATTTTAATGAAGAAGTTTCTCGCTTCATCTTCTTTGCCTGCGGGCATTGCCAATTGAATATGGTCTAGCTTCATATGAATTAATTACTGTTTTATGTGGGATTGAGCACCGAGAGGCAGCCAGCATTCGTCATCATTTGTGCCAAAGGGAATAGGGGGTAATTTGGACCATTCCTTGAGAACTGCCTTTCGGGCAGGGCTGTCTTCGGTGAGTCTAAAATCACCGTTATCTGGATCAACTAAATATGGATCGGCATAGAGGTCGTGTTCACCGCCTTCATGTTCCGTCAGAAGAGGAACGGTACCCTGGTAGTAGAGATTAAAATCAGCCATACGAATGGCGCCTGATAAATCCCAGTCAGCTTTTTCTTCGGTATTCTCTCGCAGGATCAAGGGTTGTTCTTGAGATTCTCCAACGATGATGTTTCGCATCCATGCCAGACGGGCTCCTTGTTCCAGCCGAATGGCATACTCTCTATTTCGCCATAGAGTGTTGTTGACGACGAAAATGCTTGTCGGCGGTTCGTAGTAGGGCTCGCCCATATATGTGCTGGCTAGAATACCTCCTTTTTGGTTTTGGTAAATAAGGTTATTGCGGACGAGGTGGCTGGGGCTGTGTAGACGGATGCCTGATTTTCTGTTATGGTGAATACGATTTCCTTCAATTAATTGCCGGGCGCCGAAGCGAGTGGTTATACCAAATCCTTCATTGTGGTGAAGGTGGCAATTGCGAATGATACCATCGGTCATTTTACAGTGTACCCCATCGGTATTTTCGAAGAATTCACAATTTTCAATAATATGGTACCCCGGAGGAGCTGTAGGATAAGAGCCATATCCGGTTTGGACGGCACAGTAATAACCTGATATGCGGCAGCGCCGGACAGTTAAATGCTGATTGAAGCGTTGGCAGGCTAAAGGGATTCCGTCGGCACTTCGATCATTGTTTCCTTCTATGATACAGTCTTCGATCAGGTTATGACAGGCTGAGGGGCCCATCACAGGTATGCTGGAATTTTGTTTGCCCTTTACGGTGGAGAGATGGCAATCCTTTGCGATACAATATCTGGCATCATGATCAAATCTGATGGCATTCGGAGAAGCTACGAATTTGAGCCCTTCGATGTGGACGTTGGCACAATCTTCTAGGCGAATAGAGCTCTCCAGAAAAACGGTGCTATAGCGTTCGCTGCACTGAATACGAATAGGATGTTCTGGGGGAGCCAGAGCTGATAAGGTCACGGTTTCCCTGTATTCACCAGGTCCGATGGTGACGGTATCACCGGGTAACAGATCGACCAGTGCTTCTTGAAGAGACGAAAATGGGTTTTCCCGAGTGCCATCTCCTCCACTGGCAGCATCAGAGGAGACATACAGAGTTCTTTTCTTCTCCGGTGCATCGGAGAGTTTTTTATCGGCGTCAGGGTTCGTTTGACAGGAGCCACTGGCAATTTCGTAGATAGAATTTTTCCGGATTGAATTATCTGAGCTATCGATTTTCATTTCGCCACATCGCCAGATACGGTTGTATCGAAAATCCACATGTTCGAGAAGGCCCTGAACGCCGATTTGACAGTCTCGCACTTCATTATGTGAAACAATCCAGTGAGCTTTGACGTTATCGGTTGCTTCAAGGATCTTGATGCCACATTCAGCTCCGGCAACTCGGTTATGATCGATACGCAATATTCCCTTGGTTTGGTTGGGTTGTAATCTCAGACCTGTGGTTCCTTTGGTGTTACCATTTTGTAGGTCGATGATATTTCCAATAGTCAGGGCGCCACCTTCCAAGTGAAGTCCAACGCCTCCATCGGAGAGCGCCAAGATTTTGTTGTTCTGCAATTCACAATCTTCAGCGCTTGCTTTGACCACGATGGCCTTGTCGAGGCTGCGAAAACTCAACCCTCGAATAATGTTGTTGCGGCCTGTAATGGTAATGCTGCCTTCAATGATGACATCGTACTGTTTCCAGGGGAAAAACCACATGCCATCCCGATCAAGTAGGATATCTTCTCGGTAGATTCCTGGTCCGAGAAAAACCTGTCCCCAGTCTTCACGATGCTGGTCGAGCATTTCCTGAATACTTCCATAGGGATGTTCTCTGGATCCATCGCCACCGGAGGTTCCTACTTGCACATAGACATCCCGTCGAGTTCGGTCAGTTTGAGCATTCATATATACTTTAGAGTATCTATTTGAGTCGATAGATGTAGTCCAGCACAGTATGCGTTTTATTCGATTTTGTAGACGAGTTTAGGTAGCATTCGGTTTTGTGGGATGCTCTCTACTTCACCAATACGTTTTGCACCCTGATGAAGATAGAAGCCTTCTGCATCGGGATCTGAAATGATGAAAAATTCTTTGATTCCCAGATTTGCGCACTCTTTTTTAATTTCTTGGAAAGCCCTTTGTCCAACACCTTGGCCGATTGCTTCAGGAAGTAACCAAAGATCATTTAGAACATTTTCTTTTCCTCTTTTGATGGCAAAGAAACCGACTCTTTCAGAGTTTACCCAAATGGTTCGAACTGTCTGTTCTTCAATCTGCTCTTTTGTAACAAAAAGATCCTTTCGCCAAAGGTCCAACTGCTCTTTTGCATATCCCCAATATCCTTTGGATTCGATCGCGATTTCACTGAGGATTTCTGCTTCCTCTGGTTTTGAAATGGTAAAGTCGACTTTCACAGTCATTTAGGAAAAGTAACTTTCGATTTTAGCAACTGTTTCCTCCAAACCCATATTAGTCGAATTGAGGAAAATCATTTCAATTGACCAGTCATGGCATATCGCAGATTTACCCACGCCACAAGTCTCAGTGACTATAAGAACTTTTTGCATTCGTATACTTAACTTAAAATGCTAGAGCCCAATATTTTGCTTATGCCCGCTGTAAATTGGTGCATTGGGAAAGGCGTTTGCGACGAGATGACACCATGTTTCGGAAAAACCATAATCCTCGAGTTTATTTGTCGGGACAAAGCGAACATCGGAAATAGGGTTCTCATCGAATTCATTTGTAGGCAATCGTAAATTACCTCTTTTACGTCGAAGCTCAAAAGTGATGTGAAGTAAATTCTCTTCCGGTTTTTCGGCAAGGTAGAGCATACGTATGACGGCAACATCTAATCCCGTTTCTTCCTGCATTTCCCGAATGATGGCATCTTGTAACGATTCACCTTTTTCTACTCGTCCTCCAGGCAAAGACCAATCTCTTCTTGAATGAACCTTTTGATGAACGAGAAGAATCTGCTTTTTTTCGATAAGAACACCGGTAACTCTTATTTGGTGTTTCTCTTTTTTACTGTGGCGCATCTCCTAAATCAGGTACGTTCAAGGTTTCGCCATCGCGAAGAGCGGACTTATGTGCCATTACTCCCATAATGGTATAACGTGCGGCTTCCCATGCGTTAATTGCAGGCTGACGTTGGTTTGAGATGGCATCGACAAATTCGTGAACGAGATAGGGGTGGGATCCACCGTGTCCTCCTGTTGTAAAATCGGCGATGTCCGTTGCTCCAGGATTTTCAATCTGTCTGAAGGCGAGGGCAACTTCCGGTGGCAGTGGATCCTGCATATCTTTATCCGTGAGGTGTGTTTTCTGTAATTTCTTTGCTGGAGAAGTATCCGTGCGAAAGTTTTCTTTCCATAGGTTTTCGGCATAGGTGCCACGCGTGCCGGTGATACGGAAGGTCTCTTCTTTGTGAAAACTGCCGGCCAGTTCTCTGAATTCGCAAATTCTAACGGATGCGCCATTGGACATCTGAAAGAGGGCTGTTTCATTGCTGAAAGCAGAGTCTTCAAAGAAGGGATCCTTGTTGCGATTTGTATAACCATAGGCGGTAACTTTCACTGCGTGTGCCTTCATTACGCATACCGGTCCGCAGGTTGAATGAGTGGGATAATGCATGGGGCCTGTCAGTACACCAGCGTCGATGTAGCGAAGTTTCTTTTCCAACCATTCTTTTCCGGAAGCGCTTGCGGTCCGTTTTTTCTGCACTTCGCGCAGGTTGCAATCGGCATCCACATCGTGGAAATACTCGCCTTCAGCGTAGACGAAATGTCCAAAGGCGTTTTCGGCAGCCTTGCGTCGGCAGAACATGGTTTCGGGACGATAGTAAGTTGTTTCGCCCATCATATAGAATTGGCCCGTGCCTTTAGATGTTTCGACTAATTTCTCAGTGTAATCGAGAATTTCATCACCATCCGGAAGATTGATAATCGGCACAGCACTGTAAACATGTTTTCCGGCTTCCATTACCTGAATACATTGGGGAGCGTGTAACCAAGGTTGGGTAATGATGGCCACGGCATCGACATCGGTTTTCAGTAAATCTTCCAATTTTTCATATCTATCCCGTGGATTGAATTTTTGGTCCCATCCTCGCCTTGACGCAATGGTGGCGATTTTCTCAGGTTCTCGATCACAGAGAGCCACACGGTCAACGCCTGGATGACTTCGAAAGAGGTTCGCAAATGTCTGACCAAATTGTCCGAGGCCCACTAATCCAATACTGATTCCCATTATTTATGTTTTTTAAAAATCATGGCATCGAAATTTCAATGCCAATAACATTTATGAAATAACCCATTGAAAGGATACCCCATAAACAACTCATCAGAAAATAAACGAAGAATAAGTATTTTGTGCTATCGACGCCTTTAGGCATTCTGGAGTCCACTGTAGTAAGCGCTGAAAAGCCTAAAGTTTGCTCAACTTCTTTAGCGTAATTTTCCAAATGAGCGCGATAGTGTGATGCTCGAATATTCATCAAATAAAGCGCAGTGGTAATTGTTCCAGCTAGAATGCTGAGAAGTAGTTTTGCCAGATTTGCTTCTATGTACTGAAAGACAACAGCGAGTAAAATTGTATTAATTGAAACGGCAAAAGAGAAAATTTTATGCCGAGTGTCATACATGTGGAAAATATATGAAAGTACTTTGTCATACTCGAGTTCCCTGTTACCTGCTTTTTTTTCACTATTCATATTAAAATCTGACTAGAAATGAACATTGAGGTTTAATCTGGCGACTTCCTTTAAAAAGGTGAGTAGGTTCTCTATCAAGGGCAAGGTTGGGCTCGCGAGATAATTGTTCTCAGGCTTTATTGGTCATCACTTTGGATTTTTCTGAAAATGATTTCCAGTGAATAGAAGGGATGATGGGTTTTTTCATGTGCCTGGCGCAGATTTTACGAAATAGCCAAAAACGCCATCTTACATTGAAGGGAGGATTTGAGCAGCCGGCGAGAATAGAATTAATGGCTCGCGGCAATTTGAGTCGTGGCAAGGGGAACATGAAAACTTCAAAGCTTCGATTGTCGTAGTAAGACTCGATCAAACGTCTCATTACGCCAATACGATCTTTCATTGATTTTGTATAATGTGTGTAGAGTTTGGGGCTTACTTTTTTGTTTTTTCGACGTAGTTGTTTGGCTACTGTTTCAGCGGCAAGGAAACCAGACTCGAGAGCGAGGTAAACGCCGGACGAAAAGACGGGATCGATAAAGCTGGCGGCATCACCTGTCAAAAGAGTTTGGTCGTTTCCGTAGGTTTCATAAGAGAAACAATAATCGGACTCGATACGATAGTCATCGAGTGGGGAGGCTTCGGAGAGAGACTCACTGAGAAAGGGGGATTCCTGAACTTTTCGCCAGAAAAATTCTTCGTAGGTTTCTTTGCCTGAGATACGAGCGCCTTTTTGGGCGACCACACCAATGGAGGTAACGGTTTGGCTGATGGGAATAGCCCAGAACCAGGCATCCTGCAAACGCAGAATGATGATATCGCCCCCTTCTTTACCTTCTGCCCGGGCAAACCCTTTGAAGTGATTGAAGACAGCGAAGCGACCGGGATAGGGAATTGTTTCTTTTTCAAGGCCGAGATTACGCCCCATCATGCAATTGCGGCCACTGGCATCAATTATCCAACGGGAAAGAACCGTTTGCTCAGCGCCTGTATCCAAATTTTTTGTGAGAATGGACCAGCCATTTTCGGTGTGTATGGTTTGGGAGACAATGGTGCGTTGTCTGACTTCACAGCCGGAAGCGGCCGCGTGATTGAGGAGTATTTCATCGAAGCGTGATCGTTCGACTTGGTAGGTTTGTTCAAGGCCTTTCACGAGTCCGTTGGCAAAGATGTTGCGCACACTGCAAGAGCGATCGGGTAGAGTAAACTCGGCTCCATGTTTTTCGATAAAACCGGCTTGCTGAATTTTTTCCCAAACACCGATTTTTTGCAGGATACGATTCCCATTGGGTAGAAGGGATTCACCAATATGAAAGCGTGGAAATTTTTCCTTTTCACAGATCAAAGTTTTGTAGTTTTGTTGACCGAGCCAGGCACCGGCTGTACTGCCAGCAGGGCCACCCCCAATAATCAAAATGTCGACGGACTGCGTTGAGGATCTTGTCTCCGAGGATTTGTTTTCCATGAAGGGAGAACTCAAACAGTTGGATGAGGAGAGAGCCAAGCACGTTTTTTCTTGTAAGCTCTATTGAAGAAAACGTTTATCATGATTCATTCGTTATGAATCAATCGACTCAGAATTTGCCCGAGGTATGGGATGTCCTCATCGTCGGAGGTGCTTTGTCTGGAGGGGCGACAGCGATC
>JANQKU010000281.1 GCA_028280955.1 Opitutaceae bacterium
TGCCAAATATGGGTCGCATACCGGGTCGAATTCTTAGCGTCTATGGAAACATAAAAAACCAGAGGATTATTTACCCCAATTGCCTGACCCTTCGCAAAATAAGCAGCCAATTCATCCTTACTTTTGATAGCGGCAATTCTTGCCAACTCACCCTCGATTGGCTTTACCCCAAGCTCATTGAGTAACGTGACATCAGTATAGGATCGAAAAAGATCAGCCACCTTTTGTTCGTCACTGCCATCCACCAAATTTTCCGCCTTAGATACCTCTTCTATAATCGCCCTGACATCTTCGTCAGCTGACTCACGAAGATCCATAAAAGCGCCTATTCGAACCTTATCTGCAGGTATTTCGGTGGACTTAATCCATCCTCCATTGACATAAGAAAAGAAATCATCCTGCGGTCGGATTGATGTATCCATATGAGAGAAATCTACTCCCGAGATCAGATCTGATTTTGGAGCATCAGGAATCCTTTCTCCATTTCCCGACACCCCAAAACAAATGAATAGATAAAAAACTAAACTAAAAAAAACTTTCATATGACTTTTACTCACAAGGTTCCAACAGACCAAACCATATCGACTCCATCTTACATGGGAGTCCACAGTTCTGGCAGACATTGCAATGGAGAGCCTTTAAAAAGTCAAATACCCCTATCTCACCAACTATGAAAATATAAATCAAAAAGTTAAATGCAGATTAACACCGCAAAAGGAATTATTAGACAAGATTTACAGGATCTTCAAACTGCAGAGCTCTACGACCTCCATCCTTACTAAAATATTGTTGATCCTGTTGATTCTGTCACAAAATGATTGCCAGCCAATTAGTTCAACTCATCCATTAAAATCTGCGTTAATTTGCGCAAATCTGCGGATAAAAAACCAACCTTCTACACTCACTCTAAAACACGGGAACATCTCTGTTAGCCTATCTTGTTAATCTTGTCTAATAAACCTCTTTTTTCGGACACAAAAGCAGGCCATGCAGCCTCATGAAACGGGAGTCTTTTCAGAATAGACAATATTTCCATTCTCTAGAAAAGGAATTCCCTGAAAAAGACGCTCTCCTGTAAACGAATTAACAATGGGCGCTTTACTGTATTGCGTCAGCATAACACGACGCATCTTATCACTCCTATTTGCGCCACTGCGATGAAAACAAACCGATGAGAAGACAGCCACACTTCCTGCCGGAACAATAACGGGTACACCTGGGTTATCTCCCCAGTAGCCAACCATATCATTCGTCCCCTCTTCCCTTTCATGGGTGACTCGGCTTTTAATCCCCAATTCACTGAAGGGTAAAAGATAAACGGTTCCGTTCTCTTCTGACACATCATCTAAAGGTGTCCAACAGGTAACATACGGCTCATGATCAAATGGGATATAACCGGAATCCTGATGCCAGGCAAATTTCATGCCTATCTCAGCCGCCTTCACCACAAATTGATCCAAAAAAAAGCAGGCATTTTCACCTAAGGTGGCTCTGCATATCTCCGCCATCAGTGAACTGAAAATGAAAGACCGCATCCGTTCACTCTCTTTATTGGTATGAGAGAGGAAATAACGTTTATTCCGGTGGTTGATCTCGATGACATCCGTCCCAGCTTCATCCATCTTTTCATGCATCTTATCGATAAAATGGAAACATTCCTCCCTCAATAATTCTAACTGATCTTCGGATAGAGCCTTTTCCATAATGAAATAGCCCTCCTTCTTAAATTGTTCAATCTGTGTTGTCGTAATCATATATCCATTTCTTTCATTTTATGCTATTCTAAAATTAAATATTCACCATAATAAGAAGTTATAAGAAAGAATTCTTCTCATTTCATCGGATAAAGATTTCATTTCATGCTATTTCGCGAAAAACTCCCTATTAAAGATGATCAAGACGGTTTTGTCTCTTATTGGCAGGGTCCTCATCCAAAATTTTCTCCCCACACTCACGAAGAATTAGAGATGAATCTCGTCACCAAGGGAGAAGGAAGCTATTTTATCGAAGGGCACAAATATCATGTAAAGCCCTTTCATCAACTCTGGCTTTTTAGAGATCAGCTTCACATCCTCTCGGAGAGTAGTCCCGATTTTGAGATGTGGATTGTCGTCTTTAAAAAAAGAAATGGTGGCCGATGCCTGTCGCAGTCCCCAAACCATGACATTGAATCAGAATCGCCCTAAAGATGAATTCCTAAGACAATTACCTCTCCCAGAAGGTGCAGAGCTTTCCCATCTTTGCTATGAAACTCGGCAAAAATCTGGTGAAAAGGACTTCTTCAATGCCAGTCTCCGTTACCTTCTGGTAAAAGGTTGGGATACATTCGAAAAAACGGGACAAACGACCAAAGCAGAAGATCTCCATCCTGCTGTCTTCAAAGCTGCCATGCTCATGAAAGAGGAAAGCTTTGCAGGAGATCTTACGACACTTTGCCAAAAAGCGGGACTCAGCTCTTCTCATTTGAGTAGGCTTTTCCATCGCCAGACAGGCCAAACACTCACGGATTATCGCAATCAACAATGCCTCGAACGGTTTCAAAATATAGTTTACGAAAACTCGCAAAAAAGCATTCTGGAGGCTGCCCTGGAAGCTGGATTTGGGAGTTATGCCCAATTCTATCGCGTATTCAGAAAAAAGTTTCAATTTTCGCCAAAGCAATACAAAAAAGAAACTTCTCGATTACCCTAAACAAAAAACAACTCAAACTCCTATGAATACAAAACGTTATTTTTTAGCATTATTAGTTACCTTCATCGCAGTATTCATCGTCGATTTCATCACCCATGGGATTCTGCTCATGGATTTGTATGAAAAAACCGCACAACTCTGGAGACCACAAGAGGAATACCTCATGCCCTATATGCTGATCAGTCAGTTAACCTTTACCGCTGTTTTTGTCTGTATCTTCACCCGCAATTACGAAGCAAAAGGAATCGGTGAAGGGCTCCGCTTTGGTTTTTATATTGGCCTACTTCTCGCCACACTGAATATCGGAGTATACAGCTATATGCCGATTCCCTTTGCCCTGATGGTAGCTTGGATCGTTGCTTCCCTCGCCAAAGGATTGATCATGGGTGCTGTCACTTCCCTCGTCTACAAAAAGTAAATTAGGAAAATTGACCCTAAACATGAACCCCAAGTCAGGTCTTTTTCCTATATTGTCGATATTCTACTAAATATACACGAGAAATTCGTTCTTTTCATAACCTTTGTGTGC
>JANQKU010000283.1 GCA_028280955.1 Opitutaceae bacterium
ACGAATCGCTGTTTGATCTTCAATGATGATGACTCTTTTGGTGTGGGTCTGCATGATCAGTTGAAGAAAATGGTGGGTCGACAGGGACTCGAACCCTGAACCAATTGCTTAAAAGGCAACTGCTCTACCGATTGAGCTATCGACCCATGAACTTCTTTGTTATGAAGTTTTTGCAGTCATTCCAAATCAAAAACTAAAAGCCCTTTGTTCTGCCGGAAAAGCCTAGGTGGTAGACCTGAAATTATGCAAGGCGCTATAAGCAATGACGGATTTATTCAAAGTCAACGGGAAATTACGCTATCTGAAGATTAGGAGAAAATAACCGCTATGAGATAGGCTTGCCAGTAGGGATAAACCCTTGATTTATGAGAGACAATGAATCAGTTGATGAATGAAAAGGGTGAAATGTTACCTATTGTGTCACAGCAAGAATGGGGGATCAAGAGGAGAAGGATACTTGAGGTGATGCAGGAGGTTATGGGTGATTTGCCCAGTGATGAGAAGCGTTGTCAACTGGATGTGAAAAGAGAGGAGGAGGTTGATTGTGGGTCGTATATCCGACGCCTTATATCCTATAGATCGGAGCCAGAAAGCCGGGTGCCTGCCTATTTGCTTGTTCCTAAAGCGGCTTTGGAGGGAAAACCCACAAGGGCAGTTCTTTGTCTGCATCCAACTCAATTTGAATTAGGCAATAAAACTGTGGTTGGTTTGGACGGGAAACCGAATCGAGGATACGGCGCAGAATTAGCAGAGAGAGGATTTGTCACCTTAGCTCCAGCTTATCCTCATCTGGCTCAGTATTGGCCTGATTTGGAAAAACTTGGATATGTTAGCGGAACAATGAAAGCGATTTGGGACAATATAAGGGGAATCGATTTGCTGGAATCTCTACCATTTGTTTCTGGAAAAAAGGTAGGTGCGATAGGGCATTCTTTGGGAGGGCATAATTCAATTTATACAGCAGTCTATGATAACCGCATAGAGGTGATTGTCTCAAGCTGTGGTTTCGATTCCTACCAGGATTATATGGATGGGGATTTATCCGGATGGCTTCAAGATCGCTACATGCCGGGACTGAGGAGGTATCCTTTATCAGAAATTCCCTTTGATTTTCATGATATGATCGCTGCTTTAGCACCGAGACCTTGTTTTATTTCAGCCCCTTTAAGAGATAGTAATTTTAAGTGGAAGAGCGTTTCGAAAATTGTAGAAGCTTCTTCTCAAGTGTATGATTTATATGGGGTTAGAAACAATCTATCCGTTAATCATCCGGATTGTGAACATGATTTTCCCCCTGAAATGCGTGAAAAAGCTTATCAGCTCTTTGCAATGCATTTGCCAGGCTAGCAAACGGCGTAATGAAGGGAAGATCTCCTTAAAACAACGCTAATGGGTTGTCTTTTTAGGTGATATACTCAAATTAAAAAGATCCTTCGGAACTAACGACGATTTGGCCTTTGGAGGCCTTTTAAATGTCGTTTACAAGGCAGAAAAGAGCTGTTTATCATAAGAATCTTATCTAACACTTTAAAAAAGGCATTACTTTGGGAACAATTCAGGATTATGTGCGTCAAACCGGTGCTGAACGTATGTCTACGAAAGCACAGGAAGTCGCTCTTGATCGTGTCTTAGTTGATCGCTTTAAATCGGGCGATCAATCGGCTTTTGATGAAATGGTTAATCGTTATTGGAGTCGCATCTATACGATGGTTAACAATTTGCTCAAAAATACTGAAGATGCTGAGGAAGTTACCCAGGATGCCTTTATCCGAGCCCATCGAGGATTGGAAAATTTCCGAGGAGACTCTGCTTTTTCGACATGGTTGTATCAAATTGCAACAAATCTAGCCCGTAATCGGTATTGGTACTGGTGGAGGAGGAAACGTGACCAATCCATATCTTTTGACCAACCCTTGACCTCCGAAGATGATTCCTCTTCTTTAGCGGAAGTGCTACCTTCAGATGTGGAAACACCCCATGATGCCACAGTGACCCAGGAATTTTTATCTCGTGTTGCCGAGGCAATGGAGCAACTAAATGAAAAACACCGCGAAATTCTGGTTTTGCGCAATGTGCAGAATCTTTCGTACGAGGAGATCGCTTCTGTTCTCTCCATCAGTGTTGGAACAGTGAAAAGCCGCATTGCAAGAGCTAGAGAAAATCTTCGTGAAAAATTAGACGGGGAGTTGTTATGAGCAAAGATAAGTTCATCGAATTATTAAATCTTTATATCGACGGGGAAATTGATCCCTCCGAGATAGTTTTGTTGGAGGCTGAAATAGCTGAAAATAGCGAACATCGGAAGATTTATAATCAATATTGCCGAATCCACAGGGCATCTTGTCTTTTGGGTGAGCAGTTTAAGGAAACTGCTTCTGTTTATAAGGAACGGGATCCAGTGGTTGAAATACGAAAGTCATCCTCTTGGGCTTATCAGTTGCGGAAAGTGGTTTATCCTCTTGGAGGCATTGCTGCAGCTTTGGTAGTTGCTCTTAGTGTCCCGTCGTTGCTCAAAAAGAATGAGTCTGGAATAGAAGGTCGTGTGATGTCTGAAATTTCCCAGACAATCTCCCCCATGGAAACCGCTCAAACGTCTTTTGAGCCAACTCAGGTTATTCCGGATATTAAAAACACAGCAGCTGTCGTGCGCACCGAATCGACAGATGAGCTGATGACACTACCGGTTCTTGCCCAGGTCACGGTTTCATCAAATGATGAGAAGCCAACTGTTGGCATGGATTTCAGTGGAGGGGCTGTTGTTTCTTTGGATTTACCTCGGAAAGCCTATTTTATATCAGCCAATTGGGAACCGGAAATACGGCTATCGAATTCTACTTCGCCTTTTAATCTTACCGCTTTGTCAAAACCACAAGCCTGGTCATTTCAACCAGTTGGGAATACTTTGCTGAGATCGAGGTCGCAACTGCTGAAACCTTCGCCTTTTATTAATGGAACACCCATTTATCAGAAGGAAACCGGACAGGTGAGGTATGATAATCTGGAAACAATTTCGTTCCAGTTTCAGAAATAAATGAAGCCGGTCTGGGCGCTTACCCCAAAGCTTGTTTGATCAGCTCTTCTGTGGTGGCTTCTACTCCTAATTGCAGATGAGCTTTACGCACGGCTTTATCTGCATCGGGAAGCTTATAACCAAGTGTTGTCAAGGCGATGACAGCATCGTTGATTCGGTTTTCCGGAGCAGAGACAGCTGTGGTTTCTGGGAGGGATGTTGCATCGACGGAGCTGCCCATAGCACTGGGTGCAATTTTATCTTTCAGTTCGATCACTAACCGTTCAGCTGTTTTTTTGCCAATACCGGGAGATTTTGCCAGTAAAACGACATCACCATTTAGGATGGCAGATTTAAGCACAGGCAGAGCGAGTTTACTCATGATACTGAGAGCTACTTTAGGACCTACGCCAGAGACTTTTCCAATCAGTGTTCGAAAAAAATCTCTTTCATCCTGGGAACTGAAGCCATAGAGGGTTTGAGAGTCTTCACGATAAACAACATGAGTATAAAGCTTTGTCGTTTTGCCCGTCTGAGGGAGTTGCTCAGCCGTGGTGATCGGCACATGGACCTCGTATCCAATACCTCCAATTTCTAAGACTGCCTCAAGTGGAGTTGCTGAAATAAGAGTTCCTTCGAGGCTCGTAATCATTTAGGAGAAAATAGTTTTCTTGACTAAGCTTTCAATCCAAGAACGTCCTGCATATCATAAATGCCGGCGGGTTGACTAACAACCCATTCTGCAGAGCGAATGGCGCCGGCTGCAAAAATACGGCGATCAGAGGCCTTATGAGTTAATTCCAGTCTTTCGCCGAGAGCAGCAAAACAGACGGTGTGGTCTCCCACCACGTCTCCACCTCTAAGAGAATGCATACCAACCTCACGTTGCGTTCTTTCTCCGGTGATTCCTTCTCGTCCATGACGAAGGTCATTCGCTTCCAAGGAACGTTTTTCGAGAACTATCTCTGCCAGACGAGCGGCGGTTCCGCTGGGGGCGTCTTTTTTAAAACGATGATGCATTTCGACGATTTCAGCATCATACTCCATCGAAAGAATTTCCGAAGCTCTTTGGGT
>JANQKU010000009.1 GCA_028280955.1 Opitutaceae bacterium
AACTCCGAAAGATCTTGTACCTCCGCGCTCAAACCCCTTTTCATCTGAGGTAACGCCACAATCGAAGGCAAACAGGAAGACAGAATCTCACTGCGTTGCTTGCTTTTTGCCCAACCCGGGAAAGGAAATTCCGTTAAATTCCGAGCAAACCGAATCCTTGTCGTCAAAACAATGGTGTCTTTACGGCTCAATCCGCCGGAAAGTTCAGATCTGACTTTTAATAAAGGTTCAATAATCATTAGAGAGTGATGGATTTTGCCACCATCGTTTCACGGACCGCTTGGAGTTCATCCCTCATTTTAGCCGCCTCTTCATACCGCTCTTCCTTGATGGCCAATTGTAGAGATCCCTCTAATTGATGAATTTTTTCATGGAACATCTTTCGCTCCATCGCACCTTCTGGGACCTTCCCAGTATGAGTATCCCCCTTGTGCATATTGCGCAAGACAGGATCAATTAACGTAGCAAAATGATCATAACATTCTGGACAGCCCAAACGTCCGGTTTTTTTGAAATCCTTTTGGGTAAATCCACAATTTTCACATACCAGTATTTTGCCTCCTTTTTCGGACGAATCGGAAGACTTTACCAACAAATCAGCCAGTGAAAACCCATTGGGATCAGTAACTCCTTTTTCAGCCGCACATTCTTCACACAAATCCAACTTATGGATCTGGTTGTTAACGATCTGAGTCAGGTGAACTGTCGCTGGTTTTGAACAAAGGTTACATTTTTGAGAATTTCCCATAACGGCAATATACCACTTTTCATTCGGATAATCGATACTTTCTCTTAAATAGCATATGAGTATTTTTACCTAAAAAACACATATTTTCGGAATTTCTATCAGAAAGACCGTATTTTACCTATGGTTTTGGAGTAAACAAAGCTAAATTTTAGTCCCGTTTTGAGACACACGCTGGTGAAAGGCATCCAAAAATTTCAAGGTAATTTTTCCCGGTTTTCCTTTACCAATGACACGTGCATCAACTTTCACCACAGGAATAACCTCCGCAGCTGTCCCTGTCAGAAAACATTCGTCTGCCGACCACACATCATATCGAGTCAGATTACGTTCTTCCACTGGCATAGCCAGTTCCTCTCCAATCTCCATAATGGCCTGTCGGGTAATCCCACGTAAAGCGCCACTGGAAGGGTCAGGTGTTATAATCCGATTTCCTTGAACAATAAACAGATTATCACCCGTACACTCAGCGACATATCCCTCGTTATTCAGCATAATAGCTTCCAGCGCCCCCATCTGCTCTGCCTCAAGCTTCGCCAGAACATTATTCAAATAATTGAGTGATTTTATTCTCGGATCCAGAGCTGCCGGAGCAATGCGGCGGGTCGGGACTGTAATGATCGATAAACCTTCACGATAAATTTCCGGTGGATAAAGCTGAATCGTATCCGCAATGACAACCAGGGATGACTTCACACAAGATCTGGTCGACAAACCCAGAGAACCAACTCCACGGGTAACAATCAGGCGAATATACCCATCCACCAGTTGATTCTGCCGACAACTTTCGCAAACCACATTTGAGATTTCTTCCAAGGAAAGAGGAAGATCGAGCAAAAGCGCTTTAGCTGATAATTCCAGTCTCTTCAAATGTTCATCCAAAAGAAAAACACACCCCTGATAGAGACGAATACCTTCAAAAATACCGTCTCCATAGAGTAAACCATGGTCAAAGACAGAGATTTTCGCATCCTCTTTGTCTACAAATTGGCCATCGATATAGATTTTCATAAAGGCAAGAAATTGTTCATCAGTTCTCCAATGTCGAGCCGCGAAATTGACAATTCATTGGTAGCAGATCGAAAAATTGAGCATTTTTCTCTATTGAATAAGGGAAAACCCCTATAGATGGATCAGGGACTTTGAAACAGAATTGGACTTGAGTTGGCCTTATTCTAGGCTGTATTTTACCTAAAGCTACCACCCCTAACATACGCTCTAATCATTTTTAGTCTCCTGTTTTATGAACAGAAAAAAAATCCACAACTCTTTTGGATTCACCCTTGTTGAGCTACTCACTGTCATTGCCATCATTGGGATCCTTATTTCAGTCCTTATTCCTACTATCGGCAAAGTGCGTGAAACCGCCAGACGCACAGTTGATGCCAGCAACATCCGTCAAATCGGCCATGCGGCCCTCATTTATGCCAGCAACAACAGGGAAAGACTGCCTCCTCAAAATTTAACAATCACCGGAGGCAGAATTGTGCAAAGTGGACCCACAACCACAACCACGACAGACATTCATTTATACGCAGCCGCTTTAGCTGTGGATGGAGGTCTTGACGATTCATCCATCTGGGTCAGTGGAAGCGATGAAGATCTGGATAACATTCCCGCATCTTTTGGAACGATCTGGGATACCTCTGGAACTGGCACTATTAATGACGCTTTTAATGATACAACTGTCTCTTTTGAAGCTGTCTCCGGGCTTTCCATGAATGTTCCTCCGACAACACCGATTGCCTTTACCAGAGGTCTTCTAACGACAGGCCTTTGGGATGCAGATAATCTTATGTATGGAGCGGACGGTGGACATGTCGTTTTTCTTGGAGGTAACGTTGCTTTCTTCAGTGATGTTCAAGATGAATTAGTAGACACCGCAGGAGCTCAGACATCGAATGTCACACAAACGATTCCTCTTTCTGCCAAGATCCATGGATTCTTTGCGACAGCTGATACAACTCGAGATGCAACAGCTCCACCGGCTCCTGATCCATCATAAGTAATCCATTAGAGACTAACGACAAATAATCTTTATCAAAGCCCGGTTTATCAGAACCGGGCTTTTTTCTTTCCATAATCTTCCACTTCAATTTTCCCTTTGATTAACACAAAGTGAATTTGAAATTTATCAAGTTTGTCGTAATGGATCTTGAGCCGAAAGATCAATCCGTTTCAACTCAACTAAATTTGCAGACACTCCTTCACACAAATACCACAAAACTTGTTTCTTTTGGGACCGATAAAAAGCAAAGCACAAAATAGCTTCACATCACGAACAAGTAATACGACTCTAACACCTTCGCAATGGATATAAAACCCATTAATCAGTCTCAGTCGATTGGAACAACCTACATCATTGGGCATAAAAATCCCGATGCAGACTCCATTTGCTCAGCCATCGCCTATGCAAATCTGAAGCAACTTCAAGGGCACCAAAACTGTATCGCTGCCCGTTGTGGCAATACCAACGCACGTATTGATGCGATCCTATCTCGCTTCAATCAAACGGTTCCTCTTTTCATTGGCGACGTCACCCCAAGAATCAAAGACATTATGGTGCAAGATGTTGTGACTATCGACCAATCCACCACCTGCGCTGAAGCGCTTGAGCTCATCGATGCTCATGACATTCGAGCATTGCCTGTCATCAATGAGGAAGAACAACTGATCGGCTATATATCTGTTTTTCAACTCGGCGATTACTTTATCCCCAAAGTCAAAGCCCCCAGGGAAATGCGCCATGTTAAAACCACTATCAACGCAGTCATTCGCGCACTGAAAGCCAATGTGCTCAACCTCCATGAAGGAGAAGACCTCGAAGATCTCTATGTAAAAGTTGGCGCAATGGATATTCGTTCCTTCAGCAAATTTTCTGAAGGTGGTGAAATTCCCGCCACCCAGAGCATTATAGTGGTTGGCGATCGTTGGGACATTCAACAACGCTCTATCCAAACCGGTGTTCGCCTACTCGTTATCACAGGCAACCTGCCTGTTGATCAGGAAGTTATCGAACAAGCTAAGGAAAAAAACGTCAGCATTATCGTCAGCCCTTACGATTCCGCCACAACCGCATGGATTATCCGCACAGCCTCAACTGTGGAACGCATGATCGAACGAGACTGCATGACCTTCGGAGCAGATGAAAAACGAAATGATGTGCGCAAAAAAATAGCCACCAACAACATGCCTGCCTACATGGTGGTAGATGAGAATCAGCGGCTTTTAGGAATCTTCTCAAAAACAAATATTCTTCAGCCCATCCAGACCAAGCTCATCCTGGTAGATCATAATGAAATGAGCCAAGCCGTCCCGGGTGCCCATCAAGTAAAAATCGAAGAAATCATCGATCACCACCGTCTTGGTGCGCTCAACACTCAGCAACCAATTCTTTTTATCAATGAACCCGTCGGATCAACCTGTACCATTGTGGCCGATCTCTACCGCCGCTATAATTTCACTCCCACGCCAGATATCGCCGGGACAATGATGGGAGGCATCATTGCAGATACCCTCAATCTCAATAGCCCAACCTCTACCCC
>JANQKU010000023.1 GCA_028280955.1 Opitutaceae bacterium
ACCTATCCTCTTGAACGTGAACGGATGGTTCCGAAACATCGCGCCGTTCCAGCGGTTTTGAACCACGCCGTTAACTCTCAACTCGAAGGCCGATTTAGCGCTGTCATCTCCCGCCATGTCTACGGCCCGGACGGCCGCTATGTGCTGTTGCCCAAATGGACCATCATCAATGGGTTTCACGGCCGATTGAACAAAGAGGGGGATACCCGACTGCCTGTGGTGATCAACGAGATCATCCGCCCGGACGGCGCGAAAATCACTCTACAGGCCTCAGGCGCGGATCAAATGGGCCGCGCAGGCCTGGTCGGTATAGTCGATAACCAGCTTTGGGAACGTTTTGGTTCCGCCTTTCTGGTGGGAACAATAAATGTCCTGGGCGCATTCGCCGCTGGTGACGGGGCTGATCCTCGTGTCCAGGCAGCTCAGGCCCAGGCAGCAGAAACCCTTTCAGATATCGGAAACCGAATGCTGGAGAACCAGGTCAACCTGGCACCCATCACGTCCATTCCGGGGGGAGCCCGGATTCATGTCGTTCTTGATGAAGATCTTTGGTTCCCGGAACCACGCAGAATTCTGGCCGGTAGGCCAGACAGCTTGGCCAAGGCATCTGGATTTGATGCCTACGGCTATAAATAAAGGAGAAAACCATGAGTGTATCGCGTTTGAAGGATACCCGGGTTGGATCCTCGGGGAAGGTGAACCCCCAGGGATTCTTACTGGGAGCTATCAGCATAACTGCATTGTTTTGCATGGGCCTCACGTCCCCGACATTTGCCCAAACGACAACTTTACCATCAGTTGATAGTCAGGGATCAACAAGTCCGACGACTGAGACGGCGGAGAAGGGTGTTGTCACCCTCAAAACCCTGGAAGCCTGGGAAGGCAGTGCACAGACTTTGGGCACCCCAGGTCGAACAACTGCAACCATCGTCCCAAATGTGGAAGATACCCGACTTTCAACATTGAAGAATATTGTCGTGGAAGGAGGTGTTCTTGCCACGAACCAGGGCGTGACAGAAGAAATGCGGCGCCGGGGCATACAGTTTAAGTCGGATATTGCCTGGGATGCCGTAACCGTTGAAGGAAAGGATGGCACCACCAAAAGAGTCTATCTGTCAGAACCATTGCAATCCAGTATGGGGCTGCAGCAGCCAACTATTCCCACCGGAGAACAGATCAATGCTTATGGGAATATCGATGGTCTCATCAATAGCGTGGCGGAATTAAACTCCGGCAAGACGGACGAAGAAGAAAAGAAGGGTGAGGGGGGTGTATCAGTACCGGCCACAACGGCCGCTACACAATCGGCAGGGGGTGGCGGTAGCAGTAGCACTGGCAACAAGCAAAGCCCAGATGCTGTGAAGATTACACCAAGCACAAATACAGAAACCAAGGCGGATCCAATTTCCGTCGTGAGCACCACCACAGAAGGCTGCGCTCCGGAGATCCCCAGCAATTACAAAACCACAGGACAAGTGGTTAAGGAAAAATCCCAGACGGTTAAGGATGGCAAGCCGCAAAACGATTGCAATTACAATGGAAACCAGTTTCCGATCGCGAGCACAGATGCCAGCTGCAGTCTGGATGTCGAATTTGAAGATGGTGTGGGTGGGAAGGCATGGATCCGCAAGGAATTCTATTATGTGGATGCTCAGCAAACCAAAGAAACCATATCTCAGCAAGGTTGTGAGCGTGTTTCAGAGACTGACTTTTATGCCATCACCGAAGAAAAAAGCTGCAATCTGTTCGTAGACATCGTCAACATGAAGGTCTTTGAGCAGAGCAAGTGGGTCTATACGGATGGAAACAATCGCAAAGTCACCCATCAGGAATGCAAAGTGCCTACTGGTGCGACTGAAGTTGCCACAATCACAGCGACCGCCCAGGGATGCTCCATCCAGGATGACTTCCCCGCGAAGACCTCCACACAGCTGATCCAGCTCGCCTATACTTATCAAGATTCTTTGAAAACTGCATCTGCCTGTGCTGTCCGCCCCGAAAGTGCCACATATACTCATAATGTGGTTTCATGCGGCACTCATATGGCAGATGGCAAACACTACCAAAAAACGAAAGTGCAGATCGATGTGGGTGGTATTCCACAAGATCGAAGCGCCTGCACCATTGACCAGACTACCGCCACTGACATGACCAAAGTGGCAACGACCTGTGAGGCCATGTATCTACACAGTTACAGTTCATCTGGTTACTCGATCGGCTATAGCCGTTACCAGATCGAGCGCACCGCAGGACAACCAGAATATGTCAGCAGCTGTGAACCTGATTACTCAGATGCTTACAAATTCAACCATGCGTTTTCAGCACCACAGGGCTGGGAAAACGATGATCAAAACAGAGTAGCAAAGGCATTGCGAGAAACGACCATTACCAGGGCCGGCTCTATCATACCCGTGCGCCCGGCAACAGTTCTCGCTTGGGAAACTGCCCAACCCTACATTTATCAGGAAGAAAAAACCGTACCTGGCGAGGTAACTTATGCGGGCTGCGAGAAAACGACAAAGACAGTTTTGGCAGATGTTTACAAGCGCCCGGATAACACCCTTTACAACATGGAAAAAGGTGCTGGCGCAGTCTTGGGGCCCGTATGGGCTTGTACACAGATTGCTACCCCGACATGGGCCCCGGTTAGGCAGTGGAAAGAGGTTAAGTGGTCCTGTTCTGTCAGTTATTACAGTCATGGCGATAATGAAGGTCGTGGCGTTGGCTGGCAAACCAAGTCAACTTGGGACGGTAAGTCCTACGCTGAGTTTGAAGGAACTCGCCTCTTGGACCGAGATGATGGTGAAAGAATCACCCAAACAAGTGAAAAGAAGCACACTCAGCAATGCGATTCTGTCTGTGAGTTGGATCTAAGCCAAGGACAGACAAATTCAAAGCTTGGCCAATGCAGTGAAGCACCTGCCATTAACAACAGCTGGACGTCCCAGGAGAATTGGTAATGCAAGGAAAAGACGGACAGAAATGTCCGTCTATCCTTTTGAAAGGATACGATATGAAGGCTGCAATCAATGAGAATGCTAAACACATCGAGCCCCGATCCAACACCATTGGATGGCTGTCTCCTGCAACTCCCTTAGGCACAGGTTACCGCGGATATCTAAAAACGCTTACCTTGGATTTGGAGTTGGAATTTCAACCCAATCCATTTGGTTATTCCATCTTCCATGAAGGCCAAAAATGCGGAACGGCGAAAGAAGTTTCTGATCGGTTGGATAAAGCCAGCATGCTCATTCAGTTGGATGATCCTATGTTTGGGAAAGCCCTGACAATTCGAGCGATCCCAGGACGGGAAAACCGATTACATCTGCATTGGCAAAGGGATTGATCATGCTTTTAGATCTGGAACGAACAGGCATTGACGAGAATGATGGTTTTTTGCTGGACCTGCTCAGGGAATTGCAGAAATTCATGAAGATCAAGAACCTGGTCGAGCTCTCCATTAATGGGGAAGGGGAGATCTGGTTGGAGGTGGCTGGCAAGGGATATTACTCCGTTAAAGCACCTTTCGTGAATGAGCAATGGGCCGAAGGGATCTGCAGGACTCTTGGGCAATGGAACGAAAGCGGTTTCTCCGAGGAAAAGCCGCTCATCAGTTGTACCCTGCCCGGGGGACACCGGTTTTACGGCATCGTCGGTCGAACCAACGTGAAATCGAAAATCGGCATCTCCATAAGGATGGCACGTTTTATAAAAGTCGATGCGGAAGACTATGGCATCTCGGACCGGACGAAATCTCTTAGCCGGGTTCACCAAGGGGAGGGGTATGAGCATCACAGATGGGAATCCAGTCATCCTACCGGCTCATTTAACTGGCTCCTGGATCTGATCCGGCAGGGGGCACCAATCCTGATTTCAGGTGGGACCTCCACTGGTAAAACAACCTTCCTAAACAATGTCATCCTTCCCAATATCCCATTGGAAAACCGGATCATCACTGTCCAAGACGTTGATGAATTACGTGTGCCTCACAAAAACAAAGTGGAACTGTTTGTTCCCAGGATCAAACAAGAGGGCCTTAGCCAGCTCTCTTACAATGAAATCATTGACTCAACGGTGAGGCTCAATCCCACAAGTGTGATTATGGGTGAGATCTCAGTGGATAATGCTTTTGCATGTGCCCGCCTACTCAATACCGGCGAAACATCCTTTATTGCCACTCTACATGCAAACAACCCTCTAGAGGCTTTGGAAGCCATTCGACGCAACATCGATATGTCTGGCCATTCATCAAAATCCACGGTCTCGATGCTGGTTCGTAATATCGCAGCAATTGTACAGCTGAAGAACCACTCCGAGCATGGGAGAATTATCGAGGGCATTGAATCCCCCAAGGATCTGCCTTGGCGCCAAATAGCAGATGAGACCGGTAATTCCGAAGAGGTTCGAAGAATTCGCGAGGCCCTGGAATCACTGGCCGGAATGCAATCCTAACCTGGCGGAGCTAATAAAATGAGTGAACTGCATAAGTCGAACCCGCATATTCGCAAAGCCTGGTTTTGTTCCTTAATCTCCATAGTTATCGGCTTCCTGGTTTTCATAACTCTTCTCTATCTAGCTTATCCTGTTCAATACATCATTGATCGTGGCCTTAGTTCAGCCAATATAGAGCGGGCTACAGGGGCGCTGGGACAATTGCTCCTGGATCCCGCTCTAATGGGCAGAACCTATCTTAGTTGGTTCCAGTCCAATATCAGAACCTTCGGCTATCCACCGATATTGCTCCTATTGGCCATTTTTCTGCCGTTTATATCCGGCTTAACCATCTTTTTGATAAGTGGGCCGCACAGCTTCAAACCAACCCATCTGGGGTCTGCGGAGTTTGCTGCTATCGCTGATCTGAAAAAGAATGAGCTCTTCGCCAGATGTGGGTTCTACCTGGGTCGCTTCGGCCATCCTTTCCGGGGTAAAATAGTCCGAAACTGGGAAACATTATCCGCAATGATCATATCTCCCCCGGGCACGGGGAAAACAGTACAGCTGATAAGTCAGATCCTGGGTGATCATCCGGATAGAGGCGTGAAAGTTCCAGGCCCCACCATGATCATCAATGATCCCAAAGGTGAGATATATGCAAAGACTGCGGGCTGGCGTTCCAAGAAGGGACCTGTTTTTCACATCCGCTGGAATGAGTTGGAGGGCACATGCTTCAATCCTTTGAGTTTCGGGAATTTTAAGAATGGAAGGGACATCATCCCGACCCGAAAAAGGCTGGAAGATGAGCTCGCCAAAATATATGCCGATCCCAGGAAAGCTGTTGTAGGATTTCTGATCGCCAGTCGCGAGCTCAATACCTGGCGGGATTTGGTTAAATCCGACCCCGGTATGGACAGTATTAGAAAAAATGTCACTCTGCCGGAAACAAACCTGGTTAAAGGCCTGGAAGAAGGGCAGGCCAGTCAGATGATCACAGATGAACTTCTGGATCTGGTTGTTTTGCTGCAAACCTACTATGTGGAAATGGAATCCTATGTGGATCGGTTGACCACAGTTGCGGTCCCCACAACCGAAGGAAAGGCACCTGACCATTGGCAGATTAACGGGAGGGCGGCCGATGCCGGCTTCCTTCTGTTCCAAATGCACCGTTATGAGCGGAGGCTCATCGAGGCAGTAGATCCGGACCTGGTTCCCGAACCAAGTTTCGGCAGTATGCTTACATGGTTAGCATCGGCCGACATTGACCCGGATGATACAGAAGAAGATGTCGCTGAGAATGACCAGGTCGCTTCACTACTTGATGATGCGATTGGAGAATGTCGGGCCCATGGCTATCCAGCCCGGGTCCAGGAGGAACTGGGGGCCCTGAGAAGCAAGCCCGACAAAGAGCGGGGCAGCATCATCTCCACGGGTATCGGGAAGTTAAATATCTTCAAATCGGCAGCCATCAGGGCCCGAACCTCGCGATCCGACATCACCTTTGAGAATCTAAGAGGTATCGACGGCCGTCCCGTCACCATCTATTTCGATATTCCTCTGCAGGATGCTGAAGCCGTGGGAATTCCAACGGGGTTCTTCCTGGAAGGATCCGCGGCTTATCTGATTTCCCAACCTGAAAAAATTGCGAAAGGCAAAGGGAGCCGTCCTGTTGCCTATCTTCTGGATGAATTTTGGACCTTGCCGGCCATGGAATCTGTTACCCAAATTCCCGCCCTAGGAAGGGGGCAATGGGTGCAACTGCTTCTGATCGGGCAAAGTTTCTCCCAAATCGCCAAAAAACTTGGCAAGGACTCATTGGAAATCCTGAAGTCTGCAATTGCCATTCGTATTTTCTACACTTTGAATAACTTCCAGGAAGCGAAGGAAGTTTCGGATACGATCGGCAATAAAACGGTGGCACAGGAGAATGTTAGCCAGGCACGTGGATCAATGGATTTGAAGGACTGGGGCAAGTCAAATGTTAGTAAAAGCTACCAGAGCCTTCCTTTAATGCGACCTGAGGAGTTGATGTCCCTTGAGAAACTCGATCCACAGAAGAAAAGATGGGGGCAGATGATCATACAGATCACTGGTATGATGAACCGACCGATAAAAGCGACCCCCGTCATATGGTTTAAAGACCAGAAGCTTCGTAAGCGTGCCGGATATAAAGAGAGAGATTTTATTGACGGTCCTGGAGGTGTTTTGATTAAGAACTGGCAACCAAATTACGCCAACAGCAACAAGCCGAAAGTAACCAATACAGGTCCACAAACAAAGGAATCCAAAGATTCTGAATTGAGTCTTGCTGATCAAATTCGTAGGGGGGGAGAATAACAATTATCGTCGCGAAAGCGACGCTATCTCAGGTGAAATCGCATTCATTAGGCACTTTTCGATTCTTGTTTTAGTGTAATTATCTCTGAATACCACACTAAAAGGAGAATCCCCCATGGCCCGCTTGCAAGACAAACTTGTGGAACGCTACATAAGTTCCGCTATTCAGACAGCCGCAAAATTCGGTCTCACAATATCTGTCGAAACGGATTTTGATGAGTTCCATGCGACTTGTCCGATTCTGGAAGGCAAGGCGAAACCGATTGGAATTTTTAATCACACCCAACCCGATTTTGATGCGATCTGGATCAAAGGTGTGGATGAGTATCGTAGGGTCGTACATACGCAGGCATATCGCAATCTTGATTTTGGTGGGATTACGATGGGTCAGCATCTTTTTGAAAATCGTCTGGACTATATGTCCCATGGTTATGGCATTGATCCGGACAAATCTATATTTCACAAATCATCAGCTGCTGGTCTTCAGGCTGGCAGGACCACTTATTGTGGTGAGATTTGGCTAGACAAAAGTAAAAGAGGCAGCGCTTTGGCTCTTGTTTTATCAAGACTGGCTCTTGCTGTTTGCTATCAAAGATGGGGAGCAGATTACATCTGGGGCTTTATGTATAACAGACTGATATACAAAGGCATTGGCGCACAGTATGGATATCCCCATGCTGCAACCGGGGGCATAAGCTGGTGGCGTCCAGGTGAATCAGAATACCTGAACGAATGGCTGGTTTGGGTGTCCAAAACTGAACTGGAAATCATGTTTAATTATCCAATTGATGGAGAACATGAATGTTTGGTGCCCACCTCACTCGACATCAGGGCCGCTTAACAATTCCTCAACACAGGTTTCCGGGTCAATAGCGTCTGCGAACCGTTTGACCCGGAAGACCATATTTGCAACCCCCGGTTCCCCATCCTCAAGAACCACTCTAACCAACAGCCTGAAATAGGCGACTTTCTCTTCGTGCCCAGCCGCTAAACTGCCATTTGCACAGATGAGATCAAGTCGAGGTTTGTCTTCTGAAAACACCTCGTTATAGCCGAGTTGAGTGCCGCTATTGTAGTCAGAGCCTAATGGATCATCAGTAAAGATCTCATCCTTGGTTTCCTTTTTCCAAAGCTCTCCAAACTGCTTAACCGACCCATGATTGTCACCAATATGGACTATTTTTAGTGTTCCGATCGGTCCTGGAAGTTGTCGAACCAACAATAATCTGTCGTGAAACTCCTGCAATTCGAGTTCTTCCCAGTATCCTTTGGTTTTTTTCCAGGCATTAAAAAACTGCGATGCAAGCTTACCAATTCTGGAAAGCATGGACATCTCCATTGGAACTGAGATTGTGTCCGTTAATTGGGAAAAGGGTATCCAGTCATGAATGACTGTTCGGATGACAACCACATCCACTCCATCCATGGTGCCTGGCACAGCAATCCTTGAATAACCTTCATGACTCAGTTGCCCGTCAGGTGTTCTTAGATGAGCTTCAATCCGCGAAATGGACGGTTTTCCAGTCGCATGTACTTTATTGAAAACCTTACTCACCTCATAGTCATAAGCACTATAGGCCCCGGTATAGATACATCGAGAAGCATTCTTCCCGACAAGATTTTTACAGACCTCCCAGGTAATGACCGTGGCTATGGGAGCGAGGGGGCCCACAAAATGAAAGAACCACTCCCCTCCTTTTTTGACAAAAAATAGTGACCGGTCACGGAGTTGTCTTTTTGTTGGATTGTCATCCAATGAATAATCAAAATCCAGCTTGGAAGACTTCTCCCAAAACTCCTGGATATCCTGATCAGCCTCTTTCAATGCCACATCAAAATCGGGTGCCTCGAATATCTTGGGCACCGGATCCCCCGGAAGATCTGGAGCAAGCAGCTTAACTGCTTGGCGGGCTCTCTCATAATAAACCAGGCCTTCAGGTGTCAGCTTTGTTTTTTGGCTCAGACCCCGGGTCGCCCTAATCAGCAGTTTTGCCCCAACATGTTCTTCCAGTTGGAGGATTTGCTTAGAGAAGGTGTCCTTCCCACGATTTAGCCTATTGGCGGCAGCCTCGAAGCTATCGCTCTCCACTGCAACCACAAATGCTTCCAGGGCCCTCGCAGGTGGCACTTTGTTGGAAATATTTATTTTCATGACCCTAGGCTAACTCTCAATTCAACGGTTTGAGTTGAAAATTATTCAATTAATAAGGCCATTTTTCAATTTATCCAAGCTCAATCAGTGGTTACCGTTGTGCGTGGTTGTGAAAGATAGATGGATCGCACGTCATTTTGGGATTGCCCAGGGGGCTGGTTGTTACCCGGTGACAATGTGTGGGGGAACGAATGAAGAATCCAGTATGTGTCATGGTGGGGCGGCAGATCAGAGAGGCGCGCGAGCACGCCGGCCTTCGGCAGGATCAGCTCGGCCGCAAGATAGGTGTGAGTGCTCAGCAGATCGCAAAATATGAGAGTGGGGAAACCATGATCAATATAGTTCGGCTGGCACGTCTAAAGGATGCTCTCAAAATCAAATCCTTGGATTATTTCATGAATGAAGAAGCCGCTGAAGAAGCGGATCTTTGCCAGAACGCAGATGTTGCGCGAGCATCAGATATTCGCTGCGCAAAGATGATTGGTCAGATGCCGGACAGTCTTCGCGGCATCCTCCGAGGATTGGTGGAGGAAGTCTGGGAGCCGGTTTCATTTACGAACTCAGATAACGAAGGGAGGAAACATGCCACATCCGACTGACATTTTTGTCGGCCGTAAGGTCCGGGAGGCACGTGCACT
>JANQKU010000121.1 GCA_028280955.1 Opitutaceae bacterium
AAGTTCCTCTTCTGTCTGCATCGCCGCAATCTCGGCTTCCACCTGCTCCAGATCTACTATCAGCGCATCTTTGCCAGCTTTTTGTTGTTGGATTTGGGCCTGAAGATCTGCCAACATACCCAGCATTTCATCGACCTTCTGTTGAGTTGTTTTTTCAACAGCCTCCAAAGAAGATAGATTGCTACTGAGTTTTTCCTTACTTGAACGGAAATCAGCCAACATTGCCAATCGTTCGTCAATAATCTCTTCCAACGTCATTTTCATTCCCTGAATAACAGGATTGATTGCTCCCATCGAAATGACAAACAACAAGATAATCGCCCCAAAACCACAACAGATACAGTCAAGGAAAGATAATCCAAAATCTCCTGAGCTACGACGTTTTCTCATATATTAGGCCATGTTTTTGAAGGGCTCACTAATGCGCCATTGGTATCACTTGCCAGTATCCAATAAAGCAATGCAGCAGCAGGATCGCCACTCATCGGAAACAAAATAGTATTGATCGGGGTCCTCGGTGGTCTTCGACGCCGCGCATCTTTAAACATTATTTCTCGTTCTTTGTCACCTACCGTCCCAGATCCGCCTTGAAATGCTTCGCTCTGCGTTGGAAGGCCATCTACAAACAGCACAATATTGTCTGCCGCATATCTAAAATCACGGGCCGCCATAAACGCCCTCTCCAGATTTGCACCTCCGGAGGGAACCAGAGCTTTCAAACGTTGCAGTACATCAATCGTTGTGTCCGTATCTTTGGGGTCAAACCACTCACCATCTCGACTCGGAATAATAGGCAAAGTATCCTTATTAAAAATCAGAACTTGATATTTCGTATTTGGATCCAACGTCGCAATCATCCATTGAACGGCCTTTACAGTCCTAGTCCACTTGGGAGATTCTCTCTTTTTGAAATCCGGGTCACCCATTCTCTGAATAGCCGCATCAACCGTTTCGTCCAACATCCCTCCGGATGCCTCCACCAGAAATAAAACTCTTTCTCCAACTAGGTTGAATCCCGTCAAATACTGGCGCCTCTGTGTATTGGGAATCGGGATAACAGGTTTCTCTTCGACTTTGGGAATTTCCTTTTTTTCATCCAACCGCTTAGATAGCTCATCTTCTATCGTCGATCTCTCAGCTAACATGAGATTGAGTATCTCCTTGCTATCTGTTATTTCTTTCTCCTTTTGAGCCACTGCTTCCTGGACTGTCTTTACTTTTTCCTTTCGGATTTGCATGGATTTCTCAAGATCGGCGACCAGTTTCTTTGCTTCTTCCACATCAATCTGCAAGCTATCCGCCAGCACTTCTAAATCGGAAATTCCTTTTTCATTAACATCAGCTTTCTTCCCACTGGTAAGAACAAACAGAAGTAGAACCGCTCCAAATCCACAGCAGATACAATCCAAAAACGAAATACTGAACAGAACAGTGTTTCTACGCTTTTTTTTGCCCATTCTTCAAAAACGTACTTCTACGCCAAATACAAATAAGAATTTAACCTACTTTTCATTTTCATCCACATAAATAAAAAGGAGATCGACTGCAGAATCTCCAGATGGAACACGTAAACGATCTCCTACTCCTACCTGGATACCACTACCATCGACACTCTCCTCTTGTCCGTCTGCCTCTACCGATAAAATATCCCCTCTGCGAGTAACTCTGAAATTTAAACCCGCCACAATCGATTCATCCGACGACACCTTTAAATCAACCTCCGTTCCATTTCCGCCATCACCGATAATGAAGCCATCTTCTTTCGATAGAGCATAGGCAACTCCGTTCATAACAACATGAGAAGGAATAACACTATTTTCACTCGAAATCTGATCATTTTTGATAAAAAAATGTTCAGGATCAAAAGTTTTTGCTTTAGTGGGATCAATCATTACCGTGACTTCTTTAACAACCGGAACATCCGCTAAATCAGATACCACAGTGGACTCTATCCCTAGATGAGCAGCTCCCACCGAAGCAGCCCCTTCGCTTAATTTCTCAACATTTTTATACCCAAGAGACCATAATTTAGCCTCCAGACCTCGGATACGAGAAGCTCTTTCGCTCAGAACAATACAGCACCTACCAATGGATGCACCTGATTCATTGACCGCTTTCTCCAAAACACTGCACAAAGGATCCACAAAAGCCCGCAAATCCGATCGCAACATATCCCGTGTTAATTTCATCTGCCGAGCACGCATATTGCCTTGTATCTGAATAACAGCTTCCTTCGATTTATCTCTAAAAAAGAGAATCGCCTTCAATCGATCATACAAACTCTGTTCCAACTGGCGATCCTCCGAAACGTCAAAGGACGTTTCTCGCAAGAGACGATCTGCAATCGCCGAAACAAGAAGACTCATAACACGAGCGTAACCCAACCCTGGAATTCTGAAAAAACGCTCTCTTTTCAATTTTACGCCACCATTCAAAACAGTTATCTGGGCCGAATGGAGATGAACATCCACATGAACAACAGGAAGGTCTCCGGAAAAGGTGCCTCCTATTCCCGCATGCAACCCCGCACATGCCATATCGACGATTTTCACCAGCGGTAAGTCCAGATCCGCAATCATTCCCAAGAGAAGGCCAATTTTTTCATCTCCCCCAAGGCTAGCTTCCAAATAAGACCCCGGAACCGCAAGGACCAGCTTATCAAAATCATCCGTAACATTCGACAATCTTTCTGCCATCGCCTTGAGAGAGTGATAAGCCAACTCCGAAAAAGAAAAGAACCCTTCATCACCGCCTAAAGCAGAAGGCGAATGAGAAAGCTCTTCCCAAAAATGACTATTCACCTGCCTGGGATGAACCAGTGATAAATCTTCTGCCTCCCTGCCAATCAAAAACCCATTCCCATTATTTAAAATAAAACCGGGCCATCGGCTATCCAAATTCGACTCTCCCAATATGATTCGCTCTACCTCCCCATCATCCTTTCTTAAGCTGGCCAAAATCCCTTCATCATTCAGCTCTATTCCTATAATATTCATTACAGTTTTCTCTTAAGTTGATGTTCAATCAGGCAAACGGGAGCAATTTATCCTGTCTGACAGGAATCTTCATAACTCCGACTAACTTTTCGCGGCAATAATTCTCAACCTCCAGAACAAAGCCCTCCTGTCTGGACTGAAGCATATGCATAATGAACATTAAAACAATGCTCAAAAGTAAAGCGACGAACGTCGAGTTAAAGGCCAAACCCAATGCCGAAGTGACGCCTTCAATATCGCCTTGAATTGCCCTATTTGCTTGCCCAAGAGCTTCACCAATACCGCGCACTGTTCCAATAAATCCCACCGAAGGGATTGCCCATGCAATATAGCGAACGAGGGATAAGTCTGAATCCAGTTCTTCAGCTGCCAAGTCCGTTCGTTCCCGAACAGCGCTGACAACATCTTGAATAGCATTGGTGGAATGGAACCGATGCAATCCTATTGAAATAACTTCCGGTAGCAAACGATTACGCCAGGATTCATTTTGACTCACCACCCCTTCCACTTCCCTGTAATGATCCAGTGCATCCGCAGGTATGATTCTCTCCCCCTCTTCTATTTGAATAAATTTGATTTTAAGTAACTTTCTCTCCTGGGCAACCAGATAAAGTTTATAACTCAAAATAATAATCGCCCAAACCATAAGGGTCAAACAAGCCTGTTGTTCAAAATCTTTTAAGATAATAAAAATGGATCTTTGTGGCGTAAAATCTGTCTCAGTACTTTCGGCCTGGAGTAATCGGTTTGTGATTTCAAGCTCCCGAGCTTTTGGACGAATAACTGTTCCGTAAAGGAACCCTACCAAAAGAATCGCAACCAATAACCCGGCATTTTGAACGATAAAATTCTGTGAAAAGAAACCTTTATTCTGAATACGCATAAGATTAGAAAAATAAAATTAAACCACTAGGGGAATTTTTGATGAAAAAAAGAGGATTGTTTTTACTTATTGGACTGGTATCATTATAATATATAAACTATACTGAAAAGGTGTTAAATATGTTGAATAACCTGCTCATTCTAACGCAATCCTGCATCTAAGCAACGCCTACAGGTTGAAATTTTTAAAACTTTAAATATATCTTTCCCTATGAAAGCTGGCCAACCTCCAAAATTTATTTCCATCATATCACTTCTCACTGCAGCACTGTTTTTGTTTTCAGCATGCAGTTCGACACCATCAAAACCAAAAAGTGCCGCAGGAACTGGAGCAGCTCTCGGAGCCGTTGTTGGAGGAGTAGCTGGAAGCGGTAGTGGCCAAACGACTGAAGGTATTGTCGCAGGTGGCCTGGCTGGAGCCGTTATTGGTGGCATTGTAGGCGTGGCTCAAGAAAGAAAAGAACGCAACGAACAGGATCGACTGGCCCAAGAGCGGACTTATCAACAACAAGTCGCAAAAGCAAGAGCCCAAGAAGCAAAAGCAAAAGCTCAACTCGAAGAAGAATTGGCTGTTGCTCAAGGATTCCAAATCACCGAAGCTGAACTCAATGAAATTGAAGAAGAAGCCAGAGAAAAAGAAGAACGACTCAAAGAACTGAGGGCCCGAAGGGCAGCTGCCATTGAAAGAAAAAAATCACTGGATGAAGCACAGGAAAAAATTCTCGTTTCAACTGCAGAAATTGCTCAACTGGAGGAAGAATTGGCTGAACTCGAACAAGTGAGTTCAGACAACCAACAAAATATCCCGAACACAAATAGTTCCTCTGATTTTTGAGGAACATTCTCTCTAGAAAGATCATCTAAAAACCCATGAGTGTTTTCACAAAAATGCGGTTTTGGAGCAATGTA
>JANQKU010000052.1 GCA_028280955.1 Opitutaceae bacterium
CACATCCTTAGTTCATCCATTCCAACCTGGGCTCATAGTATGGGAGCAGCCGGTTATGAAACATCACTCATTGGTCGAATGCATTTCGTCGGATCTGACCAACGGCACGGCTTCGAAAAACGACCTATGGGAGAGTATTCCGCGCGTCATCCAGGCACTAATGATACAGGAGCAAAGCGCTGGATTCAAATGCCCTCAAGCACCTCCGGACAAGTCAGAGAATGCGTTGAAGTTGCCGGTTACGGCCGTACCAGCTACCAGGCCTTTGACGAAATGGTAGCAGAAGCAACCTGCGCCTATCTTGAAGAAAAAGCAGAAAAATCTGATGATCGGCCCTTTGCAGCCGTAGGAGGTTTTGTTCTACCTCATTGCCCATTTTTTGCCCCCAAAGAGCTTTTCGATTATTATTACGAGCGCGTGGATGTTCCCGAATTAACCGAGTTACAACTCAGCAGAGAACCAGAATCTGCCAGACATTTCCGCTACTCGAGAGGAATTGGAGAACCACTCACCACAGAACAGATTCGAGTTGCCCGTGCCGCTTATTTTGGTCTCTGCGAATACTTTGATCAACAAATCGGAAAAGTACTCGATACCTTAAATTCGACTGGTCTTTCGAAAAACACCCTAGTCATCTACTGTAGTGATCACGGCGAAATGGCCGGAGAACATGGACTTTGGTGGAAGAGCAATTATTTCGAAGGTTCTGTCGGTGTTCCCATGATAGCCCGTTTACCCGGAGTTATCGCAAAAAATACTACCAACAAAACAATCTGTAACCTCATCGACATTGGTCCCACTCTATGCGAAATGGCAGGAGCCGAAATTCCCGATAGAACGGATGGCCATTCGCTTTGGGGTGAACTTACCGGAAGTTCAAAAAAAACTCACCCCAATGAGACTTTTTCAGAGCATTTTGGAACCAATAAAGAACAACCCTCTCGCATGATCCGCTCGGGTCCCTGGAAGCTCTACCATTACTACGGCCAAGAACACCCTGTCATCTTCAATCTGCAGGAGGATCCCAATGAATGGTTTGATCTTGCCCAAGATCCTGATCCCAAAGTTACCGACATACGGGAGCAACTTTTTACCCGGCTCTATCAGGAATGGGATCCCGAATACGTTCTCCGCGAAAGCGAAATTCTGGATCGCGATTACGAAACACTCTCTAAATGGGGTGCAACCATCAACCCACCCCACCCCGATGCCCTTCCTGTTCCGGATGCGGAAGATGTTACCTGGGTATAAAAGCCTGAAAATATTTTTCCCAAAGCTCCTTGGGCTTATTTTTCTGACTTCCAATAACGCTGAAGGACACCCTCTTGAAACTCGAAATAAACGGTTTCACTTTCCTCATGCTTACTCTGGGAGTCGAATACAATAAAAAGACCAGAATGTTGATAAGTCGTTCGAGTTGCCCGGTATTTTAAAATCTCCGTCTTTTCATCAACAAGTGATTTGCTATCCGGCTGTCCCAACGCGGCAATCAACCACTCCTTTGTCGTCTTTCCGACTTCCAGTTGACTCAGAGTCTGATCTGACACCTCTGTTCCAGAAGTATTCGTATTCGAATTACTTGAGATAATCGTGCAACCCGTCAAAAAGAAGAAAGCAGGGATTAAAAGAAAAATCAGAGGTTGTTTCATAATATGTACATTTAAAGGTGCGATTCTGTTAGAGCGTAGCAGTCAAAAAAGATTCAACTCATACTTCTACACATACGACGATCAAATAGTTACATCTATTCATAAAATTTATTTATTCTTCTCTCAAATCCAAGTATTCCGGATGCCGGAGAAGAAAGCGGTCCACATAACTGCATTGAGGCACCACCTTTAGTCCCTCTTTCCGTGCCGTCTCCAAAGCAAATCTCACCAATCTTCCCGCTATCCCACCTCCACGTAGAGCCACTGGAACCTCAGTATGCGTAAAGATCATTCTGCCCGCATCAATACGGTAATCCGCAACGGCTAGATGCCCATCTACCACCAACTCAAAACGATTTTCCACCTTGTTCTGTCTTACGTCCAAACCACTCTTATCTAGATCCTTATTCATAATTTTTTTCTGAATCATCCAGTAAGAAAGGTGTTACCAGACTTTCACACGTTTTTCAGGCGGTAGGTACATTGCATCACCTTCTGTCACATCGAAAGCTTCATAAAACTCAGCTACATGAGACAAAGGGCCCAACACTCTAAATTTTGCCGGAGAATGCGGATCCGTTGCCACACGATTGCGTAGCGCTTCCTCCCTCATCTTAATTCTCCAGATTTGAGCAAATCCCAGAAAAAATCTCTGATCACCTGTCAAACCGTCAATAATAGGGGCTTCTTCTCCCTGCAGCGACATTTTATAAGCGCGATAGGCAATCGTTACACCTGAAAGGTCCCCAATATTTTCGCCCAATGTCAGCTCTCCATTTACCTTGAGATCCGAAAAAACCTGATAATTTGAATACTGCTCAATTAATCGTTCTGTCCGTTTTTTAAACTCTTCCAGATCGGATTCTGTCCACCAATTGCGCATATTACCTTCTGCATCATAACGGCTTCCCTGATCATCAAACCCATGCCCCATTTCATGACCGATAACAGCCCCTATTCCTCCATAGTTCACCGCATCATCCGCCTCCATATTAAAAAAAGGCGGCTGTAAAATCGCGGCCGGAAAAACGATTTCATTTCGAGTTGCGCTGTAGTAAGCATTGACCGTTTGCGGTGTCATAAACCATTCCCATTTGCGAATAGGTCCATTTAGGCGATTTAAATCCTTCTCATGAGCATCCAATCTCGACCGGATGACATTTCCCACTAAATCATCGCGACTGATCGTCAATCCACTGTAATCTTCCCACTTATCCGGATACCCGATCTTCGGAGTGAAGGCCGCCAACTTAATCTTGGCTGCTTCTTTGGTACTATCCGACATCCAGTCCAGCTCATTAATACTCTCTCTATAAGCATTGCGGAGATTTTCGACTAAACTCTTCATTCGCTCCTTTGCTGCCGGCTTGAAATGCCTGCTTACATACACTTTGCCAATCACTTCACCCAGGTTACTGTTCACCACCTTGACGCCCCGTTTCCAACGAGGTTCCTGTTCTTGACGGCCCTGTAAGAGTTTTCCAAAAAACTCAAAATGAAGTTGATTCACCTCTTCACTCAACAAACCTGCAAAGCCATTGATTACTTTCCAATTCAAGTAAGTCTTCCAGTCCTCCAAAGAAGTTTCCTCAAAAATCTTGCCAAAACCTTCAATAAAATCGGGCTGGTTAAGGATGATATCCTTGGCAGACTCAACGCCCTGCGCCTTCAAATAATCCGACCAACTAAAAGCATCTGTCACAGAAGATAATTCTGCCGTTTGAAATTTATTATAGCGTTTCTCACTATCACGAGACTCCACTCGCGTCCAGTGATACCCAGCTAATCGCGTCTCAAGCGCCATAATGAGACCAGCAGCTTGCTGCCCCTTTGCGAACCCTGCGAGATCAAACATCTTTTCAATATGTTCAATATACTTCTCTCGCAAATTCTGAAACCGTTCACCCTCATTAAAATAGTAATCACGATCGGGCAGG
>JANQKU010000106.1 GCA_028280955.1 Opitutaceae bacterium
TTGCTCCTCCTGCGCTGACTCACCCTCCTCAGGGACATAAACCAGTAAAAAAGCATCATGGGCCTTCGCATACAGATGTGACTGTAAAGTCAGAGCCTCCAGCTCCTACGGAAGAATCTGTAGAGGAAACTCCCGTTGTTTCTGAAGAAAAGGTGGATGAATCTTCTGCAGATGTAGAGCCGGTAGCGAAAGCAATTGACGATACCCAAACTGAAGTATCCGAGACTGCAGTGGTGACAGAGGCTGTTGTGGAAAAATCGGTGGAAGCTTCTATTGAGGAAAAAACAGAAGAGTTAGTATCTGAATCTGTCGCGGAAGAAGCACCTAAAGATGAAACAGTTCAATCTCCCACGGCAGAGGAAGAAACGACTCCTTCTGTGAAAGAAGTAGGTGAAGTTATTTCAGATGATGCGGTGAATGAACCGGAAAAAAAGGAATAGTTTTTTATTTTACCTCCGCTTCACTCAAGATCTCAAGAGTTTTGATTCGATCTCCTAGGGAGGTCCGTTCATTTCGGTCAGTAATCTGAGGACTATTCTCCAACTTTTTTTTGAATTCCCAAGGTTTGGCGTGATTTTCGATTTAATCGCCAGCGACCTCACTGGCTCTTTATCGTTGTGATTTGTCATCCCCTGCCTTGATTTAGGGAGAGGGGCGTCGTAGGGTCTGCGAGATCAGCAACCATACTGGGCAAGTCTTAACTGATGGAAAACTCACACTTATTATGGAGCTTAAGCATACCATTATGATTTTGGCTCGACTGTATCAGCGAAGAGAAACCGAATTCCATGAGTGAGCGCGAAAGGAAAAACAGAAGGATGTGTTTCATCTCTGAATACACGTGTTTTTAAAAAAAGACTGGGGTAGGTGTGTTTGCTGAGTCGTTGCTCCAGTTCAGTCATAGATTGATGAAATGCTTCATTTTCGAGCGAAGCAACAGAGACAAAAATCCGTTTTGGCAGATCGTCATGAGTTTTGGCGTACTCTTCTTCGAAGCGGAAGACGGCACTGTCGCCCCCTAGCAAGTAAGGACTGGAGATAAGAAACCGGTTGAAAAGATCCGGTGCTTCAAAGAGAACATAGGTGGCGAACAGTCCTCCTAAAGACATCCCAATTAAGGTTCGGTCATCTGGATTGGTGCGGTAGGTTCGATCAATGAGGGGAATTATTTTTGTTTGTAAAAATTCAAGAAAGACGGGAGCACCGCCGCTTCCTTCCATAGATTCGGTCATTGTTGGGGTGAAATCCCGCGAACGCCCGTTTTCCCAATTGTGGATGCTTCGTCCATAGGCAATTCCAACGATGATCGCTTCCGGAACGTGATTTCCCCATTTGTAAGAAATAAAGACATCACGGACTGTGCCAAAGTGAATATCTGCGTCGAGCAGGTAAACGACAGGATAGCGGACATCCGGATTTTCTGCATATTTTAAAGGTAAGCTGACCCATAGTTGATAGGTTTCTCCGATGGCTTCCGAAACGATTTGATGGTTGGAAGTGTATGGAAGAAAGACAGGTTTTTCAGGCATGGCAGAAAACACGGTTTGTGAAACAAAAATCAGCGCGATGATAGTGATGGAGAGGATGGAAGATTGCATCATTCTATGCCTAAAGTTTTACTTTTTAGTAACATTAATCGCTTGATGGGATGATGACGATCTCTTGCAGGCTGTTTGCAAAAGAACAGGGTGCGAAACGGTGCTTCCAGGCTCCAACATAGTCAAGAATATTCACTGTTTGCCAGTTTTTGTTTTACTTCAAAGAGAGGTGTAGTCGATGAACTGTTTGACGTTGCGAATCTGTTGATCCAATTGGTTGGTGAGGTGTAACTGCAGATCATTGGGGTGGATCGAAATGCGTAGTGGTTTTCTGGTGCGTATTGCTTTACGGGCTTGGGAAGAATTCCAATGACGGAGAAAAAATTCGCGCAGAGAGGTGTCGGCTTCATAACCGGTGAGGGGGAGTTTTTCGAAACGTGGTTTTTGAACACCTGAAAGGAATAGTATTCCGCGGGTGGTTTCGATCATCTGAAAAGGGGCAGCGGCCAGATCGGCTGGCGAGATGGAACCGAGTGCCCAAGCGGGAGGCACGTAAAAATCGGGCAGTGGCAGGGCGTTTTGTCTGAACCACTCTCGTGAGCGGTGTAGGAGGCCAAGCACATTTTGTGAATCGAGATCGAGGTGCTCAGCCACATTGCGTGAAATGAGTCGTGCATGGATACGGTGATAGAGCTTGCGTGGATGAGTGTGGTGGTGCCAGCCATGGGCGGCGAGTGTATGGCCATGGTCAGCGAGTTTGCGGAGACGATCGATCTGGGAGACTGACCAGGGTTTGCCGGGTACGATGAGGAGAGTGGCAGGTGGAACCGAACGTTCTTTCAACCAGACAAGGATCGTCTCTACCTGATCCATCGTTTCCGGCATAAGGTCGTGAATGGATACGAGAGCTTGCATTCTTTAGAATATTCTTAGCCTGTAGTGGGCTTCACATACTTTGCCAGTATTTCTGCCCATTGACTGATGGTTTCGTGGTTGAGCTGTTCAGCGGCCTTTCGGGCTGCGTGGGCTTTTTCCTGCCAATAGGTGGCTGGGAGCGGGAGCAGTTTTTTGATAGTATCGGTGAGGGATTCGTCTTGTTGCAGAGGGATAAGACCATCTTTGAGCAGTGGCCAGTCATGGATGCCGGCGTTGGCTGAAACGAGTGCAGGGCGTCCTCGAGCCATGGCTTCGAGCGCGACCGAGCCAAAAGTTTCGATTAAGGAAGGAAGAAGTAGGAGGCTGGAGCTATCGAACAGGTCAATCAATTCCTGACGGGTCATCCAGCCGTTAAAGCGCAAATTTTTCAATCCTCGCGCAGAGGTTTCGAGTTGACGGCGGAGTGGGCCGTCACCGCCGATGATGAATTCGAGTTCAGGTAATTGACGAGCGGCTTCGACAATACGGTCGATATTCTTTTCCGGGGCAAGACGTCCGGCAAAGCAGATACGCGTCATTTGTTCCGGTGGTGGCTTGACGGGTTGTTCAAGGAAAGCTTGTTGAAGGGGAGTGCCCATGACTTCAACTGAGGTGGCACCGAGTTTTTCGACGTCGTCGCGTAGATTGGAATTGTTGATTAGCACGGTCTGGCTACGCTGGCAGAGTATTTTATTGGCCGTACGCAGGTAACCATTCACGATTGTGCGGGCTACGGGGTTCCAGTAGATGCGGGCCAAATGCTCGAAATCGGTGTGAAAGGCAGTGATGAATTTCGCTCCACTTCGTTTGGCATGGTAGAGCCCGAGTAAGCCGAAAGGTCCGGGAGTGACGGCGACGACGATCTGTGGTTTGAGGATTTTGTAGCCTCTGCCGATACGGAACACATTGGGCGTAATCAGGCGTTGCATGGGATCACCCGGCATGGGGATAGATAGGCGAGGGTAACGCACGTCATGGAGTGGCTGAAAGATTTCCAGTGCATCCACATGTGGTGTGAGTTGTCCTATCAGGTCGTGGTAGTAGGCGCCAGTACCATTACGCTCGGGGAGTGAGTCCGAAAAAAAGGCCACCCGTACTTGCGCAGCAGTGAAAGCTGGTGATTTGGGTTGCCCAGTCTCAAGCTTGGAGTCGTCGATCTCTTCCGGAGGGGTATCCATTTAATGAGAGTGATTCGGTATTCGTTTTCGAGAAGCTAGAATGAGTTCATAGGAAGACTTTATGCAAACTTCGATTTTATCTTCATCCAACGGAAAATCTTTAGGGCTGTACTGGTGGTTGCTCGCAGTGCCGGAAGGTAGTTGTGATAGCTTTTGGTCCAGTTGCCTAGAAATGGGGATCTGTAGTTGTTGAAGTGCCTCTCGTAGGAGGGTGTCGGGTTTGGTCTTGAGTGTCTCTTGATCGATGACGGTTGCAGTTGTTTGCTCTGTTTGTTCACAAAACTGAGCCAAACCCGCGTAATTATGGTTAAAAATTTCAGTGAAAAGCTTGGCGGTTACGCTACCATCCGGATCTGTGCCAAAAAGTTGGCGGGCACTGGTAAGGGAGCTGAGTTGTGAGCTGAGTGCAGAGTGAGGATTTCGCACACAGAGGAGAAATTTGGCATCGGGGAATTGTTGGGCCAGATAGGGTGCCCAGGAGCCGAAGGATGCATTTTTGGAAAGCAGGCGTTGGCCCGTTGGTGAGCAATAGAGGTGCTTTTGTAAAAGTCGTTGGTAAAAGTTAAGCAGTTGTGCGCGCGCTGTGCTTGGCATTTGATCGAGCATGCCAATTTGTTGCAACCATGGTGAAAAAGGAAAGGCGAGCAACAGGATGAAACAGCCTCCTGCCGGTAATAGGGCGAGGTAGTCTTCTTCGGGCGCTTTTAGATCAATTTCGTGGATATTGTTGAAATTGCCACTGATTTTACGGATAGAAAGGTTCAGTAGTTTTGATCCGGGAGATCCGAGGATCTTGTCAATTTGTATCAGCCTTCGAATGATTTTTCGCTCAAAGACGGAGGGCGCCAGGAGAGCTTCCCATGTGCTAAAGCTGGTAAATTGGGGGTCTTTGGCGAGTGTACGGTGGACAAAGGTCGTCCCGCTACGGGGAATGCCAGTGACAAAAAGAGGGTCTTTGACTTTGACTTGGCGGTAGCCGCGAAAGAGACATTCATCCACTAAAAAGCTGAACCAGTGAATCAGCTGTAGACCCAATAGGAGCGGGTAGAGCAACAGTAAGAAAAGCAGACGTCGCAGACTGAGTGGAGCCCCATGATATTTGCCGGGGATCAGAGACTGACCCAACCATAGGAAATAGAACCCGACGCTTCTAAGGAATACTGCTCGCATGACAGCTTAAGTATCGAAAACCAATTTTCTCGAGAAGAAAAAGTTGAAGCAGAGCCCGGCCATGCCTCCGATCCAGACGCCGATTAATGGCAGTGTAGCTGACGCGGCGACTTCGCCCCCCATTTTCTGGCCGAGGATAAGTACTCCACCGAAGACGACGAAATTGAGCACTCCACCGGTAGCATGGACACTGAAATGACGCAGCAGGGAGTGCCAGAGTGCGCGACCGGTCTCCAGATGATGAAAGGTAAAATAACGATTGAGCATGTAGCCCGCACACATAGCAGCGGTATATGAAATGGCCCGTCCGATGTAGACATTTAGGCCTAGAGCCATGAACAGGTAGAGTCCACCCGCATCGATGATAGAAATAGTGACTCCGACACATGCGAATCGCAGGAAGGTCGCTTTTTTGCTTTGAGAGCGGTGGATTCTATCAAGAAGTTTAAGCATTTGAGAATATCTGCAACTAGTGCATGGGGTCCCTAAGCGTCAAATGGAAATCAGTTATGCGTGTCTCAGGGACAAAGAAGCTGCCCAGATGAACCGAAAGAGAAAGAATCGTTTTTTCTCCAATGTTATGAATTTTATGTGGTTGGGAAAGGTTTGTTTTATTCGAATTCTAACGTTTTAAACTTTGGATAAATATTCGATATCAACTTCTAACACTTGCGATATTGTGCCACTGGATGATCGAGGGAAGGCTTTCGTAGACCCGCCGAAGTAAGCGCTTTGGCTTAATTAATTACTACGCATCCTAACTCAACAAATAAATGAATATGTCGGTTCTAAAATCGATCACTCGTTCTCGAGTTCGCATCTCATTTGTCGTAGCGACTCTCGCTTCGATGGTTTTTACTTCTAGTGCATTGGAAGCTGCCAAAGATACAAATGGCTACGCCAATTACTCTAATTCTCATAAATACAAAAAGTGTAAAGCTCCTTATTTCGAGCGCATCGCTACTTTTCCTGTATTTTTGAATACAGATATCGATAATGAAACAGTAGCAGAAATCGTTTCTGCTACTCGAGATGGTAAGACACTTATCTACACTGACAGCGCTCTTGCAGCAATTGGCTTTGTCGATATCCGCAATCCTTATAATCCACAACCTGCAGGTATTGTTGAGCTGGAAGGTGAACCGACTTCGGTAGCAGTTCACAAACGCTACGCGATCACGGCTGTTGTTACGGACGATACTTTTACCGCTCCTGAGGGACAGTTGGAGATCGTCGATATTTACACTCGAGAAGTGGTGCGTCGTATTGATCTGGGCGGTCAACCTGATGCAATAGCAATCAGTCCGGATGGACGATTTGCGGGAGTGATCATAGAAAATGAACGTGATGAAGACCTTGGCGATGGCCGTCCTGGACAACCAGGTAACCCTCCGGGCAAGATTGTCATCGTCAGGCTCAAAGGATCCCCAGCGAATTGGACGACCCGTGATGTGAGTTTGCTTGGCGTGTCAGACAAGTTTCCGTCAGATCCAGAGCCTGAATACATCGATATCAATCGTTTCAACATTGCTGCCATTACTATGCAGGAGGATAACCACATCGTCCTACTCCATCTCCCGAGTGGTCGTATCCTAAATGATTTCTCAGCAGGCACGGTAGATCTGACAGATATTGATACGATGGAAGACGGTGTGATCGAGATGGTAGACTCTTTAGAGGATGTGCCACGTGAACCGGATGCCATCACCTGGATCGGTAATTGGCGTATCGCCACCGCTGACGAAGGAGACCTTGATGGTGGTAGCCGTGGTTTCACAATTTTCAGCCCCCAGGGCAAAATACGATTTTCTTCAGGCAATAATGACGATCAACTCATGGGTATGATTGGTCACTATCCGGAAGAGCGCTCTGAAAACAAGGGTAACGAGCCCGAGGGAATCGAGTACGCACGCTACGGAAGAGATAGATTGCTTTTCGTTGGTTCTGAGCGCTCAAGCATCGTTTCCGTTTATAAAATGGATCGCCGCGGTCAACCACAGTTCATGCAAGTTCTTCCAACTGGACTCGGTCCTGAAGGATTGCTCGCATTGCCCAAGCGTAATCTTTTCGTAGTAGCAAATGAAGAAGACGATCGCGGAGGCAAGTTCCGCGCCGGTATCTCCATCTATAAACGTAAAGCTTACGAACCAAATTATCCAACGATTGTATCGCTTGACCGCCCTGATGGTTCGCTAATTGCCTGGGCTGCTCTCTCCGCGTTCGCTGCGGATCCAGTGGATTCCACTCGCGCCTGGACAGTCCAGGATAGCTTCTTCAACAAGAGTCGTATCTACGAAATGGATGTTTCGGGCGCTCCGGCTTACATTACTAAAGAAATTGTGATTCGCGACACAGACGGAATATTTTTCGATAAGCTTCTCGCGATGGAAGATCCAGACGCTTTCCCGGAATTCGATGCGACTGCGCTGGTAAATGATGATCTTACGATTAACATCGATCCGGAAGGACTCGCCCGTCGGGTTGAGGGTGGCTTTTGGGTTGCTTCAGAAGGTTCCGGGACAATCGGTGATGAAGAAGATCGTCCTATCCTATCGCGCAATTGGTTATTTAAGGTCAACGATGCAGGCGATATCGAAGATATGATCAGCCTTCCGGGAGATACCGATGCTCGCCAACGTCGTTTTGGTTTCGAAGGTGTTACATCCGTTGGTTCAGGTGATGACGAAGTACTATACGTTTGTTTCCAAAGAGAGTGGGCTACTGATGCGGACGAACTTGGACGCGATCCTGCTGGATATGTGCGTATTGGCAAATACGAAGTAGGATCGGGAGAATGGTCATTCTATTATTATCCTCTCGACCCGAGTGAATCGCCAAATGGCGGTTGGGTCGGTTTGTCTGAGATCGTCGCGGTAGGTGGTGAAAACTTTATTGTGATCGAGCGCGACAACCAAGGTGGTGCCGATGCCCGAATCAAGAGGATCTATTCTTTCTCGCTAGAGGGATTGACGCCGCTGCCAGAGGCAGCGCTTGGAGATGTGCCTGCTTTCCCCATTATCAGCAAAAATTTGGTGCGTGATATCGTGCCTGACCTCGAAGAACCCAATGGCGCTGTCATCGAAAAAGTAGAAGGTCTTGCGGTATTGGCGAATGGAGAGGTCATCATCGTCACGGATAACGATGGTGTGGACGATTCCAACGGTGAAACTCAGTTTTTGAATCTGGGCGTGTTGGATATCGACTAAGCACTCGAATTCAATCGTCAGTCTTCACTTTACAAACAAGGGCCAGTCTGCATTGCGTGGGCTGGCCTTTTTGTAGATGAATAGTTGTCAGGCGGTTTCCGATACAACCCTTAGATCATACAAGTTTTGTCAGTCCGTCTATAGATATTCATTACCACACCGATTGAGGTCGTTTGTGTTTTTCCGAGAGTCAAATCTGTTGGTATGGTACCTTGATCGAATAAGCGTTTCCCAGGGCCAACGATGAGAGGAAAAGTCCACAGCCGAAACTCATCAATCAGTTCATGAGAAAGCAGGGCCTGGATTATCGTAATGCATTTTCTACTCCTTTGATATATCCATAAAGTAAGTTAACGAGAAGAATTATGGTTTGAGGGCAGGAGGTTCAATGAGTTTTATCCGATGTCGATCTTCCTTGATGATGGAGAGAGTCAGCCATGTTGTCTCGATCGGAAGCCATCCGGCGACATTTTCCGGCCATTCGACGGCTAGGCAGTAAGGGCTTTCGAGAAAGTCTTCGATCATCAACGTTTCAAATTGTTCAGGATGAGAGAGGCGGTAGGCGTCGAGATGAACGAGTAAACGTTTTTTCCCTCGATAGATGTTATAGAGATTGAAGCTGGGGCTGGTGACTGGATCGGGAACTTTCCATTCGACTGCCATCCCCTGAATGAAGGTTGTTTTGCCAACGCCGAGATCTCCAGACAAGGCAACAGTGCTATCTGGCGGAAGGTTTCGGGCAAATTCAGCGCCAATCGATTGGGTCTCTTCACCTGAAAGGGTTTCGATCCCAATTTTTAGCTTATCGAATAGGGTCATGAGAGCTTTATTGGTTGGAGTCTCCTTTATCGGTTTTTAGATATCAATGCCGGCAAAAATGAAAATGATCGAGTGGAGGTTAAACAGTGCGTGAAGAAAAATGGAGGGTTTTAAACTGCCGCTCTTTTGAGTGAGGAGGCAAAGCAAACTTCCCAATAAGATGAGTGGAAGAAAACTAAGCCAGTTACCATGCATGGCGGCAAAGAGGATAGAGCTGATCAATATGGCGGCCCAGGAGGGGAGTTTTTGGTAGAGGAAACGGAAAATACCTCCGCGAAAAAGCAACTCTTCGTTGATCGGTGCCACAACGATTGCCAGAAAAACCAGTGCGATGATAGAGGGTAAGTTGTCTGCTGATCGGAAGATATCAATTAATTCCTGTGGAGCCGTGGAGATCCCAACGTTCTTGAGCAAAAACTCCCAGAGTAGAGCGACAATGAGGAGTGGGGGTAAGACGATGACGAGACTGAAGAATCCTTTTTTGAACGCCAACCATAAGGAGAGATTTCTTTTCAATCGTATGGAAGGCCTTAAAAGGCTGAAAACAACCCAGCCTATGATGCCAAAAACATGGGTGGCATACCCAAGGATGACTGTTTGTTCCAGTGGGTTATCGAGGGCCTGAGGGAACCATTTGTGAATCCCATAGTTAACGAGTTGTGACCCGACGAAGATAGAGACCAGGATGGTGAAGAGAAAGAGAAAGAAATCGGATAAAGGTATGGCCCAGTTAGTAAGTTTATTCTGTTTTTTCCAGATGGGCGTCTCTTTTGAGGTAACCAGACAGCGTATCCAATAGCTTAAGCCAAAAAGAAGGACAATAACTTCAGCAGAGATAAGGAGATTAGGGATCATTAAATAGGGGATTCTTTTGGCTTAGTTCAGGCAGTTTCTCAGATCTTTGAAGGTATTGATGAAAGGGTTCAATGCAGAAGTTCCCAGGGGTGAGTAAAGTTGTGCCAGAATAATGATTGGAACTGTTATTTTAAAATGCTTTTCTTTTACTTTCTAGACAGTCCCAATATGGTGGGTTTAGTTTCTTCTCTATGAAGATAGCTTTTATCTCTGGAACGAGTATTGCTCAATCGAGCCTGTTTGATGATTGGACTTTTGAAAGAACTGAGACGGATTATGGACCTGTTCAATTGAAAAAGAAGGGTGATTTGCTTCTACTGAATCGGCATAATTTTGAAAATCCAGTCCCACCGCATTCAATTAATCACCGGGCAAATATTCGTGCGTTGAAGAACTCGGGCGTTGAATCGGTTCTTACGCTTAATTCAGTGGGGTCCCTAAAAGAGGATCTTCGTCCCGGCACATTTGTTTCCTGTGATGATTATGTGAGTTTTGCTCCTTGTACCTATCATGATACTGAGTTAAGTGGCCAGGCGCCTGTTATTGCCAATAATCTAATCCCGGAAATTGTGGAGGTCAGTGAATATCCGATTGAAACAGGCAAAGTTTATGTGCAAACGCGGGGGCCGCGTTTTGAGACTAAAGCGGAGGTGCGGATCATTCGAAACTGGGGTGATGTTGTCGGTATGACTTTGGCGGGAGAAGCGGATCTTTGTCAGGAACTGGATATGGCTTATAACTCAATTTGTATGATCGATAATTATGCTCATGGTCTTATGGCAGAGGAATTTTCGTTCGAAAAATTCCGGGAACTGGTCAAAGAGAATCAGGAGAAAGTGAATCGATTTTTTGGCCAGATCCTATCACTTTACAGCCACTAAGATTACCCTTCAGCTATCAACCATTCTCCCAACAGTTTGCGGCCTTCTGAGGTGATGAGCGCTCTGTCAAGATCGTGCATCGCTTCGAGCTCGGGAATGCCATTCCACTGGCGTGGTGAATCTGCCAGGATTGTTTTGTGATAATTTTCCGGAAATTCAGCCAAGAGTTTTTGACGCAGGTCTGATTTGTCTTTCTCGATGAGTTGCTCGTGGAGTTCGATGATGAATTTTGCTCCGGACAATTGTTCGATTAGATTTCTGGTAATAATATCAAATTCACCTCCTTCGATATCACAGAGGATGATTGTTCCCTGGAGCGGTAAATTGAGTCCAACCATGATGCTGGCAAAACCGGAGTCTGCTTTCCCCAGAATTTCAATACGATCCCCGACACCGTTGAGGTCAGCATTGATTTGGATGGCCTTACGGCCTGCTTTAGTTGCTTCGAAGCAAACGGCTTTTTTGATCAGATTTGCCCTGAGCATTCCAACGGGGTAGTAGCCATCTCCAGCACCGATATCGACTAAAACTTCAGTAGGGCACCAATTCAGCATGATATCCATGATCGGGCTTTCATAGAGACCAAATATCTTAAGTCCGTGAGCAGCCTGGCTGATATTGGCAACTCCATGCAGGCGCATTCCTTGAAAAGGACCTCTCTGAATGGTCCCATTATGTTGGGCAAAGATTTTTCGAGAGAGAGATTTACGGTGGTGTTTTACGATCGCTTTTTTAAGGTTGTGGAGGAGATTTGCCATGGGTCTAAAAAATGAGGGCAAAAGAGCGGAATGGTTTGGAAGAGGAGCCACTTTGTTACAGAGCAGCACAGTTGGAGCAAGTCTGATCTATGGTGTGGTCTTTTCGATAAAAGATTCTTGGTGGATCATGAGGAAGGTTGAATTCAAATCTTGCCCGATGTCTCATAAGATCTAAAAAGAAGAGATGTTTCCGAAAATACTCTTGGCGGGGTATCTCGTACTTTTTTTTGTTCTAGGGATAGATCCATACGACAGAGGCGTTTGGTTTGCAGAGAATTTACCCATCGTTCTGATAGTTCTTTTGCTGGTTGTTTCCTATCGATGGTTCCGCTTTTCCAATTTGAGTTATTTTCTTATGTCCTGTCTGATCGTGATTCACACAATTGGTGGGCATTATACCTTTGAGCGAGTCCCGTTTGATTTTGTGACGGAATTGTTCGACTTTTCACGCAATCACTATGACCGACTGGGGCATTTCAGTGTGGGTTTTTATGCCTACCCAATGGCGGAGATCTTAGTGCGAAAAAAATTGGTGAACTCGAAGTGGATACTGCTTCTTTTTCCAATTTTTTTCATTTTTACGGTAGCCGGAGCCTATGAGCTTTTTGAATGGCAGTATGCTTTGATGGCGGACCCGGAAGCGGGGATTGCCGTTCTGGGATCACAGGGAGATGTTTGGGATGCCCAAAAAGATATTCTATCGGATGCTCTTGGTTCGTTTGTTGCGATGGCTCTTTTCTTCATTTTGAACGGTCGAAGTATTCGTGAAGGGATCGGATAAAAGAGACCCTTTAGAGGAGCGACCGAATGTTTTGTTTATCCTCTCAGATGATCAGGGTGCCTGGGCTTTGGGATGTGCTGGTAATCCTGAAATAGAGACACCCAATCTGGATCGATTGGCTGCCTCAGGTGTCCGATTTGAGAATTTTTTCTGCACTTCTCCCGTTTGTTCACCGGCTCGAGCCAGTTTGTTAACTGGACGGATTCCGTCACAACACGGTGTGCATGACTGGATCGCTGCTGGTGACACAATCGCAAAATATGAGCCGCAAGGAAGGGGTGAATTGATTGAATATTTAAAGGGCATTCCCGGTTATACGGATTATCTGAGGAAGATCGGTTATACCTGCGGTCTCAGTGGAAAATGGCATTTAGGGGATTCCCATCATCCGCAAAAAAGTTTTGATTTCTGGAAAGTTCATGCCAAGGGAGGTGGTCCTTATTATGGTGCTCCGATGGTTCGAGGTAGAGAGGTGTATGAAGAGCCGAGGTATGTAACCGATGTGATCACGGACAATGCCCTAAGTTGGCTCAATGACCGAAGGAATGAGGAAAATCCTTTTTATCTCAGTGTGCATTATACGGCGCCGCATTCACCATGGCAGAGAGAAGATCATCCCGTTGATTTGTATGATCACTATTTCAATGATTGTGCTTTTGCGTCAGTTCCGGATGATTTGACGCCTCCTGAATGGGTGGAATACCAGAATATTCCCGTGAGTGACTCAGCAACAAGGCGTGCTTACCTGAGCGGGTACTATGCTGCTATTACAGCGATGGATGCCAATATCGGGAGACTGTTCGATTGGTTGGAAAAAAATGAAAAGCTCCAGAATACTTTGGTTGTTTTTACCAGCGACAACGGAATGAATATGGGGCATCACGGTGTTTTTGGAAAAGGAAATGCGACCTATCCTCTAAATATGTTCGAAGAATCCATTAAGGTTCCTTTTATCATGTCGTATCCGAAATGTATTCAGGCAGGCAGCACAAATTCGGAATTGCTGAGCCAATATGATTTTATGCCGTTCCTCTTGGAATATGTCGGCTGTGATATTTCATCGTTATCTTCACTTCCGGGCCGGAGTTTCAAGGAGTCTTTATCCAATGAACCGTCAAAAGAGCATGAGTATATTGTGGTTTTTGATGAATATGGTCCTGTCCGTATGGTGCGAACTGAGAAATACAAATATGTGTATCGCTATGAGGGTGGGTTGAATGAACTTTATGATTTGGAAAATGATCCTGGAGAAGAAAGAAACCTCGTTGGTGAATCTAAGTGGAGGGCAACTGGAAAAGAGATGCAGGATCGTTTATTCGAGTGGTTCTTAACCTATGTTGATCCCGAAAGAGATGGTGTTCGAGAGAGAGTTACCGGTTCCGGGCAATTGGGATTGTGTGGGGCAGATAATTTTTCGCAATTAAAGAAAGAAGTTTGAATTTTGGAAAAATCGTAATGAATACCTGGTCTAAAGAATCATTCTCAGTGAACTGTGACTTGAAATTTCAGGGATGGTTGTAATACCTCTTGGGGAAGATGACGACTGTAGCGCCTAAACATCCCCAGAATGATCTCTTGGGAGAATTTATTGGAACGTTTATTCTAGTTTTCTTTGGCTGTGGATCCGTCGCGGTCGCGGTGCTCTTTTCGGCACTTACCGGGCTGTTCCAAGTCGCTTCAGTTTGGGGAATTGGCGTGGCGTTGGCTATCTATGCTTCGCGTCATCTCTCTAATGCTCACTTAAACCCTGCCGTTAGTGTTGCCATGGTCATCGCGGGGCGTATGTCGTTGAGAGAATTGAGAATCTACCTTTTGGGCCAGTTTTCGGGCGCCTTTATGGCTGCTGTCGTGCTTTATGTTTTGTTCAGTAGTTCGATAGCCCAGTTTGAAGCTCTCAATGGAATTGTCCGAGGAAGTGCTGAATCGGTTCAAACGGCGATGCTTTTTGGAGAATTTTATCCTAATCCTGGAAATGCAACTGTAGGCAGTGTATCGACAATGAATGCTATCTATGCCGAAGCATTCGGGACTTTCTTGCTGGTCTTTTTTATTTTTTCGTTAACAGAGGGATGTA
>JANQKU010000127.1 GCA_028280955.1 Opitutaceae bacterium
CTGCAAAAGGAAGGAAACTCACTGTCTAAATGAAAACGATAATCATTACAGGTGGCTCTGGATTCATAGGCTGCAATGCGGTCCCACACTTCCTCAAGTTGGGTTGGAGAGTCATCAACTTAGATGTTCAAAGACCACTTGCTCTTGACCAGATCAACTACTGGAAAAAGTGCGACCTAATGGATCTTACTCAGCTGATGCCTATATTGAGAGAAGAAAAACCTGACTTTGTATTACACCTCGCCGCAAGAGCTGAATGTGATGAGAATACGACCGTAGAATCGGGCTACCAAGTAAACACTCAGGGCACTAGAAATCTCGCCGAAGCGATCCAGGAATGCGGAACAGTTGAACGGTTAATTGTAACTTCCAGTCAATTTGTGTGTGGGCCCGGCTACTACCCTAAGCATGACCAAGACTATAGACCGGCAACTGTCTACGGACAAAGCAAGGCTATTACAGAAGAAATAACTCGGAAAGCAGGTCTAAAATGCGCATGGACCGTCGTACGTCCCACGAATATTTGGGGACCCTGGCATCAACGCTATTTAGACGAGTTTTGGAGAATCGCAGCAAAAGGCTGGTATGTTCATCCAGGTGGAAAACCGGTTGTACGTTGTTACGGTTACGTGGGAAATATCGTAGACTACTTTGAACGCATTCTTGCAAAAGATGAGTCTAAGGTTAACAAAAAAACCTTTTATTTAAGCGATCCAGAGGACGATATTTACCATTGGGCAAATGCATTCTGCAAAGCCCTGAATGGTAAATCGGCCCTAAAAATACCTCGTCCTGTTTTAGCAGCCTTAGGCCTGATCGGTGACGGAATTGGCAAATTGCAGAACAAACCTTTTTATATCAATTCATCTCGCTATAAAAGCATGACCAGCGACTACCGCCTGCCAGAGCGCCTGACCGAAACCTATTCGATTCTAGGCCGTCCTTCAATCTCACTGGAACAAGGCGTCAGCGAGACCATACAGTGGCTAGAGCAAGAAACACAGCTGAAGCCAAGCTCGTCCCGATCAAATCCAATTAGTTCAGGTTCCACCGTATCAGACTCAGTCGACGAGGCGACCATCGAAAACGCATGATCCGTCTACCTAAGAAAAGAATCGTTGTGGCAGGCCAGATACCACCACCTTTAGGTGGTCAAAACGTATCAATCAAGCAGTTGCTAGATGATTTATCTGAAGATTCCGAATTAGAGACGATCCACCTGAAATTCGAATTCACACCTAAGTTCAGCGCCGCTCGATCAGCGGGATTACAAAAATTGTTTGAACTGGCGAGGGTCGTCTTTCGCCTAATTTCCATTCGTCGGAGAGGTCCCATCGACCTCTTGATCTATCCCGTCGGTGGACCACAGACGATTCCTCTCCTTCGCGACTTACTAGTCCTACCGTGGGTATTCCTCATTTCACGCACAACAGTCCTTAGGTTTCACGCTGCAGGTTTTGCAGACAGATTAGCAGACGGCAAGCTACTTCCCCGAGTAGTCGGCCTACTCTATCGGAAGGCAACTGCAGCCTTTGTAATGACTCAATACAACCGTAAGGACCCAGAAGCTAGTGGTATTAATAGAATCTATGTAGTCCCACACCAACTTTCAGATGCACGTAAACTTAAGTGCCTCAACCGAAAAGAGCTTCCCATACGTTTCTTGTATATGGGGCACCTATGTGAAGACAAAGGTACGCCCACATTGATCAGAGCCTTCGCCAAAGTCGCTGATGATTACCCCCACTTGCAATTGGAACTCGCGGGGGAGGCCTTACCTCCGTTCAGCGATTCGCAACTGGATAAACTAATCAGTGACCTTAGCCTCACCAGTCGCGTCACTCGCTTGGGAATTGTGAACGGAGAAAAAAAGGACCAAGCCTTTGGCCGTGCTAATTTATTTATTTTTCCGTCGGTTGCACCCTACGAATCTTATGGCAGAGTGACCGTTGAAGCGATGATGTGGAACCTCCCGATTATCATTTCAGACTGGAGAGGCAATGCAGATGTAGTTGGCTCGCATTTTGGAGGCGTAATCTATTCTGTTAAAGATGATGCTGCTTCCTCACTGGAACAAGCCTTCAGAACCTGCCTCGCAAAACAGAGTCAATGGGAAAATTGGGGCCTTAAAAACAGAACGCGATACGAGCAGTTTTTCGGTGGAAAAACCCCGATCGTTGACATCATAAAGAAAAAGCTTTTATCCACACCTGGAAAACTCGAAATCTCATCCAAACCAGCATCGATTTCCATCGAACGCTAGACATCCCCTCAGTGAAAATTCTACTGTCAGCATTTTCTTGTAATCCGAACAAGGGTTCGGAACCTGGGAAGGGTTGGGCTGTGGCCGAACACTTGGGTCAAAGACACAGCGTCCATGTCCTCACCAAAACAGCCAATCGCGTAGCGATTGAAAATGCTCTGACTAATCGAAGAGATTTAGACCGACTCAGCTTTTCCTACTACGGCACAGAAAAGCCTAGCAGAGGCTCTGGAGTAAAAGTGAACTTATATTACCACTACTGGCAGCAAAAAATAGCATCCTGGGCTCGAGAATCCATTGAGGAGTTTCAACCCGACGTCATCCATCACATCACGCTGGCAAGGTACTGGACACCAAGCTCACTCGCATTTCTTGGAATTCCATTCATTTTTGGGCCGATAGGAGGAGCTGATGAGATTCCTGCATCATTCAAGAATTCGCTTACTCTACGCGGGAGAGCTAGTGGGAAATTGCGCGCATTAGTACAATTGATTTCAGAGCAAAATCCTCGTCTAAAGAAAATGGTAAAATCATCCTCGCTAGTTTTACCAACAACCGAAGCAACGAGTAGGAAAATTGAAAAGCTCGGAGCGAGTAACGTATTTGTTATGAGTCCTTGCGGGTTGGTCCCGACCGTCATCGAAACCCTTCAAAAGATCCACGATCCAAATATACCCCAGAAGCACTTCACGATCTGCTCGAGATTGCTTGCTTGGAAGGGTATTCACCTGTCCTTGCAAGCGTTTAATCGGTGTAAAGACTTAAATGTAGATCTTCACATTTTCGGAAGCGGACCAGAAAAGCAAAAACTGCAAGGTCTCGCGACAAACCTTGGGATCGATGACCGAGTCACTTTTCACGGTCACGTGAGTCGACAGAAACTGCTAGAATGGCTACCATCAAGTATTGCTTTACTCCATCCTAGCTTACAGGAGTCAGGTGGTATGGCTTGTCTGGAAGCGCTTGCGGCAAGGGTACCGGTAATCTGCTTAAATCACGGCGGACCACCCATGTTAGTCCCCGGTGACGCTGGTTTTGTCATTTCACCCGAGTCACCCGAACAAGTCATAAAGGAGATGTCTGAGAAAATGCGATTACTAGCATCCAATCCCGAGCTTCACATTGCAATGGGCAAAAGAGGACAAGAGAAGGCAATCAACTCGCACACTTGGACAGTAAAATTAAACGCAATTTACGAGCGCTTCAACACAACCCAACTCAAACGGTAATACTCAGATGCAAATATCATTATGCCCCCTGTGAAATTACCAACCTTAGAAGTAGCCGTTGTCATTCCTGTTAAAGGAAAGTTTGAGGACTTGGCCCTAACTTTGGATTCGTTAGACAAACTAAATAGCGATTTCGCTGATACAGTAGTCGTAGTGGACGGCCATCAAAAAGAAATCATCGACGGCCTAGATAAAAAAACATTTAAGCACATTGAGCCCACAACTATACTAAACGATAACACCAGAGGATCTTACTATTCCAGGAATAGAGGCTATAAGCATACCTCAGCCGCCTACGTCTGGTTTATTGATTCCGGGGTCGAGGTCCTAAGGGACTGCAAGGCTGCTCTAAAAAGCGTGATTGACCTCGAACTCGATTATTCTGGCGGAGCAATCGAACTTGCATATCCCCAATCACGGGAAGTCGAAATCATCGACATCCTAACAAAGCTTACTGAGTTCAAGGTAAAACGTTGTTTGCAATACAGACACTTCGCACCCACCGCAAACTTACTGGTCAAGCGAAGTATCTTGGATCAGGTTAAAGGATTCAACCCCACACTCTATTCAGGAGGAGATCAGGAATTTGGATATCGAGTATGGAAAGCCGGGTTTTCTCAGCATTATATCAAGCAGCTAAAGGTCAGTCACCAAACCCGTAGCAAAGAAGAACTCTACTTGAAAGCGATGAGAGTGATCAAAGGACAATACGATGTGTATAATATCGATAGAGAAATAATAAACAACCCTCTTAGTATCAAACGCATGGTCTTTGAACCAATCTCTATCGCAAAGCGATCTTATGTTGTTTCAAAATTATCTTGGAGGTTTCGAGAAGAATTCAAAAAATACGGATTTTCGCTTTGGCGCACCCTTCACGGAATAGGAAGCTACCTTTGGCTTCATGCGAAGGCCCGTTGGGTCGTCTTCAACTCAAAAAATAAAGCACACAACTATTAATGCTTTTTCTACTTGCCTGATGTATTCACAAGCTCGTCCGGTTCAGGTGATATCGAAATTAAATCATCCTCTTATGTTCTTCTTTTCTAAACCACAATGGGAGTTGGAAAAGGAACGTCATAATAAGAACATCCAACAATGGCGCTACCACAAAGCTCGCGAACAATGCACCCATCTCGCTCCAATAGTGTGCGAAAATGTAAAAGCAAATGGGCGTCAATATGAGGGATATGAGATTAATCATGCTGACAAATCCATATCGACCCAATTTCAAAAAAATGGTCATGGCGCCCTGACAAGTATAGAATAGGCCAATACTTAAGACACATTGAACAACCAAGAATGAGGCCGAGTACTGGGTTTGATCCACTACGGATCCGATATAAGGAGGCCCAAAAACTATGACACCGACAATGTTGACAAGGACAACCCAAACGGAAAACCGCAGGTACTTTCGGTAAAGAACACTAAAGGCAGATTCATCCTCTTTGGTAATCTTCAAAAACTCGTGCCTGAGGTTTTTGGCAGCGAGTTTTATAGGTAGTGTGAAATAAGACAAAAGTCGAATAATTCCGTTGAGCTCAAACGAAAATATTAGGACTGCCAACGAATTGAGAGAGAACTCCTTCAACCAAGAAAGACAACTCTGTATGGATAAATTCTTAACCGACTCCCAGTTATCTTTTATGAATTCCACCCCCCCTGATAGTTTAACGCCTCCCATCTTTTTTTTATACAGATTTGCATCAAGAACAGTTGGTATGAACTCGGAAAAAACGACTAACAAAAATGCGGTTTTTACATTGATCTGGTCGCCGACAGCAAAGAGGACGACCAGCCGTATAAAAAGTACAGAAATAGACGCAACGAATAGCGCGAAAAAACGGTTGTGCTGAAATTCAGCTCTCCGCAGAGAAATTCGCAATAGGCCAAAAACGGATAAAAAGTAAATAATCGGGATTTCCCAAATTGCTAAGTTCAGAAAAAAGAATGCGAATATAGAAAACGGAAAAACTAGCAACAGGGCAAAAAATAGAAAAGGCGGGGTCGCCTGATTGGATCGCCTGGCGGAATTGATCGCGTAAATCCACGGTCCAATAATCGACGTCTCCCAGAGTATCACTAGAA
>JANQKU010000159.1 GCA_028280955.1 Opitutaceae bacterium
CATAGGTTTGATAGCGTCTGAACTCGTCCGCATAATACTCGGGACGCATATGGCCCCCACATGCCCAGTTTTCATTTCCCACTCCCCAAAACGTCAAAGGCCAGGGCTCTTCGCGACCATTCCGTTTCCGCAAATCTGTCATCGGGCTGATAGCACCTGATGAAATATATTCCACCCATTGTTGCATTTCCCTCACCGTTCCACTTCCCACATTACCACAAATATAGGGTTCACATCCCAGCTGCGCACATAAGTCCATAAACTCATGAGTCCCGAAGTGATTGTTTTCCGTCACTCCACCCCAATGTGTATTGATCATCGTCGGACGTTTTTCCCTCGGACCAATGCCATCTATCCAGTGGTATTCATCGGCAAAACAACCACCCGGCCAACGCAGATTAGGAATACGAATCGCTTTGAGCGCTTCAACCACATCCGTCCGGATACCACACACATTGGGAATCGCTGAATCTTCACCCACCCAGATGCCTCCATAAATACAATGTCCCAAATGCTCGGCAAAGTGACCGTAGACATGCCGGTCAATGATTCCCTCTTCCAGGTCAGCGTTTAAGGTAAGTTTATTCATAATCAATGTATCACCTGAATTTATCTAAAAATATTTTTATGCAATGGGATGATTGCATATTACTCTTAATCCGAAATTCAAATCAATAAACGATTCTACTATTTTTTTGACTTATCCTCTCCTTTTATCATAATTATTATTGAATGGACCTTCGACTAAACAGGATTGGTGTTCGTTATTCTCATCCTCCCGGAGCAACCATCGACCGTCCATCGGGTGGTGGTGATTACCTCTTTTTGTACTTCACAGCTCCCGTCACAATTCTCATCGAAAATGAACTAACCCAGGGCAATCCTCACGCTTGCATCGTCTACACCCCAACCTATCAACAGCTCTACCAAGGAGAAAGTGAAGGATTACACAACAGCTGGTTTCATTTTGAGGGAAAAGATGTCCCTTCTTTATTGAAACAATATAACATTCCTCTGAATACACTTTTTTACCCTAGACACACTGAATTCATCGAATTGATTCTAAGTGAAATCCGAAAAGAAAAAATCCGACAGGAAGTCCTTTCGCATCAAGCCATTTCCTTGTTCATTGAAATCTTCTTCGTAAAACTCTCCAGAGCACTTGGGCAAAATGAAGAAGAAGAACTCTCTCCCCACAAACTGAAACTTCGTGAAACTCTCCGAGATATTCGGCAAATGTTTCACGACAATTTGACCGAAGACTGGACCGTCGGCAAAATGGCAGAAACAGCTCATTTAAGCCAAAGCCGTTTTCTGGCTCTCTATCGGGAGTTTTTTGGCACCAGTCCTATTGAAGACCTCATCGAAGCACGGCTTGAGTACGCCAGATGGTTTCTCAGCAACAGCCAGGCAACCGTATCCGAAGTTGCCTATCAAAGTGGATTTAACAATATATACTACTTCAGTCGCCTCTTTCACAAGCGAGTTGGCTGTCCTCCAAGAGAATACCACCAGCGATCTCTAAAGAAAAAATAACCCCCCTTTCTCATGGCACAAAAACCCAATATTTTGCTGATAGTCTCTGAAGACAATGGCCAACATCTGAGCTGTTATGGCGATGAAAATATTCAGACACCAAATTTAGACAAATTGGCTCAGGACGGCATTCGCTTTGAGAACAGTCATACCACGCAAGCCATGTGCAGTCCCGGTCGGGCAAGTATCTTGACCGGATTGTATCCCCACCAGAACGGACAATTTGGTTTGGCTACTCATAAGTATGCTTTGTACGACGATTTTCCAAACATGCAAAGCTTGCTGAAACCCACTGGGTATCGAACGGGAATGTTGGGTAAGTTACACGTAAATCCGGAATCACTTTTCCCCTTGGACCTCTGGTGGAACGATCCCGAATATATCAGTTTTAAAAATCGTAATGTATTCAAAACGGCAGAAATAGCTGAAGATTTCATGAGCGCCTCTGATGAACCGTTTTTTCTGACAGTCAATTTTCCAGACGCTCATTTACCCTTTATTCCACAAGACGCAGGTGTCCCGAAACAACCATTGAAGGCAGATGATATTACCACTCCGCCGCAATCAGGTATTGATACACCACGCATTCGCGAACATGCCACCAACTATTATAATTGCCTGCTGCGACTCGATAAAGGCGTGGGTCTGATTCTCGATAAGCTGGAGGCGATGGGTAAAGCAGATAACACATTTGTTATCTTTACCACCGATCACGGCGCACAGTTTTCACGAGGGAAAATGTCTATCTACGAAGGGGGACTCCGGGTTCCTCTCATCATGCGCTGGCCCGGACATATTGCATCCAATCAAGTTCGACCTGAATTGATGTCACATATCGATATCCTGCCAACGGTTTTAGACGCAGTCGGGCAAAAATGCCCGGAAGGATTGCCCGGAAAATCGGCTCTCTCACTGCTGAAGGGTAAAATAAAGGGACGCGACTATCTTTTTGCCGAATGGTGCGGTGGTACCGCTGCCTCGTATTTTCCGCAACGATCCGTGCGAAACGATCAGTTTAAGTTGATCTGGAACATGCTGCAAGATCGCCCCAGCCACGCCGCCATGTGGTATTCGGGAGCTATGCCATTGGCAGTTCAGGGCGCAAAAAAAGATGAAATCGCTGCAGCTGATCCAGTCATCCGCGAAGCATATGCTCGTTTCAAAAACCCACCGCAATTTGAACTCTACGACCTGAAAAATGATCCCTGGGAATGGGTAAACCTGGCCGACCAACCGGAATTCGCAGAGATACAAAATCACTTGTTTCAACAGTTGAAAAATTGGCAAATCGAAACAAAGGATGCCTTGCGAAATCCTGAAAACCTGGAGCGATTGAGAAAAGAACACGATGAAATTGCAGCACAATATTATCAAAATGATGAAAAAGGCGGCTCATTAAATTTTGAATGGTCTTATGCCGACTATTTATACGAAAAATAAAAAGACCTAAATAAACATCTTCATGAGGGCAGATATATTTGACCCCTCATATCAGGACACCAGGCTCTCGTAAAAATTGTATAATGGCAATTGGCGATAAATATCCCACGGAGTGGCGTACATTCAGTGATCCTGAAACCGGCAGGATAATCAAGCAACTGACTACAGGGCGTCACAGTAACTACCCTCTCTATTACTTCATCCCAAGCATCACATCCGACAACCGTTACCTCGTCTTTCACAGCGAACGCACCGGTTGGGTTCAACTCTTTCGTCTTGATTTAATCTCGGGTAAAATCGTCCAACTGACCGATGGGCGCACTCAACATTCCGGTTGGGCTATCTGGTGCCTACCTCATCTACGCGGCATCTACAACCATCTGAGTTCCCTCAACCAACCTCTCAATGAAGTCTACTATTTTCAAGATGAACAATTGCGCTGCGTTCATTTACATACCCTGGAAGATCGACTGATTCTTGAACTTCCCAATCGTATCTCTATCGGGCAGACCGGCTTCTCACCTGATGGTCGTCATTTCGCCTTTATCCATGCGGACCGAAACCTGTTTACCCAAAAATTCGCTGAACGTGAAGCTCTCCTCAACATGGGCCAGTTTAACTGGGAAATGCACGACGCCTGGCGTAACCAAGTCCCCTCAACCATCAGCGTCATCGACACCGCTAATGGAGCCCTTAAAGATATTATCGCTCTCGACTTTCACGTCCACCACATCTTTTTCATCGACAATACTCGCATGCTGGTCAATCACGTCCGCGATGACTCAGGCATGTGGACCGTCGATTTCGATGGCAACACACGTACCCTGCGCCCACGTGACGGACATGGCGTCGTTTGCCATCAAGTGAGTACTGCTCGAGGGATCTACTACGAAGCCAACCAAAAAGAAAATAATCAGCACAACGTCTACGTTGGACGCTATGATCTCCAAACCGATCACTTCGACGAAGTAAAACTTCCTCCCAACATGGGCTACGTCCACACCGGCTTCGATCCGGCCGGACGTTTTCTTTTTTATGAAAGTCAGACAGCCACCGATCATCAACTCTTCTCACTCCATTTTCCTCACGATTCCGAACACTTTCAGATTCGACGACTGAGAACCATACCTCTCGCTCTCTCTGGTGGTCAGCGCACTCACGCTCACCCCTTTCTTTCTCCGGATCGTAGTCAACTTTTCTATACCGAAATCATCGACGGTTTCTCCCAAATCTGTGCTATGGATATAGCCGATTTGGTCGACCTCAATGAATATTGGGACGCTTAGTCGCTTTCCTCAACCAATGCTTTCATGAATAACAAATATAATTGTGAATTTTTTGTTGCAGGAGCAGGCATTGCCGGGATCTGTGCCGCTATACAGGCTGGCCGTCTTGGACTCGACACCGTTATCGTCGAAAGAGAAATAACTCTCGGTGGCAACGCAGGGCCCTTACTCGGCGTCGGCCCCTCGGGAGCCCTGGTTAATAATCAATTTTATACCGAAACGGGCATCATGGGAGAAATTGAGGAACGCTTAAGCAAAAACGGAGCCCGTCCCTCAGTTAATTACATGGCACTGAATACCTCCGCCTTATGGGACAGAGTTGTTTCAAACATGCTACGGGAAGCAGGTGTCCGCATCTTTCGAAAACACTTGGTTAAATCAGCCCACGTTGAAAAAGGAAAAATAACATCCGTGGAAGTGTTGAATATAGAAAACCTGGAAGAACTTGAATTTGCTATAAAAGGTTTTGTCTTGGATGCCACCGGAGATGCACACGTAGCGGCCCTGTCTGGCGCCAAAACAGTTATGGGGCGTGAAGCCAAAACCGAAACAGGCGAGAGAAGCGCCCCCGCTGAACCGGATGATATCATATCCTCAGCCAGCCTGATGGCAATCTCCGTAGATACAGGTGTTAAAAGTCAATTTATTCCACCTGCCGGAACGCCTAAATGGAACCCCCAGAAGCCCGCTAATACCTTTGATCCCGATAAAAGATACAATTATATTTTTCAGGTGGATGAAGGTGGCGATTCATCCGGTCTTCATACCCTCCATTCCCCGCAGGAATTATATGAAAAATTGGTTACCCGAATTTACAGCATATGGGACTATTTTAAAAATACCTTGCACAAAGAAAAAGCAGCTACGCACGAACTCATTTGGATCAGCCCGATCTTGGGCAAACGCGAATCTCGCAGAATCGTCGGTGATTATATGCTGACACAAACCGATATCGAAGAAAATCGCGACTTCGCTGACGCGGCTGGCTTCGGCGGTTTTTATCTGGATTTTCATCCACCCTCTCATGACGGTGGTTATGAGACAGTTTTTTACTTTAACCCGCTTCCTTACCAAATTCCGCTGAGATGCCTCTATTCCATCAATATTAAAAATCTCTTTTCCGGAGGTCGCGCGATATCTGCCACCCATATCGCTTTCACCAGCACTCGGGTAATGCGTACCGGTGGCTTACTCGGTCAATCCGTTGGGGTTTGCGCAACTCTTTGTCATAAAAAAAAGGTGACACCTGCTGAAGTTGCCTCCACCCATACCTATGAGTTCCAGCTCGAATTGCGAAAAAACGACGTCTTTATCCCTGGAATTAACCTCGCCGATAAAAACAACCTGGTGGAAACAGCCGAAGTATCGGCAAGTAGCGAAGCCTCCTTGGAAACATATACCTCAACCCCCAATCCCACCTTCTCAAAAGATCCCCTGGAAGCGAGAATCTATTGTATCCCCGACAAAATCGAAAAGATCTCGTTTTATGTCAGAAATAACGAAAAAAGCCCCCAAGAAGTTTCCTTAAAAGTAGAATACGGGAAGACCGAAACGTTTATCCAATACAGCTATGATGAAGAATCTTCAGACCCTGATGCCTATGAATTTCATTATCCCGAACGCGAAAATGATGTCACTGTATTTCAAACGCTCTTTGAGAAGACCATTCAAATTTCCCCTCTACATGAAGGTTGGATGACAGTGGAATGTCCTTTATCCGACCTCTCACCCGCCAATCGAAAAATCGTTAGAACATGCTTAAAAATCTCCCTGCAGGGAACAGCAGAAATCGCGTCTGCTGATCTCATTCCCGATGTCATGGAATCCACTGTCGCACCTCTGCTTAAATTTACACCGGACTTTCTTTACGGAAAAGCGGAAAACATCAAAAATGGTTTTATTCATCGGGAAGGCATTGGCCTCCCTCACCAGTGGACCAGCGATTATCGGGAAAAACTTCCCCAATGGATCGAGATTAACTTTAAAGAACCCGCTACCTTCAACCGTATTGACCTGACTTTCGACACAACCGAAAAAACAGAGCCGGAAATGTTTAACTGCCAAGGTCAACCGGCAGCGGCCAGATGTATCTCCGACTATTCTCTTGAGAGTATCAATGGAGGTAAAAAAAACTGCATTTACCAGGAAACCGGAAATGTACACCGGTTTCGAAAAATATCTTTAGACGAGTCTGTTCAGGCAGAAAAACTGATTTTACATATCACCAACACAGTCAAAAAAAACATACCCGCTCGGGTATATGATATACGAGTATATAATGAGTAATGAATTATTAATTACAGAAGACTTCGGAGGTATCCTCAAGTGTCAGACTGAAGAAGACTTGTTAAAAGTATCCCAGATACTTATCTCCGCCGCACCGGATTATGTAGCCATGGATGCTGCTTCACCCGACATGACCAACTACGACAGCCAGTTCGGTCTCCGCTACATGGGCATCTCCAGCCCCCTGGTCACCTCTGGAGTCGACCTCTATGGTTTTATGGTGGAAAGGCTGAAGCAGGCCGGCATTCGAGTCTTGGCCAATATTCGAATGAATGACCATCACGGTAACCTCGCTTATTGGACCCCTTGGGAGCAAGAGCATGTCGACTGGTCACTCGGCGAAGATACCGGCGCTCGTGACTGGAAATCCATTGGAGCCCTCCGTCATATGGACTACGCCATTGAAGGCGTTCGATCCTACCGGCTTTCCATTCTCGAAGAGATAGTGGATAAGTTTGATATCGACGGTATTCAGCTGGATTTCGGACGGACTGCTCCCTTTCTTTCTCAACCAAAACGAGAAAAAAGTCAGTTCATGACCGAATATATCCAAAATGTCCGGACACTACTGGATAAATCAAGCCCAGATGGCGAGCGAAAGACATTGGGCGCGTTACTGCCCTGGGATATTGAATTTTGCACTGCTGAGGGACTCGAAGTGGCAAAATGGATTCACCAAGATCTAGTCGATTATATTTCTCCCGGTGAATGGTATTATGCCGACTGGAACATTCCTCATCAGTCCTGGACCGAACTCACCAA
>JANQKU010000178.1 GCA_028280955.1 Opitutaceae bacterium
CCCCAAAACACCCCCAATAGGCAGCGCCAAGGAAAAGAGATTGGCAAAACCAAAATAGAAAGCAATCACCGCACCCATGGCAGATCCACTGGTTACCCCCAGCACCCCCGGATCAGCCAGAGGGTTTCGCATGAAACCCTGCATCACCGCTCCGGTAATGCCCAAACTAAAGCCGACAAACAAACCTAACAGAGCCCTTGGCAAACGAATCTGCCAAAACACCAATCTAACCATCTCGTCCTGCACCCCAAAAAGAGCGCCCCAAAGTCTCTGGGGCGAAAGTGTCACACTTCCGATCTGTAATGAAATAAAAAAACTCAACCCCAAAAAAACACTCAACAGGATGAGGAGGGTTTTATACGAAAAACGACTTTGCAGATTCATCACATCAAAAACCCTCAGCTAAAAAATCAGGCTGATCAAAAGCCTCTCGGTGGACAGTCCGCGCCAATAATTCCACACAATCGACCAGAGAAATATCTGTGCAGTTTATTTTATTCGAAGGCAGATCGACCAAAATCACACTTTTCTCTAGTTCTTGGAACGCCGGATGATCCAATACCTGACGGGAAAGTGTTGGCGTTTCTTTATGATAGTTTGAAAAAATAATAATATCCGGTCGGCTCAATAACAACGCTTCGACCGATAACTTACCCAACCCGACAATTCCCTTTTCAGCAGCAATATTAACGAGCCCGGCGCTTTCCATAATAATATGCTGTCTTGAATTTTTCCCGTAGGTACTGCCTTTTCCCACATAAAAGACAGCGCGTTTAGGCATACAATGATTCAGTCTTTTTTTGATCACATCTAAACGGGATTGCATTTGCCCGATCATCCTTTCCGCCCGTTCCTCTTCTTCCACGAGCTGTCCCACAGTTCGAATATTCGCATAAACATTTTCCCAAGAGCTGGGCGAACTCAGCCGATGGACCGGCACACCCAGCTCATGCAAAAGCTCGCGTGTCGCACGTCCCGACCACTGCCCAAAGAAAACCAAATCCGGGTTCAATCGATATACTTCCTCAGCCATTTCCCTGCGCAAACCAACAAGCTGAGAAGCCCTTTCCCATTGGACAGAGTTTTCCGGCTTCTTGGAACGCTCCCGCACAGCTACCATATTATCAAGGTCAGCGATCTGAAGAATGAGAGAATCCGTAGCAGTATCTAAACTAATGATACGAGACGGTTTCGCACAAAGTAATGGCAGAAGAAAGAAGAGGCTGACCGCTAGGAAAAAGAACCTACGAAACAGGAAACAAAACGGGAAAGCAAAGCAATAGATACCCTTCGCATTTAGATGCATATCTTTCCCTTTTTGCATTTCAGCCCATTTTCCTAGCGGTCAACCTCTTCTTATTCTCACGTTCCCCTAGATCTAAAAACTGTAAATATATCGAAGAGAGGCATTGCGCCCTTCTTGTGGATAATCGAGCTTTTCGTAATAGTAGGTATCGAAGATATTTTCTAGGTAGAGGACGACTTTCTGCTTTTGCGTAAACGCATAGGAAAAACTCCAATCAAAAACCCAATAACTGGGGAATTCATACCAATCCCCTCCATAGTAATCATCATAAGTATAGTCCTTATCAAAACGATTTCCGTTATATCGGGCATTAAATTGAGTGGAGAAATTCTCAATCGTGTAGTTCAGCGCTAAGTTCCCTTTCCAATCAGCAATATTCTTGACTGGTTCTACGGTACTTCCGGTGATTACCTCCGCTTCATCCATCCAGGTAACATTAACGGAAAAATCCAGCTCCCCTTTGATCTGACCTAAAAGGGAATCGATACTGAGAACCCCTGTTATCTCCACACCATTCATTTCCTGAGAGTCCGCATTTACGTATGTGTATATCCTACGCTCTTTTCCATCCTCTCCAGCAGGCTCTGTCTCACCAGTGTTTATACTTACAATACGATCTTCTACTTCTGTCTTAAAATAAGTCAGGTCCAAGGTCATAAAGCCATTTGAAGAACCCAAGCCAACATCCCATGTTACACTGGATTCGGGATCCAGATCGGCATTCCCCCTACTCACTTTGATATAGCTACTATATTCCGATTCGTAATAGCCAGCAATCTCACGGGAATCCGGCGCTATAAAAGCAGTTCCAACCGAACTATGCAACCGCCAGGTTGGATTAAATTTCCAAACAATCCCTCCACGTGGACTAAAGCGGTTAAAGTCCTCCGTCCCCCCTGCGTAGCGATAAGATGTTCCTTCATAAGTGGACGCATTAACCGTGGTTGAAATCTCATCGAAACGGCCACCTACATTTACCACAAATTTTTCACCCTGGAAACGATTAATCGACTCCGCAAAGAATCCATATTTTTCCCGGCTATAATCAGGCATATAATAGGTGCGGGTCGATCCATCTCCATTCTTCGCAACATTTTCTTCCTTTTGATGACCATAATCAAATCCAAAAACTAGATCATTCTGTTCCGCTATAGACCAAAAGTCTTGTAGTTGAACACCTCTTTCCCGAATTTTCTTATCGTAGTTTCGGCCACGATAGGAACTGCTGTAGGAATCCATCGAATACAAAGAAAAAGAATCTAAATCATTATAATAAAACTTAGTGGACACTTGGTGATCTTGGACCTTTCCCGTTAAATCTACGCTAACTCCCTGACGAAAAAAATCCCTCTCACTAGGATTCGCCACTTCGTACTTTTGTTTAGAGAGAGGTCCGGGAACGCCTGTGTCATTCTGATCACTAAAGTCATAATGCAGATCGATCTTCCAATCATAACTAAAAGTATAACCGATTCGAGTGGATCCATTCAGGCGGGAAAACTTGGTATTTTTGTATACAGTTCCCCCACCTTCTCCCACCTCATAATCATCCCCTTCACCGAAGGAATAATCTTTTCCGCGATCAATCCAATCCAGAGAGAGATCCAGGCTGAATTTTTCAGTAAGATTGCCCCCTATGTTGAATCCAGCGTCCGCCGTCTTATAGCTGCCATATTGCACAAAAGCAGAACCCTGAAACTCACCATTTGACCTTTTCGTGATAATATTGATCACGCCACCCATCGCAGAAGGCCCGTAAATGGCCGATGCGGGACCTTTTAAAATTTCGATGCGCTCAATATTATAAGTTGGGATATTGCCCAAGCTACTGGAAACCGGCCTTCCATCAATTAGCAACAGAGTCCGAGGATTTGTTTCATTACTGTATTCTGGGCGAAAACCTCGAAGTGACACACCAGAAGTTCCTCCGGGATATTGAATAACATCCACCGAAGCAGTTTTCTTCAAAATATCGGTGCCAAAAGACGCGCGACTCATCTCTACATCTCTTGAACTAACCACATCGACAGTCTGCGAAACATTCACTATATCCACCGGGGTACGGTTGGCTGTCACCACATATTTCGGCAACTCTACCACCGGTTCTTCCTTGGTCTCCGCCTCAGCACCACTGGAACAAAGGGCACCTGCCAGGCAAAACAACCCGGTCCAAATACCTATTTTCCACTTAGAAAAATCTACCTTTCGGCCTATTGTAATGATTGGGTAAGAATTCATGATTTCGTGCTCTCACCCTTATTGACAGTAGTATGCCATTAAGAGTGAGAACACTCGATGAAAACTCAACCACCATTGTCAATAGAAAATCAGAAAACCAAAAATTTAATCCTCTGATATAAAACACTCTAATAGCTCGCATCACGGGAAGACTCATCATTTCGATCCCCTCCTTTCAGAAAGACAGATCTATTGTAAACGGAACGTACTCTCAATGCCTTTCAAGTGGGAGACATCCCCTAATGTATCCAGACTCCAACAACATTTTTTGAAAGAAAAAACATTAATAGCACAATTCCACAGAGTATACGGCCGCTCCATCTTCATCGTGATACCAAGGGCGCTGCGCAGTATGGCATCCACTCCACCACCATGGGTAAAAACCACTACCGTTCGCCCCTTATTTTCCTCGGCTAATTCATTATAAATCTCATCAAAACGCATTTGTTTCTCTTTCAAGCTTTCTCCTCCCTCAGGAGCAAAATTTTCATCTCTCTTATTCAACCGATCCCATACGCCGGGAAACTTCACTTGACTCACTTTTTTTTCCATACCTTCGATCACCCCAAAGGATCTTTCCCTTAATCTTAGATCTGTCCGAACCTCTAGGCCCAGAAGATCAGCAGCTAGTTGCGCGCATCGTAAACACCTACCCAAATCACTACTATAGATTGATTCAATTGGGAGAAAATCCTTCAGCCGTTGACCAACAGCATTTGCCTGGCTAACCCCCTTTTCCGTTAAAGGACTGTCGAGTTGTCCCTGCCAGATCCCTTTGGAGTTCCATTCAGTTTCCCCATGGCGAATAACAATTAACTTGGCAGCTTGCATCCCCCCACAAGAGCATCCCCCCCTTCATCCATCAATCGAAATACACAAGTTAACAAAACATCATAGAACACCAAAAAACTGTGATTCTCATTTCATCACCCGGATTTCTTCGAACGTAAATTCGATCGACACGCTCGGCAGTGTCCAAAATACACGACTTCATGGCCCTCAATCACAAAATTCTTCAGCTTCGGATAGACCAGCCTTGGCTCATTAATCGAAAGATCAAAAGTTTTTTGGCAATATCGACAGATTAGATGCGGTCGACTACCACGGTCATCAATCACCTCATAGCGTACGGGTTGCCCCGGATAATCAATCCCTGCGATCTGGTGACTCTCTACCAGATCCTTGATGTAGCGGTAAACTGTCCTGATACCTAGTTTAGGATAATGAGCCAATGCCAGTTGATGAATCTCTGCGGGAGATAATGGGCGCTCCGCATCTCGGATTACTTTCATCAAAGCATCCCGCTGCTTAGTATTCCGAATCATAAGACCTTCGAACAAAAACAAACAAAACAGAAACGTCAAAACTCTATTCCAACGGGAAACAGT
>JANQKU010000189.1 GCA_028280955.1 Opitutaceae bacterium
GTATTACTTTTTTCTCCCGTGGTTTGATGGGAGAAGATGGCGTTGGCTATCGGATCTTTACGGATGTCTGGCTGGATCGCTAGTTACAGTGATTATCGATTAGGGTTAACCTAGATCTTGTATATTAATCAGGAAGTTTGGTCTTTTTTTGCTTTAATTACTAGCTTCTTGAAAGATTCGGAATTGAGACAGCGATGTTGAGCGGCTAAAAAATCACCGAGAAAATCTTCATAAGTTTCCGCGTAGCATTCATTGAGAAGGCGACGCCCCATTTGTAGGGCGACAGGATTAAAGGGGAGCAGGCTGTTGATGGTAGATTCAAGTAAAGCATCGAAGTCTTTGTATTCACAAACTTCATCAAGCATTCCTAATTGTTGTGCTTCGCTACCCGTGAATGTTTTTCCAGTGAGAATTAAATTTTTGGCGCGACCTAAGCCGATATATTTTGCGATTCGAAATGTGGCCATTCCTGGCAGAAAACCCAGTTTAACTTCGTTGAGCTGAAACTTTGCCTTTGTGGTGCCGATCCTGGCATCACAGGCAAGAACGAGTTGAGCGCCGCCGCCGATACAGTCGCCATTGACAGCGGCAACGGTAAATTTGTCCAGCCGTTCGAGCTGCCTGCACATCTTCTCCCATTTGTGGATACCGTGAACATCCAGAGTTTTTTCAGGTGAAAATGCGCTGAGATCGATCCCTGAGGAAAAAATATCACCATCTCCTTGCAGAACCAAAACATCGACATCATGGGAATCTTCTACCTGTTCCATCAAGCCGCTGAGGTCATTCAACATTTGAATGTCGATCGCATTTTTTGAATTCGGTCGATGGATAGTAGCGGTAACGACGTTCCCCTTCTTGTTTACTATAAGTGTCTCGTAGTCTTTCATTGGTTCATTCTTTTTATTGGGGTATCAACTTTTCCATGATAGTAGAGCTGTTTCGATAGAGGCACCCGGTCCCATGGTGATAGCCACTCCAAGATCGCCTTCACGGATTACGCCTTCGCGACGCAGTTCGTTGTAAGAAAATAAAAATGCGCCGGAAGAAAGGTTTCCGTAATTTTTGAGAACACTTAAGGTGTGGCGCATATCGTGGTTGGTTAAACCAAGATTGTATTTAATGGCATCAATTACCTTGCGACCTCCGGAGTGCACAACCCAATGATTGATGTCTCTCAGTTTCAGGTTGTTACGACCTAGCAATCGATTGATCGGATTTTCGACATGATTACCCAAGACATAGGGGATATCCCGGTCGAGAAAAAATGATTGTTTGGAACCTTCCAGTTCGAATCTCATGGTGCCAATCGCATCGGTAATAATGTAGGATTCGAAATCCAGAATTTGAGGGCCTCTCTGCCAATCGTCGGATTGATCATCTCTGATCAAGGCGGCAGCGACTCCGTCTCCAAAAAGAGAATTCACCACAGCAGTGACCAAGCTCTTGTTGTATACGTAAGCGGCGGAACAAATTTCGACGCAAAGCATCAGCCCTAGTTTTCCTGAATTCGCATGGGTAAGCCCGGTAATGGGTCGCATGCCGTTCAGGCCTGCGTTGCATCCCATGCCCAGGATGTCGAAACGATGCACATTGTCGCGAAATCCCATGTTTTTGGTGAGGTGGGCGGTGATGCCGGGGCAGAGAAAGCCGGTGCTGCTGATACAACAAAGGTAGTCGATATCCTCGGGGGAAAGCCCAAGTGGTTTCAGGCAATTTTCAATAGCGATCGGGCCTAATTCAAGAGCCCCGTTCATATGCCTATCGGAAAGATCTTGATTGCTCTCATTGGGTATTTTCCCGTTAACAGGATCCGGAAGGTAAAGGTGGCGGGTTTTGATATGATGGCTTTTAAAGAAACGAGTGATTCGTTTGTCGGTTTCTCCGAAGAGTTCGATGATCTCATCTTGAGTGTAGCGTCGAGGCGGATTTGCCGTCCCTACGGATACGATGCGAGGACGCCTGGAAACGGCATTTTGATTTGGAGGTGTGTGTGCGATCATCGAAATAAGGGATTCAAGCTTACTTTATTTCAAATGATAGAGTAGGGTTTCAGCTAGTTTTTCAAATTTGTGACCGAATTCATTCTCCTTTGAGTGCATTGCTTCTTTGGCCAATTCTAGGGCGAGAGGGTTCAGTTTCGCTATGGTGTCTGCCCATTGTTGGGCTGATGAAAGTAAATCGCTTTCGATCACTTCGTTTAACAATCCGTATTGCAGCGCGGTGGCGGCATTCCAAATCTGGCCTCCCAGGATAAGTTCCTTAGCTCTTCCCATTCCTACGAGAGCAGGTAATCGTTGGGTTCCTCCTGCTGCGGGGATCAACCCCAGTTTTGTTTCCGGAAATGCAAAGGTTGCATGAGGTAAGGCGATGCGAAAGTCGCAGGCCAAGGCGAGTTCCAGGCCCCCCGCGACCGCAGGTCCATTGATAGCGGCGATTGTGATTTTTGTAGTTTTTGCGATTTTCGAAAAGAGTTGGGCGCTTTTAAGATTCAAAGCAGTTTTATAATCTGCGCTTTTCATTTCATTGAGATCGGCACCTGCACAGAATGCGGATTCACCTGAACCTGTGATGATGATCGAACGGATCGTGTCGTTCGTTTCGAATTCGTTAAGTTGAATATCCAATGCTTCGAGCATATCGTTGGTATAGGCATTTGCTTTTTCGGTTCGATTGAGGCAAATGTATCCAGTATGGTTATTTTCCCATGATTTAGTAAATGCGTTCTCTTTTGTCTTCATTAAGTTTGAGGGGTCATCTCGTGATCAGACTATTCCAGTGATTGGATTTTTTCGAATACAATTCGTTTTGTAAATAATCGTCGATACACTGTTTTCCGGTAAATCGGAGTAAATCCAATTTTTGGAGTCATTTTCAGGGAAACTTTATTGGTTCCATGAACTAAGACAGTTATCCGTTTGATCCCGTTTTGTTTGGCGATCTGCCAGAGATTTTTTGTTATCCATCCCATCAAACCAAGACCTCTGAAATCGGGATGGGTGTAAACAAATTCACAGAGCGCTTCATCCGGTTCCAAGGGCGGTAATCCTCCGGAAAAGTAATCTTGCAGGCGTTCGTTTTCTGTTGGAAGAATTAACCAATTCATAACACAGGGGATGTCATTTTCGGTAACACCGACATAGCAGGTTGGTATTTCAGATTTGGCGAAAAGAAGACATCGCAAGGCATCCTTTAATTCATCCGAAGAATACTTTTGGTTTCGAAAATGGAAAAGTGTTTTAAGGTCGGAAGGTTTTAGTTTTCTTAGATTAAGATTAATTTTTGGTTTGGAGATAGTAAACGGTTGATCCAGATTGTAAGTGAATCCGTAGTCGGTCTCTTGTGATTTCCAAATTCTCTTCAGTTCTTCCATTGCCATCCTAGCCAATGGGATACATTGGGAAAGGGCTCCAGTTGTAAAAAGGTATCTGAGCTTCTGAAAGGCGTTCATGGAAGGAGTTCGCTAGGTAACTATCGGCTGTGCATTCTTTTTCCTAAACGTCGTGAATGAAGTGTTTTGGAGGCAGAGGATTGTAGGAATCTCAATTTCTGTGGTGTTTACTTGGGCTGGGTCCAACTAAAATATTGTTAATACTCAGGGTTTGTTTAGTTTCTTTTGCTAGTGATTGATAATTGGACATAGATCATTATTGAAAATTGAGTGGGAAAAGGTAGCCTTCGGTTAGGCGAATGGTCACGGTGGTTTATTCTACGATACTGTTGGATTTTAAAAGTGATAATCTGAAAAAGCAAATTGCTCGGAGGTTTTTAAAAGAGGTTTGTTTTAGCGATCAATAGATATTTCTATTGATGTGTGGCTTTGTTAAGGCGTTCCAATATTTTTTGTCAGTAATGTGTTTACTGGTAAGAACGAATCCATAGAAAGCTCGGATTGCTTTGCCGAAGGCTTGCCCAAGACGTCTTTTTTTTAAGTTCCACCATACACAAGTTAGATAAGCTCGAGGCAATTTTCCTGCCCAGTAAGCATCTGTGATAGATGAGTGCATACGAGTAAATGCCTCTTTCTGGGATAAAACTGTGTTTCTGGATTTTATTTCATGATAAGAGGCAAATTCGTATTCGGTGGAAGTTGTCGTTCTATCTCTAAGAAAGCATACAATATCGGAAGCAGTGAATGCAAAGTCCCAGTATAAAGCGATCCGTCGGCAAAGGTCTTTGTCTTCGGCCATAAGATAATCTGGGTCGAATCCACCGATTTCAAAGAATGCGGATGATTTTATCAGAGAAGCTCCCAGTTGAATCCATTCTCCGGAAGTTATTTGTGAAAAACAATTTCCACCATATTGAAGCTTATGTTTAGCTATGAGCTGACCATTCTCATCGATAAAATGGGTTCCGCCGTATATCCATGCGATGGTTTTGTCCTGAGTGGGAACCCACCAAGCCTCGAGTGCTCCAGGGAGAAGCCAATCGTCGTCGTCCAGAAAATGCAGATAGCGGCCTTTCGCAATTGCTGCTCCGGCGTTTCGGGCAAAGCAACGTTCGCATTTATTTGTATCCAATATTCTGACTCGAGAAGAATCATGCCATGGTCGATGAGGTAGTTTTGCGCCAGTGTCGTTGACTACGATCACTTCGAAGGCATCTTTGTCGAACTTTTGGTTTAAAACACTCTCGACGGCGCGTGTGAGCGATTCACGTCCAATCGTTGGGATAATGGTAGAGGTAAACACTGGATCCGTTAATACTGGGGAAGACACTTTTCTAACATGGCTGGAAGGCCTGTCAATCTCACAAAAAGTTGATTAAATAGTAGCAATGATCGATTTGAATCTTGATGTTAAATTTAAGGTCGAACATCTTTTTTGGCATCCTGAGGATGCGATTTAAAACACGATAGGACGAATCGAATGAAAATAAGGCACAGGGCCTACGCCTACATAACTCATGGGAGTCGATTACTTCTGTTTACGCATCCGAAGCATCCCGAGGCCGGTATCCAAGTGCCGGCCGGATCGGTGGAGGAAGGGGAGGAACCGGGAGACGCTGCCATGAGGGAGGCAGAGGAGGAAACGAATTTGAAAAACTTGCAGTTCGTACGTTTTCTCGATCAGGATACCAGAGATATGAATGACTGTGGAACCGATGAGCTACAGTATCGTTGGTTCTATCATCTTTCTGTTACATTTAAGCCGGAAGAAGAATGGACCCATGGGGAATTTGCCAAAGATGGAACCATGGTCCATCAGTTTGATTTCTTCTGGTGCGATATCGAATCGTTGCCAAAACTGGTGGCAGATTATGATGATAAAATAGACCTGCTGAGAGATTCGTTGAGGCAATCTGCGTTATAAGTGAAGAAGGAAACTTTGAATAGCTAGGCATCTAATGTTACCAGAAGATCTCAATCTCAAACTTGCACCCAAGGTTTCAGCTGAAGAGCTCAATGATCTGTTCAGAGAAGCTTGGCCGAATCATGTGGATCGCGATTTTTCTCATCTTTCTCAAAGCCTGAGTTTCGTTTGTGCTTACGTCGAAGATAGCCTGGTGGGGTTTGTCAATGTGGCCTGGGATGGCGCCGTGCATGCGTTTCTTTTGGATACAACGGTTCATTCGAAATATCAAAAGCAGGGCATTGGTTTGCTGCTGATTGCACGAGCCAGAGAGTTATGTGCAACGAACGGAATCGAATGGCTTCATGTTGATTATGAAACGGATCTTGAACCTTTCTATCAATCAGCGGGATTTGTTCCCACTAAGGCTGGTCTGATTCGTATCGGTGACTGAATGCCTTTCCTGTTTAGCTTAGAACTGTGGAATTTTAAAAGTAAGTATAAGCAGTAAGTAGTCTTCAATGGACGGATAAAAATTTTTGAGCGACGTAGATAAAATCACTATGAATACTTCAATCAGCAAAATCGCCATCTATGCCAAGGATATAAAAAGAACCTCAGAATTTTATGAGAACCACTTTGGTTTTCGTGTTATTGTGAATGAAGGCAATCGACTGATTGAACTGGGTTCCCGCAATGGTGGCTGTAGCATTGTTATTCTGCAAGCCAGTAAAGGACATAAAGTTGGTCAGTCATGCGTGAAGCTCGTTTTCGACGTAAAAGATGTGAAAAAATTCAGAGAAGAAAAACTCAAAGAGGGCTTGAAATTTGGAAGCATCCACCAATGTGATGGATACGTTTTTGCCAATGCCCGAGATCCTGGAAAGAATCCTATTCAAATATCCAGTAGGGCTTTTCGTGATGAAGAATAATATGAAAGATCATTCCTCTCTGATCGTATTCGGTGGTTTTCCTGGGTGCGGAAAGTCAGCTATTTCAAAGCGTCTTTCTCAGGAATTGAAGATTCCTCGATTTGGGTCTGATTCGATGGGCAGAGCAATTAAAGAATCGAAAGGGTGTTTGATCGGTGAATCCGAGACCGGCTGGATTGCTTATGATCTTTTATTTAATCTTGCCGAAGAACAGATAGGCAGAAAAATTTCCGTTATTCTGGATATTAATCTTGGATGGAGGTTTCAGTGGAAAAAATTGGATACAATAGTCGAAAAGAACGCAGGGATGAATTTTCTGCCGATCCTATTGGAAGCGGATCGATCAACCTGCATGGAAAGGATAAGAGAAAGATATTCTTCAGATTCTACTTCTTATGATCCTCCCGCTTTGTATAAAAACAATGAGAAGATTGAAAAGGTAAGGGAGTTTATTGAAGCATTGGATAGACCTGACATTCATCGTATAGATGCGAACTTGGATTTTGAGACTGTCTATGAGTTTGTTTTAGAGTTGGTAAAAAGAGATGATGGCATTTAAAATACCACCGGAATTAATTATTCACGAAGGTTCACATTGGGTGATTAATCATAGAGTTGATACGGAAATGCCGGGGTATCTGATGATTGGCGCCAGGGACAATAAGGTTCGAAATTTTAGTGATTTATCTACCGAAGCCCTTGTTGAATTGGGACCTCTGATTGGTCAAGCGACCAAGTTTGTCGAAGAAGAACTGAAACCGAAGCGATTATTTTGCAGTCGTTATGGATATGCAGAAGGTTATTCGATTCATTTTCATGTGGTTCCGATCTATGGTTGGCTTGAAGATGAATTTTTCAACGATCCGGAATATGCGAAGCTCCATTGTGATGGCTCAAGTCTCACCTTGTTTCTTTGGAGAGAATACATTGAGTCACCAGTGAAGAGAGAAATCAAAGGACCTCTGGTAACGGATGTTGTGAAAAGATTGAAAGGTAGGTTTGAGCAGTATTAAAGATTTGGTCTGAGGAAGCTCTAATCTTGTAGCTATTGTTCATCCTGTCTAAAATTTCCAGAGTAGAGGCTTTCACTAATTGACAATCTATAAGAGCAAGATTCTTCTCTATAAAGAATGCTATGGTAAGCTTTACGAAGTTCTCTAAACCAAAATGAAAACAATCTATGATACCATAGGGAAAAGCTACCTTGCGACGAGAGCAGCGGATCCGAGAATCACAGAACGTCTCATTGATCTGCTGCACCTTCCGTCTGGTTCCTCTATCTTGGACGTTGGTGCAGGAACAGGAAATTATAGCCAGGCGATGGCCGAGGCCGGATATCACGTTTCGGCTATTGAACCTTCTCAAGTTATGAGAGAGCAAGGGAAAGAGCATCTTCAATTGAATTGGTTCGCAGGTTGTGCTGAAGATCTTCCATTTGAGGATGAGGTATTCGATGGAGTAATGATGACGTTGTGTATGCATCATTTTGCTGATTGGCAAAAAGCATTCATTGAAGCTCAGAGAGTCGTTGGCTCTGGGCCCATCGTCTTATTGTCTTTTGATGCAGAATTCAAATCGGAGTTTTGGCTTTTGGATTATTTTCCTCGTTTTGCGGAAGATGATAAAAAGGTATTTCCGAAATTGAGTGTGTTAAAGGAATTCGCGACTTCTGTATTGGAAACGTCTTTTGAAATATCCCGATTTCCACTGCCAATCGACTTGGTCGATCATTTTTTGGCAGCGGGTTGGGCCAGGCCGGAAGTGTATTTAGATGAGGAATATCAAGATGGCATTTCATCGTTTTCAAAGATTGACAAACGATTGTTGAAGCAAGGGCTGAAGAAGCTTTCGAATGATCTGGAATCGGGAGAATGGCATCGTAGGTATGGATTTCTAAAGGAAAAAGAATTGTACGATGTTGGTTACGTATTTCTTAAGATGAAAAAATGAAAGAAATAGAGAAAAAGACAAAAAACGGATTATCCGTCATTATTCGTGAAGCGAAACCTGAGGACGCCAGAGAATTGGTTAATTATGTCGAATCAAGTAGCGGAGAATCTGATTTTTTGAGTTTTGGTCCTGGGGAATTCGGTATCTCAGTGGAAGAAGAGAGAAAGTTCCTGCAAGAATATAAAGAGTCAGAGTATAAAGTTTATTTGCTCGCTTGTATCAATGGAGCTATCGTCGGTTCGCTCAGCTTTTCGGCCGGAGATCGCAAGAGGACAAGACACTGTGGTGAATTTGGGATGACGGTTAGAAAAGATTTTTGGGGAGTTGGGGTAGGCTCACATCTGATGGATGCACTTTTTGATTGGTCGTTGGCTCAAGGTGAAATTAAGAAAATCAACCTGTATGTGAGAACGGACAATGTAAGGGCGATCAGGTTGTATGAGAAGAAAGGGTTTGTGATCGAAGGAACTGTATCCAAAGAAGTCTGTATTGAGGGGAATTATTATGATTGCCATGTAATGGGAATGTTTCTTGGAGATACGAAAACCGAATGAGCCGATGAAAGTCATTATAGGGGCAGGAAGTCAAAATTGGAAGGGCTGGATCGCAACTCAAGGAGATGAACTGAATCTTTTGGACGAAAGCACTTGGGCTCGTTTTTTCGGAGATGGGTTAGCGGATGCTCTGCTTTGTGAACATGTTTACGAACACTTGACATTGGAAGAAGGGAAAGAAGCGGCTCGAACGATTTACAGATATTTAAAACCGGGGGGCTTTATTCGGATTGCGGTGCCAGATCGGTATTTCCCTGATGAAGGGTATCAACGAGCAGTGCAGGCTGGTGGTCCCGGTCCGAAAAATCATCCTGCTGCTGATCATAAGGTCGTTTATGGATACAAAGAATTGAGAGAGGTTTTTGAAGAAGCAGATTTCGAGATCAGGCTACTGGAGTATCATGATGAGAAAGGAAACTTTCACCTAAATGAATGGAATGTAAATGAGGCGCCCATTTACCGTTCTTCAAAGCTCGATCATCGCAATCAAAACGGAACGATCGGATTTGCGTCGTTGATTATTGATGCAGTTAAAAATTAAAATGGATATAGTAGAACATAATAGGGCCGCTTGGAACCGGCAATCGAAGGGTCCTAGTCGTTGGTGTCAGCCGGTAAGTGCTGAGGAGATCCACGCGGCTCGTAAAGGAGAGTGGAGTGTTAT
>JANQKU010000193.1 GCA_028280955.1 Opitutaceae bacterium
ACTTCCCTGCGAACACCTCGCTAAACATTGTCTGCACTGAGTGAGAATGATTATGCACTGTGAGCAGGGAAGTTCTACAATTTGATCCCTTACGATATCTATGTGGATTACCTGTTGAACTCGAATATTGTGAACTATGGAGAGAAGGGCGAAGGTCTGGCCCTGTGTGCCCCAGATAAAGGAGCCCGTGATTTCGTTATGGAGATGTATGGCAAACTTGGGCTTGAAAAGGCCAAGTTTGTGTTACTGGACAAAGAACGAACAAGTGAGCGCAAGGTAGAAATCAAAATTCATGCAGAAAGTGAGACCACGCTCGAAGATATCGAAGGCCATGACATCGTGTTGTTCGATGATATGGTTCGAACCGGATCTACGGTGGTTCAATCTTGTCAGTTGCTCAAGCAGGTTAATCCGAGTAAAACTGTATTTGCCGTGACACATTTTTATGCCAGTGAAGAGGGCAGAGTAAAGATGGCTAATACAGCCATCGATGAGATTCTGACTCTGAACACGATCCCCACCGTACTTAATCGTGATATCCAAGGTCGACTCCGCAAAAAGATGGTGGTGTTGAAAATCGAAAAATGGCTCGCTCTTAATTTATGTCGTATCCTCAAGGTGTCACAGCCAGAGATGGGGGATAGTCTTTATGCGATCGACATGTCCTCCAAGAATACGCGATGGAAACGTAAAATCTGGCTCAGTGAGCAGCTTAAGACGTTGAACCAGGCCTAGGAGGCTATCTAAAACATAGATTATAAGGCTTTTTTTCGGTCGCATCTTCTTGGTGATAGATGCCTTTATATCCATTCATCTTTGTCTGGACTTTTTAGAGAGCCTCTTCGAAAATACTAATATAGTGAATGGGAGGAGAGGGCTAAAAATTAATTGTAGTGAAGAATGAGTGATGGCTAAGAAATTGTCAGTTTTATCATCTGAGGAGAGGGCTTCTTCCCCGGTTTTTAGAGAATCGCTGATTTGTGGGATAGGGATTTTTTTGGCCGTCTATACGGTATTATTAAAGTTGGCCGCGATCCCCTGTGTTTCAGGAGATTGTCATAAAGTTATCCATAGCTCGTATGGGACGTTTTGGGGAGTCCCCGTTGGGCTGTATGCATTGATTCTCTGGTCCGTTTTACTGACAAAGTCAGGATGGCCCGCCCGTCTTGCCAGAGCAGGGCTGGTTCTTGGGTCCGTCTACTTTCTCGGAGTGCAGGCATTTGCCTTGAAAATGTTTTGTCCGGTTTGTGGGGCACATGCTTTGGTCAGTTTGTTGACCATGACGGTGTCAGTCAATCGGCGACGGTCTGCCTTGTTGGGATTTGTCGGAATGGTTGCCGCTTTTTGTGTAATAGTATGGTCCGGGTATCAGGCTCGCAAGCAGTTGCAGGAGCAGTTGTTAAGTGAAGAGTTGAAGCCTGTTGAAAAGAGTTTTATCGGAAAAGAGGAAACCCTTCCTGCTGTTGAGATTCAATCCCTCGAATCTTCTTCGTTGGACGATTCTGGCTTGCCCTGGTTGTCCAGTGATAAATTACTGGATACAAACATAGTGATCAGCTTTGACTGCAATCAGTGCCTGAATGTTTTGGAGACAGTTCTGGCCCAGTCAAATGAAGATCGCCGCATGGCAGGTGTTCTTTTTAAAGTAGATTCTGATAGTAGAGCGATTACGAAAACTGTTCTGGCGGCTGTTCTCTCACGCTCGGATATATCACCTCATACTGCTTTTGGCAGAGCTTTTGGACTATTGCTGGGGGATAAAGACGTTTTTTTCCGTAACGATGAAGCCACCGCTACTTTTTTACTCGGAGGAGAGTTTCCGGCCTTAGGTGATTTTCTGAGTGAAGCCGAAGTTATCTTAGATCAGCATGGAGCTCTGCTTCAGTCTGTGGGTGTTTTTCAAACGCCTTCTGTTATAAAGCAGGGCACAGTTATGGCCTATACGGCAGATCTGATCGTTGAACCTTGAAGGTTGCAGTCTCCTCAGTGCTAATGGGCAGAAAAGACTTTTTGGCCGTTATGCCATGTTTCTTGTAAAGTCGGAGTGGGCTCTATTTGCAAAAGGCAAAAACTGGCAGCTTCTCCAGTATTGAACTGATGCTTGAAGCCCAACCATTCAGCTGGGCGGGTCGACATGGCAGTCCAAAGTTCGGGCCAGGGCTTTCCACTCATCTCGGCGGCTTTGAAGACAGCGTCGAATGGGGTTAAGGTGGAGCCTGCCAGTCTTTTTGTTTCCGGATGTCTGGCCAGGCCGTCTTCTCCTACGGTTATTTCGAGATGGCAGATCTTGTAGGTGCCTGGACCTGCACCTGCTCCGCCCATGGCATCGGTGGTTAGAAAAAGGCGGTCTCCCAAGGCAATGACCATTACTTTGACGGCATGAGGAGGAATATGGTGCCCATCCGGAATGATAGAAGGGTATAGCTGGTCACAAGCGAGGGCTTGTAAAAGAACGTTATCCAGTTTCGGAGCCGGATTGGGAATGGCGTTGCCCAGGTGCGTCCATGCTGTTGCGCCCGCTTCGACGGCGTCGTGCAGAATTTTACCCATCGCTTCGGAATGACCGAGAGAGATTCGCACTCCTGTTTTATTGGCGTACCGAATGAATGAATATGCTTCTTGAGGATGAGATTCCGGTGCCAGAGTGATCAGCTTTACCTGTTTTTGGGTGAGGTCTTGCCATCGGTCAAGCATTGCCGTATCTGGAGGAACCATCCAGTCCGGATTGTGAGCTCCTCGGCAACTTGGGTTGGGATTTAAAAAAGGTCCTTCCATGTGGTAGCCAATACAATTGAAGGAATTGGTTCTTCGCCATTTTTCCAGGCTTCCAAGGATGACATCTGTTTGTTCAGGAGTATTGGTAATAAGGGTTGCCAGAAAGTGGGTGGCGCCGGTTCGGTAAAGGGTGTTACAGGCCTGTTCCCAATCGGAAAAATCGTTGATGGGAGAATTGAAATCGATGCCCCCAAAGCCATTGATTTGGATATCGACGAGACCGGGCGCAATCCAGGGCAGAGAAGTATCCTTAGTAGCGAGAGGATCGATTCCGGTGTATCTTCCATTTTCAATGGAAACAATTACGGGTTTTCCTGTCAGGTAATGTCGGGCGTGAATCATTGCGTTACCAAAGGTAGAAACATGTTATCAAATAAGGAGCAAGCTCACTATAGAGAATTTCTGATTTGATCGAGATCACTATCTTTGACTGGACTTAACCGTAGAGGTTGTGTGAAAAATGAATGAGGATGAAGAGCCCCGGTCTTTTAGCGATGATGATACCTGGTTTTCTAGTCGCTGCCACAGGTGTTGGGGCGGGAGATCTCGCCACTGCCAGTTTCACCGGTAGTCAACTGGGTGTGGCGGTTTTATGGGCGGTTGTGGTAGGAGGAGTGTTGAAATTTTCCTTAACGGAAGGTTTGACTCGCTGGCAATTAGTGACCGGAGAGACTTTTTTGGAAGGTGTGGCGCATCGTTTCGGCTCGATGGTGGGTTGGCTCTTTCTTCCGTATCTTTTTCTTTGGTCTTTCTTTGTTGGCTCCGCTTTAATGAGCGCTTGTGGGGTTGCGTTGCATGCCATGATTCCCTTTTTTGAAAATGGGACCCACGCGAAGATTTTTTTTGGTATCGTCTCCAGTGTAGTTGGATTGGGGATGGTTTTAGCTGGAGGGTTTCGTCTGTTTGAAAGAGTAATGGGGGTTTGTATCGGAATTATGTTTACAACGGTTGTGCTTACGTCTGTTTTGGTGTGGCCGGGAACAAGGGAGATTGTCTCAGGGCTTTTCCTTCCGACTATTCCGGATGCAAAGGGTTTTGGCATTACCTGGACAGTTGCCTTGATTGGAGGCATTGGAGGGACGCTCACCATGCTTTGTTATGGGTATTGGATCCGGGAAAAAGGAAGAACTGGCATTGAAGCAATTAAGGTTTGTCGCATTGATCTGGGAGTTGGCTATTCTATGACAGTTCTCTTTGGCCTCGCGATGGTTATCATTGGTAGTACCATCGAGATTGAAGGGAAGGGAGCCGGATTATTGGTTTCATTAGCTGAGCGCTTGGAAGAACCTCTTGGTCTGATTGGACGCTGGCTGTTTCTTATTGGAGCGTTTGGCGCTATCTTCAGTAGCTTATTAGGAGTTTGGCAGGCAGTTCCTTATTTATTCGCCGATGTTTGGTATTTGTTTTTCAGGCAAGGTAAAAAAGTTCCTGCGGAACAAATAACCAAGTCGATACCCTATAGAGTTTATCTTTTAGTTTTAGCCTTTTTGCCGATGTTGGGTCTTTTGATGAGTTTCAAGGAAGTGCAAAAGTTGTACTCGGTAATTGGCTCACTCTTTATCCCTCTCTTGGCGATTGCGTTACTTGTTCTGAATGGCCGACGAAGATGGGTAGGCAATTTTACAAACAAACTGCTGACAATTGTAACGCTTTTGGCCTCTCTTGTTTTTTTCGGATCAATGGCCTGGATGAAATGGCTGGGATGATGTTTATGTATTGAATTTTCCAAAATTCTCTCAGCTTTTAGTTGTCTCTCTGGTCTTTCTTTTTTTCATTGATGGATGGTTCAACCAGTTGATCTACCGAAGTACGGTATTCCTAATTCTGAAGTGCGTAAGCTTTCTTCTGAGTCAACAGGTCGTGATTATGAGATCCTCGTTTGGGTGCCAAACTCTTATACAGAAGAAACGAATAAGACATATCCGGTTATCTATATTCTAGATGGACAGTGGGATTTCAGCAATGTCGAAGCCAGCATCCGTAATAATTTTGCCGATGAAGCTATCCCTGAAGTGATTCTGGTAGGGATTTCTTTTGGAGGTGACACCTTTGAACATCTGGAGATGAGAGCCCATGATTTTTTACCCATTCCAGAAAAAGGTCCTGATTCACCCGGAGGAGGCGCTCCGCAATTCTTTCAGTTCATTAAAAAAGAAATTATCCCTCTTATTGAATCGAACTATCGGGTGGATGATTCGTATCGGGTTTTAGGAGGGTCTAGCTATGGTGGCATTTTTACCCTCTATACTCTGATGACAGCGACGGATTTATTTGATGCCTATATCGCACTTGGGCCAGCGTTCTATTGGGATGATCTCATCCCACTTCCGGCGCAAACAGTTCGCGCTGAGAAATTTCAGTCGATAAAGACTCGTCTTTGGCTAGCAGTAGGAGGTGAGGATGACTCTAGAATAGTGGAAGGGGCCAAGGCTTTTTATGAAGAGGCAAATTTGATGAAGTCCGATGATTTTCAGTTGGCATTCGGAATCGTAAAAGGAGAGGGCCATTCCGGTGTGAAGGCAGAAGCCTATAATCGCGGTTTGCGTTTTGTTTTTGGGCATTTAAACCAAACAGTAGAGAAACGATAGGAATTTAAGTAAACCAGATTAAAAAGGAGGAAATAATGAGACAGTCTTATCAAATACTATTATCTTTTATAACGCTTTTTTTCTCTATGAGTGTTCAAGCAGGTAATTTATCGAGATACGAAATTCCCAATTCTGGAGTCCATCAACTTTCGTCAGAGTTAACTGGCAGTGATTACGAAATCCTTGTCTGGGTGCCAAATTCTTATGCAAAGGAGCCGGAGAGAAAATACCCGGTTATTTATATTTTAGATGGTCAATGGGACTTTAGTAATGTCGAAGCCAGCATCCGGAATAACTTTGCCGATGGAGCTATACCCGAAGTGATCCTGGTGGCTATTTCTTTTGGTGGCGAAACGCCTGAACATATGAAAATACGAGTTCACGATTGTTTGCCCATTGAGATAGGTGAAGGTGATTCGTTGAGAGGTGGAGGGGCTCCTCAGTTTCTTCAATTTATCAAACAGGAAGTCATTCCTCTTATCGAATCGAGTTATCGGGTGGATGATTCTTACCGAGTCCTGGGCGGGTGTAGTTTGGGTGGTCTTTTTACTCTTTATGCCATGATGACGGAGACGGGTTTGTTTGATGCCTATATTGCGCTTGGACCCTCGCTTTCATGGCATGGTCGCTCGTTGCTTCCAGAGCAGAAAAGTCATGCGGAGAAATTTCAGTCGATGAAAACTCGGCTTTGGTTAGGGGTGGGGGATCAAGATTCTTCTAGAACAGTAGAGGGAGCCAAGGCTCTTTATGAAGAAGTAAGATCGGTAAAATCTGACGATTTTCAGTTAGAGTTCAGGGTGCTGGAAGGAGAAGGGCATTCGGGTATGAAGGCAGAAGCGTATAATCGTGGTTTGCGTTTTGTTTTTGGGCATCTAAAAAAACCGGTAGAGTAACCAAAAAATAATGAAACAGTCCTATCGAATATTTTTATCCTTCATAGCTCTCCTTTTCATTATTGGTGCCCAAGCAGGTAATTTACCTAGGTACGGAATTCCCAGTTCTGAAGTCCGTAAACTTTCGTCTGAGTTAACCGGGAGTGATTACGAGATCCTTGTTTGGTTGCCTCATTCTTACGTAAAGGAGACAGATAAAAAATATCCAGTTATCTATATTCTGGATGGTCAATGGGACTTCAGTACTGTTGAAGCCAGCATTCGTAATAATTTTGTCGATGGAGCAATACCCGAAGTGATTCTGGTGGGGATTTCTTTTGGAGGTTCAATGCCTGAACATTTGGCAAAACGAACACATGATTGTTTACCAACGAAGTTAACTTATGGTGGCTCATCAAAGGGAGGAGGTGCACCTAAATTCCTTCAATTTATCAAGGAGGCAGTTATTCCGCTTATCGAATCTAACTATCGGGTAGATGATTCTTATCGGGTTTTAGGAGGGTCTAGTTATGCGGGGCTTTTTACCCTTTATACCATGATGATGGAGACGGATTTGTTTGATGCCTATATTGCGCTTTCACCTTCACTTTCATGGGATGATGGTTGGCTGTTATCAGAACAGAAACGCCGAGCGGAGGAATTCCAGTCGATGAAAACTCGGCTTTGGTTGGGTGTTGGGAGTGAAGAAAACCCGAGAACGATAGAAGGAACCAAGGCTTTTTATGAAGAAGTATTGAAACAGTCGGACGGCTTTCAATTGGGATCCAGAATACTGGAAGGAGAAGGGCATGCTAGTATGAAAGCAGCAGCTTACAGTTATGGGTTACGTTTTGCTTTTGGACATTTAAATAAACCAGTAGATCAACCACAAAAAAATTGAATTAGACAGAATCTAAGAAAGGAGAAAATAATGAAACAGTCCTATCGAATACTTCTACCCCTCTGGGCTCTTTTTGTTGTTACCAATTTTCAAAATGCAGCGTCCGCCAATGAGGCAGAGTCAAATGAAGCTCGTTTGTATGCTGGATTTAACGGCTATCAACGGGTGATAACGACAGACTCGGCAGAAGCACAAGCTTTGTTCGATCAAGGCATTCAATTGATGTATGGGTTTAACCATGATGAGGCGATTCGGTCGTTTCAAGCAGCGGCAGCTCTCGATCCTGCCGCTCCAATGCCTTGGTGGGGAATTGCCTATTCCCACGGTATTAATATTAATGATCCTGAGATGGGGGAGGCTCGATCCAAAGCAGCCAGGGAAGCTGCCGATGAGGCGCTTAAACGAATGGAAGCAGGGTCGCCTGTTGAAAAAGCGTTGATTCGTGCAGTTTCCACTCGTTATGAATGGCCGGCCCCAGAGGACAGGTTTCCGTTGGATCAGGCTTATGCCGATAAAATGGCTGAGGTCTACGTCGCTTTTCCTGAAGATCAGGATGTGGCTGTTCTCTATGCTGAAGCTCTGATGGATCTTCAGCCTTGGGATTATTGGGATAATGATGGGAAACCGCGAGGCCGTGCTCTTGAAATGGTGCAGATTCTCGAAAGTGTGATAGAGAAAAATCCTGATCATCCGGGAGCGAATCATTTTTATATCCATGCTGTAGAAGCTTCGAAAAATCCTGATCGAGCAGTGCCTGCAGCGGAACGCCTGGAATCCTTGGTGCCCGGTTCCGGGCATCTTGTCCACATGCCTTCCCATATCTATATTCGGGTGGGTCGCTATGCCGATGCCGTTGATTCCAATGCGCAGGCAGTGGAAGCGGACAGGGCTTATTTTGAGAAAGCGTCTGACCCGAATATGTATGCTATTTACTATGCGCATAATCTGCATTTTCTGGCCTATGCAGCGATGATGTCAGGTCGATATGAAGATGCGATCAAAGCGGCACGTGATCTTGAGCGGGATATGCCGGAAGAGCCCTTACGCGCTTTTGCCGGTTTGATTGAGGGGATTATGCCGACGACCCTGCATGTGTTGGTTCGGTTTGGTAAATGGGAACAAATTCTGGAAGAGCCTGAGTATGCTGATTACCGCTTAGTAAGCCGGGCTGTTCGTCATTATGCGCGGTCCATTGCCTATTCGGCTTTGGGTCAGGCGGACAAGGCTCGTAAAGAAATGGCGGCATTTGAGGGAGCTATTGCAGCTGTGCCGGAAGATTGGTACATTTTTAATAATAAAGTGGATACGGTCCTTCCGATCGCGAAGGCCATGGTCGAAGGTGAATTGTTGTTTTCTGAAGGAAAGAGTGAAGAAGCTTTTGCCACGCTTCGACGTGGGATTGAAGCGGAAGATGCTCTCATTTATGATGAACCTCCAGGGTGGATGCTGCCGGTTCGGCACTCTTTAGGCGCTTTGCTCATGGCCGAAGACCGTTATGCAGAAGCAGAGGCGGTTTATCGCGAAGATTTAGAGAAAAATCGTAATAATGGATGGTCTTTGATTGGCTTGCAGCAGGCATTAATCGCTCAGGATAGACCGGGAGAAGCTGGGGAGCTTTCCGGCCCGCTTGCGGCGGCATGGGCTAAGGCTGATACATTTCCTACGACTTCCTGTTTTTGTGGAGCAGGCAGAGCAAGTGTAGAAGGTTCGGAGGAAATTGCCAATTAGACGTTTCCTGCAGATTCTGACGATTGGGTTGTTCATTGCCGTTAGCCATGCTCATGCCAACCCGGTAGTGAAGATGACGACGACGATGGGAGAGATTACCATTGAGTTGTTTGAACAAGAAGCGCCAGAGACGGTTGCTAATTTTTTGCGTTATGTAGATGAGGGCCGTTACGAAAAAGCTTCTTTCTACCGTGTGGTGCGTGAGGATAATCAGCCGGGCAATCAAGTGAAGATTGCTGTGATTCAGGGTGGTCTCTTCAAGGAGGATCCCGATAAAGCATTGCCACCAATTTACCATGAAACGACGGAAGACACAGGTATCTGGCATCAAGATGGAGTGATTTCGATGGCTCGGCTGGAACCGGGGACTGCCTCCAGTGAATTCTTTATCTGTGTGGGTGATCAACCGGAACTTGATTTTGGTGGAAAACGAAATCCGGATGGACAGGGTTTTGCCGCTTTCGGGCAGGTGATCAAAGGAATGTCTGTTGTGAGACGTATTCAAAAACGTCCGGCTGAAGGTCAGTACCTTAAACTCAAAATCCTTATCAAAAACATCACCCGAATTAACTGACTCTTATTTATTATATATGGAACACGACCTTGTCTCAACTGAAGGTGTTAGTGAACTAAAGCTGGCTTTTGAACCGGGCCTGAAAATTGAAGGAGAAACCGTTTGCCGAACTTTTCAGCCTTCGTTTGTGGTAACGTCCGATGGAGCCTTATTGGCCTTTTGTCAGGGACGTGTTGGTGACGGCGGAGACGATGACGTAAAAGCTGTTTTGATGAATCGGAGCCGGGACTTTGGAAAGACCTGGGAAGGAGCCAGAGCGATTTCTGGTTTGATGAATCATTTTGCGATTTCACCATATCGTTCTTCTTTGGAATCGGGAGAAACCATTTCTTTTCTGACCTGTGTTGATCTCAATGTAACCAAAAAATATTACGATTATGATTTTGCCTTGATGAAGGTAAAAACAGGCATCGATATCGAAGTTGTCGGAGTTGAAACACCTGGCGTTCTTTGTCGGTTTATCTCTAGTGATGGAGGGAAGACTTGGCAGAATGATGTTTTAACCGGAGATAGAACACCCCTTCTAAAAAAACATGATAAGGTTACCCCTATCTTCTTTAATGTGATTGGCCAAGTTCATATGATTGAAGAGGGGCCGTATGAAGGTAGATACATTATTGGAGTCCCATTTTTTGGAGTTCCCGAAGGGGAGAAGATCACGGAGAATTTTCGGGATTTTGTTAATACGGGGTCTGCTATTATTTATAGTGATAATCAGGGTGTTTCTTGGAAAATGGATGGGGTAATTGTCGATTATCTGGCCAATGAAGCTTCGGCTGTTTCGATTGAAGGTGGAGAGGAAATTCTCATGGTGAGACGGTTTAATAAAGAAGAGATGTTGGTAAAGAATCCACCTAAGACATCTTTCAGGCCGAAGTTTGGGGAACGTATTTTTCAAACAAGTCGTGATTGTGGTCGGACCTGGTCGGAACCTTTTTCAAAAAAAGTCAGTGGTGTGAAATGTCATGGTACTCTGGCCAAAGTGGGTAATCGCATCTACTTTTCGATCCCGAAAGGATATGGACCGGATGTTGAAAAAGGCTGGGAGTATGGGCGTGAATGCGGAACCATTTACTTCAGTGATGATGAGGGGGAAACTTGGTCGCATAAAGTGATCGAAGAGGGCACTTTTTCCTATAATACGGTTGGGCAGCTAACCGATA
>JANQKU010000225.1 GCA_028280955.1 Opitutaceae bacterium
TTTGGCGCTTACGGAAGAGAGCTACAATAATAGCCAGACCAACAGCCACTTCTGCCGCTGCGACTGTAATAATAAAGAAAACAAAAACGTTTCCATCCATCGTTCCATTAAAGCGTGAAAAGGCGACAAAAGCGAGAGTCGCAGCGTTAAGCATTATCTCCAGGCACATGTAAACAACCAGGGTGTTCTTGCGCAGAAGAACGCCAAAAAAACCAATGGCGAAGAGCAACCCGCTAACAACTAGAAAATGTTCAAGACCCACTGTCATTGTTTATTATCGTTAAGATTCATCTTCTTTTCCTCCTTTTCCGGATCCCTTACTCAAGACAATGACACCTATCATCGCTACCAGAAGAAGGAATCCCGTCATCTGTAACGGAAGTAAATACGTGGTAAACAACTGATAACCGAACGCTTTCAGTGAACTTCCCGTCGCCACTACTGATGCGCTGTCAGCATCCGTGAGGGCATCACTTCCAAAAATGGAAAGAACTCCCATTATCAGAAGAACAAAAGCAAATCCCGCAGCTACTCCCGGCAACATCTTGAAAGCCTTACGTTCACCTCCCTGTGTATCCAAAAGCATGATAATAAAGAGGAAAAGGACCACAACGGCTCCCGCGTAAACCAAGACCTGCAATACCGCCAGAAAATAGGCCTCCAGCAAAACAAAAGAAGCCGCCATTCCCAAAAAAGAAACGATCAAAAACATGGCGGCATTGACGGCATTGCGACTTACCACCACCAACAAAGCACCCCCAAGGGTTAAGAAAGCAAAAAGGTAGAAAAAGAAATCAATCATCAGTAAATCAAAAAAATATTACCCAAGTTCAATGCACATTCCCATGTTCGGCCGCCAACCGTTTCTTTTCCCATTTGAAATGACGGTCCGGCAAGGTTCCGCCAATTTCATAGAGTTTCTCTTTTTTAAAGACCATCTCTTCTCTCGAATAACCGGAGAAGGAATAGATGTCTTGAAGAAAAATAGCCTCCTCCGGACAAACCTCCTGACAAAGATTGCAGTAAATGCAACGGAGCATATCTATTTCAAATTCCTGCGGCGCCTTTTCCACATGGGCGGTAGGAGCATCTTCCGCGATTTCACCCGGAGTGATCCGAATCGCTTTAGGTGGACAGACAAATTCACAGAGCTGGCAGGAGACACATTTTTCCCGGCCTTCCGGATCTTTGACTAAAGTCGGAATGCCTCGATAATTATCCGAAATCGGTGGTCGCTCTTCGGGGTACTGCAACGTCACCTTCTTTTTAATCAAATGCCGAAATGTTGTCTTCAGCCCACTGAGAATCTGGGGAAGATAGGTGCGCTCCGCTAACGTAAGCGGTTTTCTTTCGAGGACTTTAGCCATGATCGGAACAAAAATGAAATGAGAATAAGAGAGGCATTATCAACGTGTATCCAGATAAGCGATGAGCACTGCATAAAAAATCAGGTTGGCAATGGACAATGGAAGCATGACCTTCCACCCGATACGCATGACCTGATCGTAACGAAAGCGGGGAACCGTCCAACGGACCCAGATGAAGAGGAAAACGAGGGCACAAAGTTTCCCCAGGAAAATTAAAACAGAAAGCACAGCGCCTGTTATCCCAATGTGGAAATCAGCGCCAAACCATCCGGCCACATCCGCCAAAGTTACCCAGGGCAATGGATTCCATCCTCCCAGGAACAAGAGGGTCACTACACCGGAACCGATGATCATATGCCCATACTCTGCCACAAAATAGAGCCCGAATTTAAAACCACCGTATTCGGTATGATACCCGCCCACCAGATCCGTCTCGGATTCCGGCATATCAAAGGGCAACCGATTGGTTTCGGCAAAAAGCGCAATTAAAAAGATAAAGGCGGACAAGGGTTGCCAGAGCACAAACCAAGCGCCGGACTGCATCTCTACGACACGGAATAAACTCATCGTTCCTTCTGTTCCCGGAGCATTGACCCAGAGAAAAATCGGAAGAATGGAAAGCCCCATAGTCAACTCGTAGGAGATCAATTGAGCAGAGGCCCGAATCCCTCCAAGGAACGGATACTTACTATTGGCAGACCATCCACCGAGAATAATACCATATACTCCGAGAGAGGAAACGGCAAAAAGGAAAAGAATGCCCACATCGATATTGGCCAGCATCAACGGGCTGACCACTCCCTCCGCATCGATATAGCGGCCAAACGGCACCACCGTTACTGTCACCAAGGCCGGCACCAAGGCCAGAATAGGCCCCAGGAAATAATACGTCTTGTGCACATGCCCCGGAACGGGATCCTCCTTAAAGAGAAACTTTAACCCATCGGCCACCGGCTGAAAGATACCCAAACGTGTCAAAAACGGTCCAATGAGCGGAATCGCTGAAATAACAGGAAGAGATGTTCTATTGGGACCTATACGACCTTGGATCCAACTGGCCACCTTACGCTCGGCCAAGACAGCATACGAACAAAACCCCATTAGGACAGCCACAACCGCCAGGGCTTTTGCTAAAACGATCAATAATGCAGTAATATCCATCCGAAATCGTCAGGTCGAAGCGAGCGCAACAGGTTTATAGTGAAGAGTCTCACCTTCAACAAAAGGTAAATCCTCATAGGAAGAAGCATCCAGCAGTTGGCCGGATGGCGGAAGAGAGGCATAGGATAAGCCATGCAAAAGAGAAATCTCCGACGACAATTCAGACCAGACTGAATCAACCGTCGACACCACCTTCTCATTGGTTTGATTGGCCAGAAGAGCAGCCAGCAGAACCAAATCATTCATTGCCGTTTTCGGTCCCGGCACTGCCATTTCAAACTTCTGCAAGCGGAACTGCTGATTCACAAAGGTGCCACTCTTTTCAAAAACAGTCATTCCCGCCAGAACGACATCCGCCGCATCCGTGGTAGCCGATTGATGCGTTCCGATCACAACCAAATGAACCTTTTCCAGTTGCTCAGCCGTCAACCCTGCTTCCGTCAAATCCTCATTCACCGCCAGAACGGTTTCCACCGCGCCAGAATCAATCCCTTCTGCCAGATCACTTAGCTGCGCCTTGGGCAGTTCATCAATCAAGTCTGTTATCAAAGCGCCTCGCACATTGGGGTTGCGATCGGCGGAAATCAGTAAGCCATCACCCTCACCTGTTCGGTTCACCAGGGAAACCGGAGCATCATCCAATGCTGTGGCCAATCTCTTGAGTAAATACTGCTCTTCCACACTGCTGCGACCGGAACCAACCACAGCGACAGAACCATCCGCCAACAGCGCAGAGGCTTCGCGCAAAGCCACTTCAATCGAAGCTTCCTTCCCTTTCACCAAATTCGTTTGTAGACGATTCTCCGCTTCGACCATCTGATACAGAGCGCGACCGCTATCCGGCATCCAGCAATCGTTCACCTCATCATTTTGGCGTGGCGTAATCCGATAGATTTTTCCTTCGCGGCTCCAGACTTCCGTATTACAGCCCACACTTGTCTCTGTATCGATACTCTGAGACGTTTTCAGGAACCATACCCGCATCTTGAAGCGGAAGTCTCTGCTAGTAAGCGCCCCGACCGGACAAATATCCACCGTATTCAAAGAATAATTATTCTCCAGTTTCTTTCCGGGATAACAGGTTAGCGTCGAGTAGCTGCCCCGCTCCACAAAGCCGAGCACATCATCCTTGGCCACTTCCTGACAAAAACGGATACAACGCGAGCAGAGAACGCACCGCTCATCATCCAGCATCACTCTCGGACCAAGCACTGTACGCTTCGGCTTCACATTCTTCTCTTCAATAAAGCGGCTATAGCCCTTGCCATGTTCAGCCGACTGTTCCTGCAAGGTGCATTCTCCAGCCTGATCACAAATTGGACAATCCAGCGGATGATTCGCTAAAAGAAATTCGGTAACACCTTCCCGGGCATCCGTGACCATCTTTGACTTGGTCTTGATGTGCATGTTGGGCGAAGCATTCGTCCCACAGGCAATGGCAGGGCCGGGAAAGAACATGATCTTCGGCGATCCATCCGGATTGAGCATCGGTTTGCCCGTTGCGCGATCGCGACCCGGCAGCCCCATCTCAACCAGACACATACGGCAGTTACCGGAAACACTCAGTTTCTCATGATAGCAGTAATGTGGGATATGTAACCCGATACTTTTGGCCACCTCTATGATATTCGTTCCGGGCTTGGTCCGAACTTCCTGATCATCGATAAACACGCTGATCAAACCGTCATCTTTTGCTTCGTCACTCATTTCTCGATCAGCCTTTCATCGAAACTTTTCTTACTGGAGTAGCCGTCCTTTGCCTTCTCCTCAAATTCACTGCGGAACTTACCGATATAACTCTCAATCGGCCAAGTTGTGGAAAATCCCATCGGACAAACCGTGCGGCCTCCGATATTGCCTGCCAGGTCCAACAGAAGATCCGTATCTTCTTCCCGCGCTCCGCCGCTGCACATACGGGTCAGAATCTTTTTCGACCAAAGCGAACCCTCACGACAAGGCGTGCACTGCCCGCAGCTCTCATGCGCATAAAAAGCAATCAAATTTCCCAATGCCTCGGGAATATCGACCGAATCATCCATCACCATCATCCCCGATGAACCAGACATCGAGCCCGCCGCGGCGATACCGTCGTAATCCACCATGATTTCATCAAAGGAAAATCCCTTCCCGTCACGATCTTTATACGTCTCGTTGACATCCAAAATCTTCATCGAACCTCCGCCCGGAACAACTGCCTTGAACTTGCGACCCGGCAACGGACCGCCACAAAGATCATAGAGCAGCTCCTTCATTGTCATGGGTTCGATCTCATAGTAGCCCGGCTTCTGCACCAGCCCACTGACACACCAGATACGGGTTCCCGTATTATTCGGACGTCCAATTTTCGAATACGCTTCTCCACCCATCCCGACAATATGCACCACATTGCAGAGAGTCTCCACATTGTTGACGATCGTCGGGCACATATAGAGACCTTTCGCTGCCGGGAAAAATGGAGGTTTGATTCTGGGGTAAGCACGCTTGCCCTCCAGCGATTCAATCAGACCCGTTTCCTCTCCACAAATATAAGCGCCTGCTCCGCGATGAACGACGATCTCACAGGAATAATCGGAACCCGCTATATTCTGACCGACAAACCCCTTCTGCCGGGCTTCCTCGATCGCCGCTTCCAGAATCTGAGCGCCTCTGGGCATCTCTTCACGAATGTAAAGAAAAGCCAGTTTCACATCATTCGCGTAAGCGGAAATGATCATCCCCTCGATCAGCTGATGCGGATCCTTATGCACCAATTGCCGATCCTTAAACGTGCCCGGCTCGGATTCATCACAATTGCAGACCAGGTAAATCGGGTTGCCGCTCTTGCGATCCACCAAGTCATGCCACTTCACTCCACAAGGGAACCCGGCGCCACCACGACCGCGAAGCCCTGAAGCTTTGACCTCCAGCCGAATATCCTCCGGCTTCATACCCAAGGCCTTTTTTAAATTCTCGTAACCACCATGTTTCAGATAGCAATCGATATCAACCGTGTAACTCGGTTCATCCGCGTGTTTGAGAAGAATGCGATTTTCCTTAGCTGCCATTCGTAAAATCCTCTGTTAGTCCTCCTTGCTCACACGTTTTTCGATCTCATCGACCAGGCCATCCAGCTCCGTCGCCTTGAGATTTTCATAAAGATCATCGTCCACCAGGACCACCGGACCGCTCCCACAACTGGCCAGGCATTCCGCATACTCCAGCGTGACTGATCCATCCTCTTTGGAGCTGCCCATCTTGCAACCGAGCTTTTTCTCCAGCTCATCCCCTACCTTATAGGCTCCCATCAAGGCACAACTCAATGTCCGGCAAACACGCACATGCACCTTTCCGATCTTCTGATCTTCCTGCCGGAAATAAGGGAAAAACGTTACCACTGACAAAACGTTAATCGGCTGCATCTCCAGTCTTTCGGCGATCCATTCAATCGCCTCATTCGAGATATAGCCACGTTCCTTTTGCACATGATGGAGCAGAGGCATGACCGCGCTCCGCTTTTCCGGATATTGCGGAACCGTCTTTTCAATTAGCTCGAGAGTCTCTGGTTTCAAATTCATTTCAGAAAAGGTAAAATTAGCGGTCGCACTCTCCCATTACAAAATCAAGGCTGCCAAGGATCGGGCTCAAATCCGCCACCATACAGCCAACCGCCATCTTGGGCAGGATGCTCAACGAACAGAATGAAGGGGAACGGATCTTCATCCGATACGGAACACCTCCGCCCTTTGAAACAATGTAAAAGCCGAGGGACCCTTTCGGGTTCTCGGCTTCAAAATACACCTCGCCTTCCG
>JANQKU010000244.1 GCA_028280955.1 Opitutaceae bacterium
TTCCGTCATTGAACGCTGGAACAGCCTCAGCTCATTCTTCTCCTGGTTGAACTTTGGAAACTGTCCTCCAACCAAAGGTTACGGTGGTTGGGGCAACTACTATGCAGTTGTTGCTGCCAGCTACGAACTACCCGAAGTGATTTACCGAATCGCTACAGACCGCAAAAATAGCTTTGTCCAACGCGACCTCAAACGTTCCCGTCACCGTTGGCGCTACAGCGATGTCGGCAAAGCGCCCGTCTACAAAACAAACTATATAACGGAAAATTACGCCGTGGGATCTTACCAAGGTGGGTTGGTAGGTTCCATTCAAGGACATGTCTGGGATGTCACCTGGGCCGTTCCGGATCCTCGCGATATGCACCCCACGATGTTTTCTGTTCATCCGTATTCGGACTCTAGTGCATTACAAATGTATTTCAATGTGCGACCTGACACCATGGTCAAAGCCCTCGCCGCACAAGGAAAACCCTCTTACGATACTCCAGACAAGATTCTCGGTTCCTCCCCTTATGAACAAGTCTTTCAAAATCAGGACACAGTGGTGGCCCTTTACGATATTCCTGAAGGAACACGCTTTCCTCAAATCAACGGTTTCTTTTCCAAAGATCTCATCAACCTGACCGAAGATGAATCTGGCTGGATTTTCGCCCAAGGAGGCGAAACCTATCTGGCCTACCTGCCCTTAGCCAACTATGAATGGACTCCGCATTTGGGATATCGTCGACTACCAAATATAGGAACTGGATATCGATGGGAGCAGTTTGAAACAGGTAATAAGTTACTTATTAGCCCTCATCTTAAAAATGGAACTATCGTTCAAGCGGCCGCGGCTTCCGAATTCAAAGATTTCGCCGAATTCCAAGCAATCATCCGAGACCTGCCACTGGAGGTTAAACTCGAACCAACCCCAAGCGTAAAAATGCAGACTCTCCGTGCTAAGGAAATTCTCTTCACCTATGGAGAAGCGCCTATCGTAGACGGCCAAGCCCTCGATTACACAAAATGGAAACTCTTTGAAGGGCCTTACCTCAATGCTGAAAAAGGATCGCGTAAGTTAACCATCACTCATGGACAATTAAAGCGTATTTTAGATTTCAATACACTTACTATTTCCGACACTGTTCTGCCTAAATAAAATTGGAAAGACTCAACATCTTTCTCATAATCGCCTATACAGTCACTTCGGCAAAATCTGAAACTGTCTCTACTTCTTTACCGGACTTCCAGATTCGCCTGATCTTCAGATCCTTATCCCATAGCGCCAGGTCCGCACATCGTCCTTCAGCCAACAAACCAACAGAAGTATCTAAGCCAAGAGAAGCAGCTGGATTGTAAGTAACCGTTCTAATAGCCGCCTCGGGAGGCAAACCGGTGATCTTGATCAAATTTCGAAACATATCCGGCAACAACGTCGCACTACCCATCAAACCACCCTCAGCTGTTCGACCTACTTTACCACATTTGGTAAAAATCCGACCATCATCCCAAACAAAGTCTCCATCCGGACATCCGGAAAGCGGAATCCCATCCGTTACCAAGATAACGGATTCCGCTCCTCGACATCTCATGACAAGACGTATCATCGTTGGAGCGGTATGAATACCATCACAGATTAAATGCACATAGGCAATCCTCTCATCCGTTAAGCCCACATGATCAATGGTGGGCTGTTGTACCCCACCCTCAATCAGAGCAGGATTATTGCAGAAGACATGGCCTAAAATTGTGGTGCCAGCCTCTACACAGGCAAGAACCTGATCGACCGTAGCATCTGAATGCGCCATTGAAACCACGACATCATTTTCTCGAAATGTCTTTATCGCTTCGACATCACCGGGTGTGCTTGGAGAAATATTAATCATACTCAGCGCCTGCCCCATTATCTCTTGGATCCGCTCAATATTTTTTCGATGGGGGGGAAGCGTATAACGGCTCAAACTCGCCCCTGTTCTCTCTGGCTGTTGAAACGGACCCTCCATATAAATCCCGATAACATCTGCTGCATCAGTCCCTTTATAGACCTGCGCCTGTCTTATATTCTCAGCAATCCGCGCAGTCTTTTCCCAGGGAAGATTACCACTGCAGAACTGACAACTTGTCACTCCGAGCTTCAGATAAGCCTTGGCAATATCTAAAGGATCATCCCGCAAAACACTGAGTCCAAAACCACCCAAGACCATTAAATCAATCAAGCCAGGCGATATCGCACAGCCTTCTGCACTGATTTTTGGCAGAGCACCCTGATACCCCCCCTGCCCAATCGACTTTATCTTTCCCTCCGCAATAATGAGATACCCTTTAAGAGAATTTCCATCTCCTATCCATAATTCTGCATTTTCAATAACGAACTCTTCTGGCATTGCTGACAAATTCAATCTCTCCCACCGGTATGGCAATCATGTTTTAGCCTCCCTTCGGCCAAAGTAGCATTATGGTAAAAATAAGATGATATATCGTTTTTGAAGCCCTCTGGAAAGTGTTACCAGCTTTCCAGACGGATCAGATTTATTCACCTGAAATCCAGAATGTTGTTTATTCGACCAAGGCTCTCGGTTCTCCTTCCAACTCCAATACAATCGTAGTCGCAATCGGGTCAGGGAGCAAAACCGGCAGATCCCTTAAGAAAAGCCGTTCTCCAACTTGCTCAAAAACGAGCTCCTTTCCTCCATCAAAAAATCGAGCAGAAAGGACTCTGTTTTTTATTTCCGCTAAACACAATTCGCAGCCTGGAGCATTCCAGACATGCAGATAAACCTTATGACCACGAGTTGTCAGACAATCCCAGTTATTCCAGGAAAAGGGCGACCGAATTGAACTATAGATAGCTTCACCGTTATAAAAATCGCCTTTTATCCAATATTATTTATCATAGGTAACTTTTCATACTTTTGCTTTCTAGGTATAAACAATCGCGTTTTGCCCCTTCCTTGACACAATCTTTTCACCCGACATCGTTGGAAAAATATTCTACGGATACTCTCGTCATCAAGACTACTTCGCAACAACCATGGCAGATTCACGACCCAATATCATCCTCATCACAACAGACCAACAGCGTGGTGATTGCATCGGCCTTGATCCCAATTCCCCGGAGGCACTTCAGACACCAAACCTCGATTGGATAGGTCGATCCGGAACTTTTTTTAGAAG
>JANQKU010000248.1 GCA_028280955.1 Opitutaceae bacterium
ACTCATAGATGGAACGCACTTCCGGTTGAGGTCGATTGATATTGCCAGATTTTAAAATGCGGTTATCCCATTCGATCTCCGGTCGAATCTCACCTTCCACCAGTTGATCAACTGGACCGTAAAAACGATTGTTTCTCAATTCAATGCCCACACAATCAGCCGTCGCTAAATAAATGGCAGCAGGGTAAGGCTCCATCATCACAAAAACATTTCCCTGGATGATATGATCAAAACTGGCTGCTTTGGCCAAAATAGCAGGCCCTCGTCCCACAACAAATCGATTGTGCAGAATGAGCCAGTTTTCATTCATTCCTCCCATCCATAAACCAACCTTTGATGAAGTGATATTGCAGTTGTAAACGACGTTGCGTGGACCATTGGGACCATGCCCTTCATCTTCCGGACCAGATGCCCACATGCCATTTCCATACGAACCACCATCATGGGAAGATTCCACGATGACTTCCTCATACAAGTTTTCATTGGTCCATCCCGCATGCCACTGTGCATCACTATTGTGGAAAACACTCTTTCGGATGACATTGCCGGACGACGCCCACTGATAGACAGGAGCATGCCGCATATCGTAGGCCGTCACGTTTTCCATTAGACAATCGTATGAATTCTCCCACCCGATATAGCCGGAACCACCGAAGTTGTACCATACTCGGTCAAAAACAGAATCTCTCACTTCACAACGTTTAGAATTGGGCATATAGAGCCCTTTATAACCAGCCTTTATGACACTGACTCCCTTCACCCAGCATTCCCATCCAAATTCCATCAAAATACCGTGGAGAAATGCCTTTTTTTCTTGTTCAAGAGTCAAATCTTCGATTCCACAACCCAACAACGGACGGAGCTTTTGTACGTAAGAGCCGTCTGCCACTGGAAACTCAATTCTTAAGGCGTCTTTAAGAAAGATTCTATCTCCTTCTACTGAATCAATTTCGTAGTGATTCGAACGATAGCTACCTCCAATATGATCATTCCGAAGGAGCTCTCTCCACTCGTCCGTATTTGGTCCAAAAATACGAATTTTATTTCCAGGCTGAAGATCATGATCAGGTTGCAGATAAAGACTCATATCTCCACGCTGCCCATCTTCAGTCAACAAAACCCTGCTCTCTTCACCACCTATTAATCCATAACCTCGAAAAGAGATAACGCCAGATGGTCCATAAGCTCGAACGGCAGGGGTTTCTTCCTCAACAACTTCAATGCGTCGAGAAACCGTGCGAAGGCTTCCATCACGATACGACGCAACGATTGTCAGGCGATTCTCTCCTGCTCCCTTCACGTTGAACAAATCCGCACCAGTAAAACGATACTCCATCGTTCGTTCCCATAATCCCAAAAAAGTTTGTTCACTCACAACTTGCTGGCCAAAAGTCACTTTGATCCCCGTCAAGCCATTCGGATCAACCATGGCATAGTAAAAGGATTTTGAACCAATCCGACTATCTTCTCCGATCCCTCGAATCTCAGGATCTTTCCCCTCCATTGAAATACGTGAAACAAGGCGCGTCTTACTTGCGCCATTGCCACGTAGCACTACGTTATCACCTGTCACCGTTACAAAATGGTCGAGGTAATAAAGTCCATCGGGGATAAAGAGAACACCTCCTCCAGCTTGTTGAAGCTCATCAATCCCCCTTTGCAAGGCAGCAGAATCGTCTTCATCATCGTCTGCGACTGCCCCAAAATCAGCCAGCGAAAGTGTATTTTCTAGGACCGGAATGCCTCCAGGAATTCCCACTCGTGTCCAGTTTGGATAAGCGATTCCATCAGGTCCCATGACATCGGCAGCTGTCAGTTTGTCTTCTTCGCCTTTTCGAATTTTATAAGACCCCTCCCATGGTGGTTGCGTGTAGCCAGTTCGAATCGGGCCAAAATAGATCTTGTCCAGATAACCACGCAAATCCCAATCCGCAGGTCGCATTTCCCAGGCCGTTCGCTCTGCCATCAGTTTCCCTGAAACATCATAAAGGCGGATTATCCGAAAGCTGGGCACATCTGCTTCCGGCAAACTTTTTCGTTGTTCGTATGTGATGATTCCCTCCTCAGGGAGTACAGTGAAATCAAAACTCAAAACACGGCGATTTCCCACTTCATTGAAAACGCATACCTCCTTTTTAACGACCTTATCATTGAGTAATATGTCAAAAAGACGGTTTGCTGGAGAATTCATATCCAGCTCCACATAAGCCAAGTGAACGCGGTGCGGTTCATCTTTTAAACCTGCTATCTGTAGTCCAAATTCACCATTCCACGTCCCCTGATAAATAGCCTGTTCATGCTCGGCGACACCCTCCACTTCCAGGTGATGGCGATGGAAATAAGTCGGATTGCCAAAGACAGAAAACGTAATGCCCTGCTCTCCTTTTTGTTCAGGTAAAGAAATCTTTTCACTTTGTGCCACTACCTGAGCAACTGGCGACGTTAATAAAATAAAAAACAAAACTGCGCGTTTCTTCCACATAGCTATCATGGTAAAAAGAAAGCAAAGTTTGACCAGATAATTAGAAGGCGATCCCTTCGATTATCTATTGCTTCAGGGATTTATTTCACTAACTGAATGTTCTTCAGATTTCATAGGATGCCCGATTCTATTGTCTACTCCAGACCATAAAAAAAGAGGTGCGCACACCTCCTTTAGAAATTCATTTAATGTATGATGAATTTATGCCTGGCTAACATTAACCGCACAAGGGCCTTTCTGGCTTTCGCCAATTTCATATTGAACATTATCACCATCATTAATTTGTCCACCATTAACACCTGAGATGTGAACGAATACATCTTTTCCACCACTATCAGGGGTAATGAATCCAAAACCTTTATCCTGATTAAAAAACTTAACTGTACCTGTTTCCATAATTATTACTTTATTACTTAAACCCGAGCCTTGTATACCCCAATTTCCAAAAAGCAAGCAATCTATCATTCTTTCTCGTTAGCCTAAGAGCCATCACTCTTTTTATCGCTCACTCAACCAAAGAAAGGCTGTTACACCACGAGGATAATACCGGCTACCAACAGCTTCCCCATTGGTGCTACGTATTTGATCACACATGGCCATCGATCGACAACCGGAGCCCCGAATCCAGTCTGCATGCGCTTTATCAGCTGCCTGAGCTGTTTCTGAAAGTGTATCCGAAAACAACTGACGCACCACATATTGAGACAATGCAATTTTGCTAAACCAGGTATTATAACTGGTGCTGCTCATTTTCCAACCACCACTGGTCTCATCCAGACAAACGCCTGGAACCAGTGCATTACGTAGATGTTGACTCAACTTCTGCAAAAGGCCGGAAAGGCGACCGTTTTCGGAGAAGATATCCATCATGCCAAGATAAAGCGGAAAGACTAAGCCTTCGACAGCAGGAATGATTCTCGATTGATTTCCTTCTTCAAAGACAGCCGGGAAAAAACCCGTGTCTTCTTCAAATTTGCTCACCAGTGTGGCCTCCAGTAAATCAGCACTCCTTTGCGCTGCCTCTGCTTCCTCAATCATCTTCAAACGGCCAAATGCTTTTTCCAGAAGAAGCCAGGCTCCTAAAGTTTTTACGGCAAGATAGAGATTGTTTCTCGCCTGCCCTAAACTGACATCAAGACTGTCGTAGGTGGTTATTTCCGCTCCGTTTTCTCCACAGCGACTGGAGTCCCATTTCAAAATACCATCTCGTTTTTCCGAATCGGGATCATCTCGCCTTCGCATACTTTCAGCACAATCCAACAGAGTTTTCCTCTTCGACTTCAACCACTCAAAGTCTTTGGTTTTCTCAGCATAGGTAACCGCACAACAGATCCAATTCACGAGTTGCTCCATCGTCATATGACTAAAACACCCGGTCAATTCCGCGCATTCATAACTCGAATGACCGGGAGGCGTAAATTGGTCAACCGAACCCATATCATGGGTAAAGGACAAACCTCCGACAGACTTTTCTCCATCAGTTGATCGAACTTCATCTCGATAGGCATAGCGCTCCACAAACAAATCGAGAACATCGCGAACAGCCCAGGGCTGCCAGGCCAGCTCAAAAAACAAATGATCCACCGTCAGATCAAAGGTGTTCATCATTCGATACTCTCCCTCATTCACCACCCAAAGTGGTTTTCCTTTCTGCAAAAGCATTTCAGTAGAGCCCAGATAGCTATGCGTCGCTTGAGCCAACAAAAACTTCTGGTCCTCTGATAAATGACTAGCACAAAGTTCTTCATCCCGTTTTTCCGCTAATGCAAAGTAATCGGCATGTTTGGCCAGACCATGGGCCAACACCGAATCAAGGTCCCCAAAATATTTCGTATAGAAAAACTCCGATTCAATGCCAGTAGTCACTTGACCTGCTTGGTAAAAACCCAAAGCAATCGGAAAAGTCTTCTTTTTACCCGCTGGGACTTTAAAAATAAACCCAGCTTCATTTCCAATACGGTGAATCCCAAACCCATCTTTAAATTTAGGATTAAAAACACTGAACGCCTGGCGAGGTTCTACCTCATTTCCCGGAAAGGTCGCAAAGCCATAGGAGGACCCCAGCGTAAATCCGGTCAAACCATCACCGGCGTCTTCCAGAAAACGCCAGGGTTGTTCAGGACTGGATAAACCAAAAACAATTTCGATCGGTTCCGAACCATCGGTATTGTCACACTCAATTATAGATGAAAGAACGGGGGCAAAAGAAAAGCGGCCTGTTTCATCATCCATATGTGCGGGATCATCCGTACGATCAAAGGGAGAGGCAATCTTCCAACGCATGGGACCAGTTGACCACTCGTCCGTCGCCCATCCCAAACAACGCTCAAATTCAAATTCGGACAAAGAGACTAAAATCGCATCTCCACTTGAACTATCGTGTTCAAATTCATTGGCCTCTACAAAATTTCCCTCCTCTGATTCCTGAGGAACAAAAAAAGGCAAAAGCTTCCAATCCCCACGCTCCTCTCTGTAACCAACGTAAATATTCTGATCTGCCGGCTTACCTAAAGACTGTCCAAAACCTCCCGGCGAGTTGTGCAATCCAACTGTAAAACTGGCAAAAGCGCCAAAAGGAGAATGCTGGGTATGATAATTATGACTCATGAGAAAAAT
>JANQKU010000274.1 GCA_028280955.1 Opitutaceae bacterium
TTAACAAGTACCACATATATAAAGAGGCAATTTTATTATTGATCTTCTACAATAGAATTTCTTATTATAGCTGTGTGATACTAAGAAATCTATGAGAAAAGCTCTTCTACAAGGAACCCTAGATTTGTTGATATTGAAAGCATTGGCCACAGGTCAAATGCACGGATGGGATATTGCAAAACGTATACAGATAGTTTCCAAAGATCGACTGAAATTAAAGCAAGGGTCCCTCTACCCTGCCCTACATCGGTTGGAACATAGGAACTGGATTGAAGCTGAATGGGGTATCTCAGACGCCGGGCGAAGTGCAAAGTTCTACCACTTGACCGCAAAGGGCGAAGTGCAGCTATTAGAAGAAAAAGAGCATTGGCAGAGTTTTGCAGATGCCGTGGCACACGTTCTCAAAATGAAGGAACTTTAAGGTTCACCGTGCTGAAATTAAAACTAAAGACTATCTTTAAGTCAGATCAAAAGGAATCCGAATTGGACAAGGAGATGCGTTTCCACTTGGAAAATTTGATCGAAGAAAACCTCAAACAGGGCATGGGATCCAAAGAAGCCCGCAACGAAGCCTTGAAAGAATTTGGCGGTATAGAAAAATACAAGGAAGAATGCCGTGATTCGTGGGAAATTCGATTTTTAATGGGTTTACTGCGAGACATTCGCTCTACCGTTTACTCTCTTCGGAAATCGCCTGGTTTTAGTCTAGCCGTGATCGGAATTCTTGCTCTTTGTATCGGCGCTAACACTACCGTTCTTTCGGCCTTGTATAGCCTCGTCTTAAAACCCTTACCGTTTGAAAACTCAGATCAACTCGTAAAGGTGATCAATGTTCGTAAAAATACACCAGCTGATAGTTTATTTAACTCATCCAGCTGGACACAATATCTGGATTTCAAAGAATATGCTGACTTATTCGAAGGATGCGCCCTTAGACAACCTTTGACCAAGGTAATCACCTGGAACTCTTCTGTCATGAGAGTTAAAGGACAAGGTGTAAGTGCTGACTTTTTCGATTTAGTAGATGTGAAACCATTACTTGGTCGATTCTTTTCACCGGAAGAAGTTGATCCAGGGCCTGGGCACCTGGTGGTCCTGACTCAAACCGTTTGGGAAAATGAATATGAATCAAACTCAGATGTGATAGGACAACAACTCCTTTTTGACGATAACATCCTCTATACTATTATTGGAATTGCTCCGCGTAGCGTCGAGACATTCGACTTTGAAGCAAAATTTTTTATTCCTTATGCATTTAATAAATATTCATTCGATCGCCAATCTCGTTATAGCCACGGAGCGGACTTATGGATGCGTTTGAAAGAAGGTGTTAGCCGTGAGGCAGGCCTTGAGCAACTTCGAAAAATTGAACATCATTGGTATGAGGAGGAAGCCAATGCTAAAAGTCGTGAGTACTATAAAACTGCTTTTGATCAACTGGAATTTGATCAAGTCCATCGCCTTAAGGATTCTTTGTTATTGCTGGAAGGAGGGGCACTCTTCGTACTTCTGGTTGGATGTCTTAACGTCGTGAATCTTTTGTTGAGCCGAGCAGGTCAAAAATGCCATGAACTATCTATTCGCAACGCCTTGGGCGCCGGAAAGTTTATCCTCAAACGCTTGATGTTGATTGAAAGTACATTGTTAACCGCTGTGGCAATGGGTATTGGTATTCTTCTAACTTTCGGAGGGTTGCGCGTGATCAATCAATACCTGATTATTCTGGATCCATCCGCCATGCCGATTGTGTTGGATACAACCATTCTCAGTTTAATTCTGACTACTACTGGAGGGATTGCCTTACTAATGGGTTCCCTTCCAATCGAATTACTTTGGAAAGCTGGTTTACTTCAACGAGTAGATAGCAGCAAGCGCACCTCTTCCGCAGGAAGTTTCACGCGAAAACTGAGTAGTACTTTAGTAGTCGGACAAGTTGCAGTCGCTTTTGCTCTCCTCATAGGAGCGAGTCTGCTTTTTCGTAGTTTTAATAAAGTCTTGGCAGTAGAGCCCGGCTTTGAGGCAACCCGTATCATAAAAGGACGGGTTGAGTCTCTTCGAGAATTTTATAAATCGGCAGACACAGCGGCTTTGAAACAACGTGTTATAGCGGGAATGCAAGAGATACCAGGTATCCAGAATGTAAGTCTTTCACTATATGAATCGTTTATGCCTTATAATGGAGAGAATACCCGGAATTTTGTGATACGCGGTGCTCCTGAGGATGCCTCACAAATCATGGTACGTCATGTGGTTTCCCCTGACTATTTCACTACCATGGGTATTCCCATCCTTGAAGGCCGTGAATTTAATCCAGGGGATACCAAAGAATCTACCTATATTGTAGATGAAGTCTTTGCTCGTCGCTTCTTTAAAGACCGAAGTGCTGTAGGCGCTGAGATAAATACAGATAACCAGCCTCCTCCTTCAGGACAACCATGGAGTCGTATCGTAGGAGTTGTGGCCAGAGCAAATCTACGAGGATTGGAACAACGCGATGGTTTACCGATTGTCTATGCTGTGATGACGAGTCAGCAAACTTCCTGGAATTTCACAATTCTTCTTCGTACTTCTCGTCCTCCCGGAGATGTCATTAAGGATATGCGCGCTAAATTACGTGAGATCGACCCGCGTTTGCCATTGAGTAAGGTTGAGACCTTACAAGAATCTCTCGAGAATATGCTCCTCAATCGTAAAGGAATAACCTTGCTCTTTGTTTCCTTTGCTGGACTTGCACTCCTTTTATCTGTGGTTGGTATTTATGCCGTTTTGGCATACGACGTACTCCAACGCAAACGAGAGATTGGCATCCGAATCGCACTTGGTGCTTCAAAAAGACAGGTTTTAGCGTTAATATTAAAAGAAGAGTTATTGAAAACGGGAATCGGACTAACGTTAGGAGTTGTTGGCGCCCTACTCCTTAGCTACTATCTTAGCAGTCTGCTTTTTGATATCAGACCTCTTGATCCAACAACCTACATATTCGTATCACTGCTTTTATTCACCATAGCCTTAACAGCGAGCTACCTTCCGGCACGTAGGGCAGCAAATCTCGATCCACTGAAAACCCTTGCCGTAGAGTAAACTTATCTGGCAAATCGGCACTCTAAGCAACCGTCTCAGCTTCCATCTCCCTGAAAGCCGCTTCAATATTGGCTTGAAAGGCTCCCGCCCAACCACCAGAAAAATCAGAAAAACCGTCTAATCCCTGCCGCTCTTTCATTTCATCCAGGGACTTTCCCGCAGCTTTATCTGCTTCAACGGTTTCCCATAAGGCCGAAAGATAATCACGCATCATCAGCAAGTCATCTCGTTTACCAGTCACTCCAAACCCTTCTTTTCCATGACCATAGATGTAGATAGCATCAGAAGGATAAATTTTAGCAGCTCCTTCTAAAACGGAAATCCATCCAGGAATAGTCGCTTCTCCCTTTAAATCAATGAAGGGATATAACCGATTAAAAACCAAGTCTCCCATGTGAATCACATTGGCTTTTTCAAAGTGAATAATGGCATCACCTCCCGTATGGCCGGCTCCATAGTGGCTGGCCGATACTGATTCCTTATGCAAACTCATACGCCAATTACTCTTAAAAAGGCGATCCGCATACGTTTGTATTTCCGCATTTTCACTGGTACTATTATGTGCTTTTTGCAAACGAGGTACATTTTCATTCGCAATGATCGTTCTCGCCCCTGCTTCTTTCAAAACCCCATTTCCTCCGGTATGATCTTTGTGGTGATGGGTATTAATCAATCTATCGATCTTCCGAGAAGTATGCCCAGTTAACTCTTTCACAAATTTCTGGGCTGAACTCGGGTATTGGCTATCAATCACAATGACCATCTCATCCGATAGATACCACCCTATGGTACCACCTCTTCCGGTAAAGATCCCTACGCCATCCCTAAGTAATTGAAAGCCTGTTGGTTTTGCCTGCTGAGCCCAGGCACGCCCTGAAAAAAGACTCCCTGCAGCTGTTATCAGCGCCGTCTTCCAGATAAATTCCCGTCTATTCATTCGATCACCCTATGCAAAAAACAAACTCAATCAACTTCATATGAAGATTACCTCAATCCTCTCACTTCATTTTTTAAAACAACTATTTTCCAAAAAAGTAACCACTTGATCAATCACTCCCTTGCTTCGCATAATAAAAGAATGATTTTCTTTGACGACTAAGAAATCCTTCATCTCATCCAAGCGCGCGCGCTCGACTGAGACCTTCCCATCATCTTCCCCGGGAATAAGCCGAGAAAACCAGGGTTCAATCGACTTATTCCCCACAATAATCCCTACTTCCACATCAATTTTCTTCAATTGATTCGGCAAACTATCAGTTCCTGTTCCCAAAACCTGTCCCGCCGGACCCATCAACCAACGGTAAAAAGGCCATTCTTTCAAAGCATCCGTTACTTCGCTGCCCTTGTTGGGCGGACTCAGCATCACAACTCGACTTCCCTCTGGCAGCTGATGTTCTTGCAGGTAAACCCTCAAGAGAATAGCTCCCAATGAGTGAGTCACAAAATGAATCCGTTCAGCACCAGCGTTCAAACAACCCTCCACTTGAGGAGACACAAATTCCTCTATCAACTCATCTATCTCTTTTTTAGTAGAGGGGTATTTTTGGTTTAAAACATCATATCCTTTTTCTGCTAATTTTTCCTCCAATTTTTGCATGGATTTTGGACCTCTACTCATTCCATGCAACAAGATGACAACCTCTTTCCTTTCAGTTTGATTATCCATCTTTTTATCTCCAGCAGCAATAACCGAAACAAATAAAAAAGATATCAAAAACAGAAAGATAAATCTGCCAAACACTTGAGTCATAATTAGCTCATAAGAATGAAATTACTTTTTGACGTAACGCTCTTTAGAAACAATCCCCTTTTCATCAAGAGTATCACACAACAACAAGCATGTCTCCAGAGAATAGCCTGGCTCCAAATGATAGACTATCTTCAGTGGGCCACCCGCATTCTCTTCCAATGTTTTCTCCAACCAGAACACTAATTCCTTTGGGTCCGTCCTTTCCAATAGAACTTCTACTGGAGGTGCTACATTAATTTCTAGTTCTTTACCAAAGGTTTCTCGAATCGCACCGACACTTGTTTTTGATCCAGTATCCAGTATTTTGAGATTATGAACTTCTGAAAGAGGCTCTATTAAATGATCTGAATCCCCACAGGAATGCCAACGAAGATTCCCCAACTCGTTTCCGGTCCGGCTGGCAAATGGAACGACAAACTCTTTGTACTGATCAGGACTCAACATTGTTCCCGTGCACTCGCCAACGTGGACTGATGTAACAGGAATCTCCGCAAGGGTCGAAAAATGATTAATTAAAGTCCTAAAAGCATCCAAGATCCATCCATGTATCCTTTTTACCAATTCGGGATCATCCATCATCAATAGAAAAATATTTTCCCCAAACAACTTCATCGAAGTGGTAATAAACCCATGAATAGTAGCTCTGCCTGACGAATCCCAGAAATATGGGGGAATCACTTTGAAATCGGGCTTTGTTTCCTTAAGTCTTAAAATCTGTTTATCAAAACCTTTAATTAAAGGTGATTCCAAAAAGGATTCGGTTGTCGGAAGTTTGTCCGGAGTCTGTAACAATGCTTCCAACGGACGAACGGAAATATCCGAATCTTTGTCTTCATCACAAAAAAACTCTGCCCCTGCCACCATTCCAATAATCAAGTTCGGTTGAATCCCTCCTACAATAATCTGTTTCTCATCTGTAAATTCAATTTGTCCTAAATTGGATTCCATATTGTAGAGTGGGTACTCCGGAAAACGATTATCCAAGAACTTATCTATCAAACGATCCTGTTCCCATCTGTACTCAGGATCAAAATAATATTTCTCTCCAAATTTAAATCCTCCCTCTTGATGAAGCCATCCCTTACCAACACTTCCTTGTATTCTTATCATAAAATCAATTCTCTTTTTAATTTATTATATTTTCTACATCCAAAAAATCAAAGACCAATAAGTGATACGTTATCGTCAAGCCATTGGTCATACTCACGATATCGAGGACATACTGACTCCACCAAAGCCCAAAACTTCCTTGAGTGATTCATCTCTCTACGATGCATCAATTCATGTAAAATGACATAATCTCTTACTTCCTCTGGCACTTGAACCAATCGCCAATTCAATGAAATAGTTCCCTTGGCTGAACAGGACCCCCATCTGGTGCTTTGCCCGCGAACCGAGACTCGATGAAACACGATACCATGAATCTCAGCCAAAACCTTCGTTCTAATGGGCAATTCATTTTGAGCAATTGACCGTAAATACACCTCAATCGGTCGCCGTAAATTCATATTTCTATCCGCAATGCGAAATTCATGCTCACCCCAAACAACCGTAGGACAATTGTGCTGACTCCCCTCTAACAACGGGTAAAACTTACCTCTCCATAGAACTTTTGAACCAAACTCCCAGGGCTCTCTATTTCCGGATTCAACTCTCTCTCTGCGTTGACCTTTAATCCAATCACTTTGTTCTTGGACAAACTTCATCGCCTCCTTTTTTGTTCCCCATCGTGGCAATGTGACCATAACCTTGCCTCCAGCATCCACTCTCAACAAATAGCGCCGCGCACGGGGATGACGACGAAATTGGATATGATTGCTCTCTAAACGATCGTGCATTTGAGGTATCGATTGAGCTATAAAAAATAGCGCTATCAGTCATTGCTTCTATCCTATATTTGTTTAAGGACAATACCCATTGTGAATAAAAGTAAAAATCTCCTTTTGATGGCAGCTGGTGCTCTACTGGCTCTTCTCTTGATTACATTCCTGAAACCAAGGGCCACAGAATCGGAATCGAAAACTGAACAGCTCCAACAGACAGAAAATCTAAAAGAACAATCAGTGAAGACAGAACTTCAGCAGATCACTGAAAAATTTCCCGAAGCAATCGCAACAGAATCCGGTCTTCACTACATTATTCTAACTCCCGGTGGCAAAGAAAAACCTGCAGCTGGCAATACCGTCATCGTTCACTACACCGGTAAACTCATGGACGACACTGTTTTTGACAGTTCAGTTACCAGAGGAAAACCCTTCTCCTTTCCCCTTATGACTGGAAAGGTAATCAAGGGATGGGATATCGGACTGAGTGAAATGACAAAGGGAGAAAAACGACTTCTCATTATTCCCTCCGAGCTCGGTTACGGAGAACGAGGTGCCCCACCAGTCATCCCTCCCCAATCCACTTTGGTCTTTGAAGTAGAACTACTTGATATCAAATAGTCTATTTCATTGCAAAGCTGGTACACCCGTCGGGAGTCGAACCCGAATCGCCGGCTTCGGAGGCCAGCATTCTATCCATTGAAATACGGGTGCAGAAAGCGCAGACTGTGCAAGCGATGGACCACCACTGTCGAGTGAATTCTTTCGCTCACCTTCCTAAACGACTAAATATGAATGGCTTCGTCAGATGTGGCAGCCGAAGCCTCGGCCAATGCCTCACTTAAGGTAGGATGAGCGTGGATTGTTCCGTGAATTTCGTCCACTGTCGCCTCCATCGTCATGGCCAGTCCAAATTCAGCGATCAATTCCGTCGCATCTGAACCAACAATATGGACGCCTAAAATCTCTCCGGTTGACTCATCGCTGAGAACTTTAACAAATCCCTCTGAGGCACCCGCCGCCACTGCTTTACCGGAAGCGACAAAGGGAAACTTTCCGATTTTATAGGCAGTTCCCTTTTCCTTCAGAGCTTGTTCTGTCAATCCAGTGCTCGCGACCTGAGGTTGGCAATAGGTACATCCGGGAAAGCGCCCAACTCTTTTAGGTTTACCATGTCCGAACATCCCATTAACCGCTTGAACAGCTTCAAAAGTAGCCACATGCGCCAACCATGGTGGTCCAATGATATCTCCTGCTGCATAAATGCCTTTCACATTTGTCTGATAATCATCCCCTACCTTTACGTAACCCCGATCAAGATTGAGATTAATCTTCGATGAAAGAGCTCCTTCAAGATTTGGAACAACCCCAACAGCCATCAAGAGAGAATCCACTTCGACAGACTCAGTCTTACTTCCACAGACTAAGTCCATCTTCACAGAACCTTTCAATACCTTGACGTTCTCAACCTTGGTATCCACATGAACACTGATCCCCTGTTTCTTGAAGGAACGTGCCACATATCTTGAAGCCTCTTCATCTTCAATGGGAAGCACATGGGGGAGCATTTCAACCAAAGTAACCTTGGTTCCAAATGTGTTGAGGAAATAAGCAAATTCTGCCCCAATAGCGCCCGCTCCCATAATAAGAATAGACTTAGGTTGAGACTTCATAGCCAACGCTTCTCGTGAAGTCATCACTCGCTCCCCATCAACCTCAAGATCATTGACGACGCGCGGTCGACACCCTGTCGCGATAAGAATATTCTTCGTTGTCAAAAAGGAACCCTTGGCAGAACCCTCTATCACCTCAACCATTCCCGGCACACTTATCTGGGCCTTTCCCGTAATGTATTCGACCTTGTTCTTCTTAAATAAAAACTCGATTCCCTTGGCCATCTGATCAGCTACTGATCGCGACCGTTTGATCACTTCGACAAAATCATACTCTATGGAGCCGATCTTAAACCCGAAGGTCTCCGCTTTCCCAAAAGACTCATAAAGCTCAGCACTTTTCAGCAAAGCCTTACTCGGGATACATCCCCAGTTCAGACAAGTCCCACCTGCTCTCTCCATCTCGACACAAGCAACCTTTTTTCCGAGTTGCCCAGCCCGAATTGCGGCAGCATATCCCGCAGGACCACCACCAATAACCACTAAATCGTATATATCTGAATCTGCCATTATCTTAAGAGAGGTTCTATAAAATC
>JANQKU010000048.1 GCA_028280955.1 Opitutaceae bacterium
GAGCCCTCTACGTTGGAACTCGGAGGCTGTGACAACGGCGACTTCGATGCGATTCGCTCCCCAAAACGAGGCGTATGCTTCGGCCACAATTTTCCCTGAATGGAGGATGCAGAAGCCGAGCCCATTGGTCAGAAAACCGGAAATGCTTCCGAAAACATGGATGATATCATCAGCCCAGATACATTGAGGCAGGAGAGCTGAAGAGATTCGGGCAATGGAAAATCCTGGGGGGAGTTCGGCCTTTTTGCTGTCGACATTATCCTGAGGAATCCTTTCGAAGAATTCTCTTCTCTTAATTTTATGAGAGTAACCAGTGGGAGGTGGATGCAATGAGAGAAATTTTCGAGGCCAGATGAGGTGGATGAGGTTTTCTTTTCGAAGCTGATAAATCGCCTCATACAAAAACTGATCGCTTACCTTCCCTCCGAGAAAAACAAAACTGTAGTCCATGGAAACGATGCATCCTTGCGGATCAGAAAGGGTTTCCACATAGGCCCTCCCGGGTGCTTTCCCTTCTAAAAAGGCATATAACATGGGGCTGTTGGGAATCTCTCTATTAAAAAAAGAAGGGAGGAGAGGATAAGATTCTGCGATCAGCTCATGCATTCGAGGGAATTTTCTTAGGGAAACGTCACCATATGGGCAAATATTACTGTAAAATGGGGGTAGATTATAGTTCGTCTGGGTCAATGGGGGCTTGAGAGGGTTTTTGAAGTATTATAGACGGGAATATCGTCCCCAAGAGGTTGTTATTTCACCGCAAATGACTGCTTGGCGGCCTAAAAAGTTATCTATTCTTTGTTGTCTTTCTTTCATCAGTCTCTTGAGTTCCCCTCCGTATGAAAATCAATACTACCCTGACTCCAAAGAAACTTCTCAGGAAAACCAACCGGCTTTTTGATCTCGCCGCGCAGAAGATTGTCTCCATCGATCGTGGATGGGATGCCGCCAAGGGAACACCGGTTTTTACTGTAAAAGGAAAATATACCAGCCGTGGTTGGACGGAATGGACCCAGGGTTTTCAATTCGGATGTGCCATTCTGCAATTTGATGCGACAGACGATGAGACGTTTTTAGAGATTGGCCGTAGTCGGACGATTAAACATATGGCGTCTCATGTTTCTCATATTGGCGTGCATGATCACGGGTTTAACAATGTTTCGACCTACGGTAATTTACGTCGATTAATGCTTGAGGGGAGAACTCCTTACAGCCAAGACGCTCTCGATTTTTATGAACTGGCTTTGAAGATTACGGGAGCAGTGCAAGCTTCTCGGTGGTCTGAGACAAACATCGGGACCGGTTACGTCTACTCTTTTAACGGACCGCATTCACTTTTTTCGGATACCATTCGGTCGATGCGTGCCCTGGTCCTTTCGCATCATCTGGGTCATCGCTTGATGGGAGAAGGTGATAAACCAATTGATCTGCTCCATCGCTCGGTGGAGCATGCGATTACCACCGCTAAGTACAATGTTTATTATGGCGAGGGCCGGGATGCTTACGATGTTTCCGGCCGGGTGGTTCATGAATCTGTTTTCAATATGAATGACGGGCAATACCGGTGCCCCAGTTCACAACAGGGTTATTCGCCTTTTACGACATGGACACGTGGGGCGGCTTGGGTGATTTGTGGTTATCCGGAGCAATTGGAGTTTCTGCAGACAGTCAAAGCTTCTGAGCTTAAGATCTTTGGGGGTAAAGCGGCTGTGGAGGAACTGTATTTGAATACAGCGATAGCCGCTGCCGATCATTACATTGATAATTATTCGAGCCTGGATGGTATTCCATTTTGGGATGATGGCGCTCCCAATTTACACAAAGCTGGGAACTATTCTAAAAAGAAAGCTGATCCTTATAATCCATGGGAACCGTTGGATAGCTCGGCTGCGGCTATTACGGCACAGGGATTGATTCGCCTGGGTTCCTGGTTAAAGGAAAACGGCAAGGCCAAAAAAGGCAGCCGCTATATGCAGGCCGGATTGACTATCGCCAATACGCTGTTTGATGAGCCTTACCTCTCGACGGACTCAAAACATCAAGGGTTGTTGCTGCATTCTGTTTATCATAATCCAAATGGATGGGATTATATCCCTCGTGGGCAGAAAGTTGCCTGTGGGGAATCTTCCCTTTGGGGAGATTACCATGCCATGGAGTTGGCTCTTCTCCTTAAACGAATGGCGGATGGTGAT
>JANQKU010000064.1 GCA_028280955.1 Opitutaceae bacterium
ATTAATTATGAAAAATATTGCTTATCTTGACGATGCCGAATCTCGATCTATCTCTCCCGAAAACTTCAGAGGAGAAAAAGGTAAAGGAGGCATGGCGACTGAAGGGCATAGCGCCGAATGTGCACGAGATCTGGGACAAGGTTGGAAAATATCTCCCTGTGTCACAATCAAAGCAGGCGAAACCTTTGAAATTGCAGGAATCGAAGGCCCCGGATGCATCGAACAAATCTGGATGACTCCAACCGGCAATTGGCGATTCAGTATCCTCCGTATTTACTGGGATGATCAGGAACACCCCAGTGTCGAATGCCCATTAGGTGATTTCTTTGCTTCCGGTTGGGGAAAAGAAAACTTTGGTCAAATTTCATCACTAGCAGTATGTGTCAATCCAGGAAGCGCGTTCAACTGCTATTGGGAAATGCCTTTTCGCAAAAAATGTCGGATGACCGTCGAAAACATCGACGTCAATGACATGGTTTTGTTTTATCAAATTAATTATAGGCTAACTGGAATTCCGGAAAACGCGGCCTACTTCCACGCTCAATTTCGGAGAACAAACCCCCTTCCTTACAAAGAAGTCTATACCATTTTAGACGGAGTCGAGGGACAGGGAAAATATGTTGGTACCTACATGGCCTGGGGGGTAAATAATACCGGCTGGTGGGGTGAAGGAGAAATCAAATTCTACCTGGATGGGGATAAAGAATTTCCAACTATTTGCGGAACCGGGACTGAAGATTATTTTTGTGGGTCCTATAATTTCGAAAATAAACAGACAAAACAGTACCAGGAATACACCACACCTTACGCCGGACTTTCACAGGTGATCAGGCCTGATGGTGTTTACCAATCACAAACTCGTTTTAATCTGTATCGGTGGCACATTACAGACCCTGTTCGCTTCAAAAAAGATCTCCGCATCACTATTCAAGCTTTAGGCTGGCGAAGTGAAGGACGTTTCCTACCCCTTCAGGATGATATCGCATCTGTTGCCTACTGGTATCAAACGTTACCAGGAAATCCATTCCCTTCCCTGCCCGATAAAGATTATCTCGAGGTTATTTAAAGAAACAACCCAACAATAGAAATAATTGTTGGGTCGGATAATGAACAAAGATTTTCATTGAATACTGTCTCTTAGATAAATCCAAAATGTAGATACCATTCGGTTTATCTAAAAACAGATGCTTGGTTATAAGTCTTAAGACTTACAACCACATCCGCAGCAGCAACAAGAATCCTCGTTACAACATTTTTTCTTTATATCATTCATTCTATTTTCCTTTCGTTTTAACATATCGAACAATTTCGATATGAATGCTAAAAATTTTTAATCTATTTTTTCTTCCGGAGCAAAAGCGATCATCATACGGCCACAACAAATCGCGACTTTCTTCTGATCGAGCTTATGCCATAATTCTTTCCCATGTCTTTCCACCTTCAAAACCCCAGCTTCACGCAAAAGCGCAAGATGATGAGATACCGTTGGCTGGCTTAATTTCACCTTCGTCACAATCTCTGTCACACTTCTTTGGCGGCAACAACAATACTTCATAATCCGCTGTCGCACGGGATCAGCCACTGCCTTCCAAAAACTGGAATCATTTTCATTCACTCTTTTTTCATATCGAAATTTATCAATATGTCAAGAGCCTTATCTCCAAATCTAATTTTAGCATTTTAAGATTGGACAGTTTTACGACCAATAGACATGACCTATGCGTTGATGAAATGGATCCACCCTATTTTACACTGATTCCTCTCTTATGAAAATTGGCCTTATTTCAGATCTCCATATTGGACCTGATCGCAGCACTGAAGGAATGCCTCTGAAACTGTCTGAGCATTCTCTTCCCTTTATTAATGAATTTGTAGATAATCTCTCAAAAGATCCAAATTATGCTTTTGCCATTCACCTTGGAGATTTGATTGAAGATGCAGGGCGAGACACTGACTTACAAAACTTTCAGATTGGTGTGGCTGCGCTAGGCCAATCCTCTATCCCAGTGCACCACGTTGTTGGAAATCACGATGTTATCAATCTTAGTACCGATGAGATCTGCTCTTTTTTAAACCTAGATTCCCTTTTCTATTCCTTTGATGTCGGAGAATTTCATTTCATTATTCTCTACTCAGATACCCATACCCCTATAAAATATCCTGCTTCCATCCCTCAAAATCAAGTTAGTTGGCTTCAAGAGGACTTAGCCAAAACGACTAAACCAACCGTCGTTTTTACTCATTTTTCTTTAGCCGACCAAGATTTAGCTGGAAATCCATGGTTCTATCGCCAACCAGACAATTGTTTCCTCGGAAATCGCACTGAAGTCCGCCGCATCCTATCAAACTCTGGCAACGTAGTCGCTGTTCTCAATGGACATCTTCACTGGAACCATATCGACCAACACGACGGGATCCCCTATATCACCATTCAATCAGCTGTTGAAAAACTAGATGAAGGACAAATCTCAAATAGTTGGGGAAAGATCGAACTCCTTAAAAATAAATTCATACTAGAAATCAAAGGAAACGATCCCATGGTGTTTTCTCATAACTTTTGAAATTAATTAAGAAACCCTTTTTTGACCTCCAACGCTTTCATCTTCTTATACTCTAGTATCCATTTTTCATTGATGTGGTTAGATTGCTTTTTCAGTCCAACTCCAGACAAATCCAATTCCCTTTCAAATTCAACATCTAGAAAGTCCATTACCATCCTCACTGTTTCATCCGGATTATTTATATAATCCTCATAAATTAATTCCAGAGGCTCATACTGATTTGTTAGAAAAAAGTCTTTCCAGAGTTTTTCGTCCTCAAGCAATTTATGATATCTTGTATCGATATCCTTAAAATCAAACGCCAATTCTACAGATTTTTGTTCTTTTTCCGTCGATACCCACATGTTGGTTCGGGAAGCAATTGAATAAGAAACTGCTTGAGCTATTTTATCTCTCCTCGTTAAAAATATGTACTGCACCGAAGGAAATAATTTTTCAAGAATATGCTTAGTATCACTCCCTCTATACTGATCCAATTGTCTGAATTGATCAATAAACTTACACAAATGTGCCCAAAAAACCTTGGCACCTGCTATACCATTTCCAGTTGCAATTCGGTTCAAAAAAAAATGCAACATTTCTACGGAAGGCCATTTTAATCCGGATTTTTTTTCCATCTCTCTTAGCCATTTTTCATCATTTAAACGAGCATTGCCATGCAATAACTCTCCCGTTAGTCGACCAGCTACATTAGTTGCCCGCAAACATGCACACAAAAAAGAACTACCCACACGTTGAGACGCACAGACGACATATATCTTCTTAAGACTCATTACCCCCCCTGTTATTTATATAAGCAAATAAATCATCTCCCCTTTACTTCTTACATGTCAAGAAATTCCTCGCAGAGAACTTGGATACCTTTCCATATAAAATAGCTTTATTTCGGGGTCTTACCTATCAAGTCAATGTCCTCTTCGGCCTCTCTTAATACGAGCAGCCATAAATTCATCGTACGATTTAGTAGGGTCGACAAAATTTTGAGGTTGATTACCAAGATCCTTTCCTCGGGCCAAGTAGATCTGGTGGTATTCACGATGTGGTTCATTCATCACACAGGCACTACTGATGTAACGCATGGTATAACCACAACGTCGAATGCCACTGGTGTTAGCAGCACTGCCATGCATCAATCGACCATCGTGAATGCTGGCATGATTGGGCTGAAGAATACAGGGAACCTCTTCATATAGTTTTCTATCTTCATCAACGATTTCAGTTATAAAAACATTAGTCTCCTCATCCACGGATTCATATTTAGAAAATCCTTTTTGAGCCGCACGATGAGTCCTCGGTTTAACAAACATACACCCATTCTCTTCAGTTGAAGGATCAATCGCCAACCAGACAGTAACAACTTCCATCGGATCTATCATACCCTTCCAATAATACGAATCTTCGTGCCAGGGAACTTTTTTGCCATCTGTTCCTGGTTTACAAATAAAGTGGCTGGAAAATAACGCAATATCCGGACCAATGATCGGTTCGATTAGATCGAGAACTTCATCGGCAAACAGCCATTCAAATAAAGCAGGGTCTGTAAAATGAGGGACATCCATTGCTTCGGGACGATCACCTTCGGGAAGATCAGTCAGTTTTTTTTCAAAATGAGCTTTCAGTTTCTCAAATTTTTCATCCGGAAAAATCTTTTCCGGATAGACTAAAAAACCTTGATCCATGTACTGGTCAACTTGTTCCTGATTCAGACGGTGATGGGGCTTTATTTCGTATTTTGCGAGTGTTGTCATAAGAATGAAAAGGAGTAATCAAAAGAAGAGATCTGAAATTAGATGATTTGATCAAAGTTATCAATAAAACTCAGCTATTTTACGTCATTTCTCTAAGAGAACATGCGTTTGTAACAGATCTACCCTCTTTCCTTTCATCAAAAAACATTGGACACTCTTTAGACAATCCTCCACAGAACATTCTCCAGCAGCGACGGTCCTATCTTAAGAAGTTTACTCCCAAAATTATATTCCCAGTCTCTTTGTCCTGCTTCCTCCAAGACCATGAATCAAGAATCTGAATGCATCGCCAAGGCACAAAAAGGCGATCAATCAGCATTTGGGGAATTGGTTAAAAAACACCATGCTTACGTCTTCCGTGTTATTTATACCATTGTTAGAAATGAGGATAATGCAAAAGAACTCAGTCAACAAACCTGGATAAAAAGCTGGAAAAATATTTCCCGCTTCAAACAAAACTCCGCGTTCACCTCATGGATTTACCAGATCGCGACCCGCACAGCCCTAGATCATATTCGTAAAGCAAAGAGGCGAGGAGAGGTCCACTATCTCGATGAATGGTCCGAGGAAATCGACAGCCCGGCTGACGCTTCATTCAGTTCATCCGAACCTCGAAGTAAACTTGAAAGAAGCGAGATTCGGGAACATTTTAATAAAGTAATCACCAAACTCTCTCCCAAACATCGCACTGCACTTATGCTCAGAGAGATAGAAGAGTTATCCTATGGAGAAATCGCTAAAGTAATGAAATGCCAAACCGGCACAGTTATGTCCCGAATTTTTAACGCCCGTAAATCGATCCAACGCTATATGAAGGAATTCCTATGAAAGCCATCTCAACATTATCGCTTATCGTCGCAGCCTACCTGCTTATTCCAATCACTCTCTCAGCCAAAGAAAGGTCTTCAGGCTCGCTTTCCCTCAAAGGTGTTATGATACTGGCAACCAATGATGCAACGGCAACTGACCCCAGTCTCAAAGCTTATGAGAAAACCCTTCGCCGGCTCTTTAAATTCAAATCCTATAAACGATACGGCAGTGGGAACACCCGTCTGAACTTGCCGGGAAAAGCGTCCATGTCTATCGGGCGCGGGCATCAGGTTGAAGTGGATGCCAAACCCATCAATCAACAGAAATCGAGAGTGAGCATCCGCTGGCTTCACAGTGGAAGAGTTCAGATAAACACCACAATAGCAATGACTAAAGGAAAACCCACTGTCCTGGGAGGCCCTTCGGTAAAAGGAGGGAATTTGATTCTTATTTTAACAGCCCAATAAAGATTTTTTTCACCAGATAGAAAAATAATGAATAACTTTCCAATGGGTTCGTCTCATCTTCGAACCATCAAAAAAGGAGATACATTATGAAAACACTAATCTTATCTGGTCTCACCGCTTTTGTTTTAGTAGTCAATGCTCCCAAAGCTCAGGCCGGAGATGAAGCAATCGCAGCCATCGGAGGCCTCATTGGAGGAATTTTAATTGGCAGCGCCATTGATAACCATCATGATCATTATGCCCGTGATCGTTACTACGATAGAGGTCCTAGAACCAAAGTCGTTGTTCGAACAAGCCACAGACATGGAGGTTATTGGAAATACACTAGAATAAAAACCTGGGTTCCAGGACATTGGGTTAGAGAGTATGATGACTGTGGAAACAGACGTAAATACTGGGTCGAAGGTCATTATACCTATCGCAAGAAAAAAGTCTGGGTCAGAAACAGTTACTCACGACATCATAACCATCGCGACCGCTACTGTGACGATAATGACTCGTATCGCAGGCATCATTCCAGATGGTAAACTACAATTCTGAAACTTAAATAGTAGTGGACAATGAATTGTAAGCAGGCACAGGAATGGATCAGCCGTGACATAGATGGAGAACTCCACACGGCTGATCAGGAGATACTTACGCAACATCTCATCCAATGCCCTGATTGCAGACAAATCCGGGATCATTGGATGAAGGCTTCTCAACTCTTGAAGCAAACAGCCCAGGTAAAAATCCCGGATGCAGAAGAAACTTGGCAAGAAATCCGATCCCAACTCAATCAACCAAAAATAGCATCACAAAGCAATCTGCTGCCCTTTCCCTCTATCATTCGTTGGGTCAGTGCAGCAGCAGCTATCATAGCTATCTCTCTGGGGATTCGTTTCCTGCTACAAGAACCTCCTTTAGAAACTTATGCGTTTCAAAACGAAGTAGAATTTGTCGAAACTGACATCCCCGACAGCAGCCCGGCAGTTTATGTGGACGATGAATCGGGTTGGACTATCGTCTGGATTTTTGAATCGCAGGACCTAGATGAAGAAACGATTTGATCAAAGCGTGCTATTGTATCTGCTCATCGAACAACACGTGCCCCACCGCCAGACATAATTTTCTCAACTTCTGCCACCGTAGCCATAGAGGTATCTCCCGGAGTAGTCATGGCAAGAGCTCCATGCGCAGCACCATAGTTAACGGCTTTTTCAGGATCACCTGTCATGAGAAAACCATAGATCAATCCTGAGGCAAAACTATCCCCACCACCAACTCTATCAAGGATTTCAAGATCAAATCGGTGAGTCGCATCATAAAACTTTCCTCCACACCAACAGATCGCACCCCATGAATTAACGGTTGCCGATTTGACCGTCCGAAGTGTGGTAGCGGTTGCTTTAAAATTGGGAAAAGCGTTAACAGCCTGAGAAATCATTTTCTTAAAACTATCCACTTCTATGCTCGAAATGTTTTCATCGACACCGTCGACCTCAAAACCCAAACAAGCCGTAAAGTCTTCTTCGTTACCAATCATCACATCGACATATTTTGCGATCTCTCGATTAACACTCTGAGCTTTTTCATGACCACCTATCGATTTCCAGAGCGAAGGGCGATAGTTCAAATCATAAGAAACAATCGTTCCGTGTTTCTTTGCTGCTTTCACCGCATCTATCACAACATCAGGTGTCGTATCTGAAAGAGCCGCAAAGATCCCACCCGTGTGGAACCAGCGAACACCTTTTTCTCCGAAGATAAAATCCCAGTCAATATCACCAACCTTGAACTGAGAAGCAGCTGTCTGACCTCGATCAGGAACGCCTACCGCTCCGCGAATACCAAAACCACGCTCTGTAAAATTAAGGCCGTTTCGCACGGTTCGACCAATCCCATCATAAGGGATCCATTGAATAAACTGAGTATCTACCCCTCCCTGCATGATAAAATCTTCGATGAGATGACCCACTTCATTGTCCGCAAAGGCTGTGACAACCCCAGTACGAAGACCAAAGCACTTACGTAGACCACGAGCTACATTGTATTCACCTCCACCTTCCCAAGCCGTGAACTGGCGAGCCGTTCTGACTCTCCCCTCTCCAGGATCAAGACGCAGCATAACTTCTCCAAGAGAAATTAAATCATACTTACAGGACTCTTTGCTCTTAACTGTGATCGCACTCATATTTCTTTAGATGTTATTTCTATTTCATCGCCCCCCTTTCTTCCAAGCCATTTTTACTTTTTCCTTCGAGCAAACTTGGCGAATTTTCGACGAACATCCACTCATAGAAAAATTTGCTATGGACAAAAGCCCACTCCTTCCTCTTCTATGCCTTTGTTATGGCCAACAATAAGCCAACCAAAGCATCTATCTTTTTTGACCTTCTTCTAACAGCAGGAGTCTTTATCCTTTTCTTTTTCGTGTTACAAAAACACGTAATGGGTTACTCCAAGCCTGTTGTCTACAGTTTTGCCGCATTCTGTTCAGCAAGTATTTCAGCAGGATTCTGGTTAGCTTTACAGATGTTCAAGGTTGTCCTTTCACATCAGCGAGACAATAAAAAGTAATACCCTCCCTCACATATGATTGCTAGAGACCGGAATGTCATTCGGTCTTTTTTATGCCTCCTCGTTGGCTTTACGACGTTTCTCTACCCGACCAGCGATCAACAGAGAAAGTTCATAAAGGCCATACATAGGCAAGGCTACCATACTCTGAGTTAATGGATCGGGAGTTGGCGTAATAATCGCTGAAATGATAAAAAACACCACGATCATCACCTTGCGCAGACTCTTCAGCTTCCTCACTTCAACAATCCCAAGGTAAACCAAGATCTGTATGACCATCGGAAATTGAAAACTGAGACCCATTCCCAAAATCATCCAAACCAAGAGACCATAGTAACGATCTGCAGACCACATCAATTCGAAGCCCAACATATCGTTAAAGAAGATAGACACCTTAATGGCACTGGGAACCAAAAAAAAGTAGGCAAATGCAGCTCCCGATAAAAAAAGAACTAAAGCACTCAAACAAGCTGGCACGAGTAGTTTTGTCTCTTTTTTCGTTAGAGCAGGCCCGACAAATCCTCCAACAAAATACAATCCAAACGGAAGAGCAAAAAACAAACCTCCCAAAAAACAAATTTGTAGATATACTGAAAAGACAGCCATCGGCGATGTCGTGACCAACCCCATTTGCTCGCTTATTTCCAGACTGTTAAACGCCCGATTTAATGGCCAATTCAGAATACGTGAAGCATAAGGCAGAAAAATAGCGGTAACGACAAACGCAGCTAAAAAGACAATCCCCGTCTTCAGAATCGTCCAGCGAAGATCTTCTACATGATCCAGAAACCCCATATTCTTTTCCGAAGAAACCTCCATCTCTTCTCCACTGGAATCCTGATCAATATCAAAAATCTCGTTATTCATTTGGGAAACACTTGCACACTACCTAATATATAATAGATGAAATACTGGTGCAGAGGGGTGAGGATCAACGTTTAATCGAAAGCAATTTGAGGAACAATTGATAATCTTCACATCGCGGCCATCGCAAGATCTTCTCTTCAATATAATCCATTGACACACTCTCCCCCATCCATAATTAACCCACCTCTTATCATTTTCTTTAATCACTTTAATAGAACAAAATAACTATAACCGTCAGATAAAGGCCCAAGGATGACATCCAAATCCACTGCAAAAAAAACGACTAAAAGGAAAGCCGTCAAAAAAGGCTCTTCTAAAGCAACCAAATACGTTTACCTATTCGGGAAAAAGACCGATGGTAACGCAAAAATGCGCAATCTATTGGGCGGTAAAGGAGCCAACCTGGCCGAAATGACCCGTATCGGACTTCCTGTTCCTCCAGGATTCACCATTACAACAGAAGTCTGCACTTACTTCTACGATCATAAGCGAACCTATCCGACAGTGCTCCAATCACAAATGGAAGCCGGTATCAGGGCCATGGAAAAGGAAACTGGCCGTAAGTTTGGCGATCTCAAAAAACCACTTCTTGTCGCAGTTCGCTCAGGAGCTCGAGATTCAATGCCAGGCATGATGGATACCATCCTTAATCTGGGCCTCAATGACGACACAGTCCTAGCCCTAGCAAAACAAAGTAATAACGAACGTTTTGCCTGGGATTGTTACCGTCGCTTCATTCAAATGTACGGAGATGTCGTCCTTGGGGTTCAAACCCTCCCAGGAGAAGATCACGAGCCGTTCGAGACTGTTATTGAAGAGCTCAAAAAAGACTTATATCCAAAAAATCCACACATCGAAGACAGCAAAATTGATGCAGATGGATTAAAAGAATTGGTAGCTCGTTTCAAAAATCTGGTTAAAAAGAGAACCGGAAAAGACTTTCCTGTCAGTCCTTGGGACCAACTTCATGGTGCCGTTGGTGCTGTTTTTGGTTCCTGGATGAACGATCGCGCTATCGTTTATCGGCAGAAATATGGTATCCCAAGTGAATGGGGAACCGCCGTAAACGTTCAAGCAATGGTTTTTGGAAACACCGGCACTAATTCCAGCTCCGGTGTTGCTTTCACTCGTGACCCTGCAACTGGAGAAAAAGTTTTCTACGGAGAATTTCTCATCAATGCTCAGGGAGAAGATGTTGTCGCTGGTGTGCGTACACCAGATCCGGTAGCCAAGCTTAAGAAGATTATGCCCAAGGCTTACGCTGAACTTGAAAAAGTACGACGTACCCTCGAAAAGCACTTCAAGGACATGCAGGATTTCGAATTCACTATCGAAGACGGAAAACTTTACATGCTGCAAACACGCAACGGAAAACGAACGGGCATGGCTGCTATCCGTATCGCGGTTGAAATGGTTAAAGAGCGTCTAATCAGCTCGGCAACAGCTGTGCAACGTGTTCCCGCCGATCAATTGGACCAAGTTCTAGCTCCCATTTTTGATCGGGCAGCCCTCAAAAATACAGCTGTCATTGCCAAAGGACTTCCCGCCGGTCCCGGTGCGGCAACTGGTCGAATCTGCCTAAATGCAGACCGTGCCACAGAGATTGCCGCCAAAGGTGAAAGAGTGCTTCTCGTGAGAATTGAAACATCGCCGGAAGACCTCCGAGGAATGATTGCCGCAGAAGGCATCCTTACAGCGCGCGGAGGTGTCAGTTCACATGCCGCTCTCGTCGCTCGCCAAATGGGTAAAGTCTGTGTTTGCGGAGCCAGCGAAATTCAAATCGATTACAACAAAAAGAGCCTCTATGTTGACGGTAAAACCTTCAGAGAAGGTGACTTCCTTTCTATCGATGGGACATCGGGCCTAGTCTATGCGGGAGAAGTTAAAACCGCTGCTTCTGAAATCATTCAGGTTCTGATTGAAAAAAGCTTAACTCCTGCCAAGAGCCCATCCTACCAAAATTTCGCCAAATTGATGAATTGGTGCGACAAGGCTTCAAAACTCCAAGTTCGAACCAATGCTGACTCACCAGATCAGGTAGGCAACGCTGTCGCATTTGGTGCATCCGGCATCGGACTTTGCCGGACCGAACACATGTTCTTCGAAGGAGACCGTATTGATGCGATGCGAGAAATGATCCTTGCCGATTCCACTGAAGCTCGAAAGGCAGCTTTGAAAAAACTCCTCCCTTATCAGAGAAAGGATTTCGTTGGCATCTTCAAAGAACTCAAAGGACTACCTGCAACTATTCGTCTATTGGATCCGCCACTTCATGAATTCCTTCCACATGAAGGTAGCATGATTCGCGAATTGGCAGAAAAAATTGGTGTAAAACCCGAAACAATCTCTCATCGCGTCACTGAACTCCATGAATTCAATCCAATGCTTGGCCATAGAGGATGTCGCCTAAGTATCATCTATCCCGAAATAGCCGAAATGCAGATTAGGGCTATCTTCGAAGCCGCAGTTTTAGTTCAGAAGAAAAAAATTAAGGTTAATCCGGAGATTATGATCCCATTGGTTGGCTTCCCCAAAGAACTTCAAATCCAGGTCGATATCGTTCATCGCGTCGCCGCAGAAGTTTCTAAGGAGAAAAAAACCAAGATCAAATACCTAGTAGGAACGATGATCGAAGTTCCCAGAGCAACCGTTGTCGCAGATGAAATTGCCGAAATAGCTGAATTCTTCAGTTTCGGAACCAATGATTTGACCCAAACAACCCTCGGAATGAGCCGCGATGATTCCGGATCCTTCCTTCCACAATACAAAGAACTTGAGATTGTGAAAGATAATCCATTCGCGAGTATCGATGAAACTGGAGTTGGAAGACTGATGGAAACAGCAGTTAAACTCGGACGCTCCTCTAGGTCAGACATCAAACTCGGAATCTGTGGAGAACATGGAGGGGACCCTTCCAGTGTGGCCTTCTGCCATAAACTGGGACTCTCTTACGTCAGCTGTTCGCCATTCCGAGTGCCAGTCGCCCGATTGGCTGCCGCCCAAGCTGCTCTTTCCTAAGAAAAAAGCATTCTTATCTACCAAAGGCCTCTGTCATTTTTTGACAGAGGCCTTTTGCTTAAAAGCTGGCTAAACAGTATAAATATACAATAGCGCCTACCGGGAAAGAGAGCTCATAGTTGACTTCCCATGAAACAACTACAGAGAGTATCAACCTTTTATCTCAAATGTTTTCAGTCAAAGATGTTCAAACCAAAGTAACCAAAGCCCTGCTTATAGGGATCAGGTACCCTGCAATGGACAAAAGTGAAGCTGAGAACTTATTGAATGAACTTCACGAATTAGTTGAAACACTGGACATCCCCGTTGTGGGGAAAAACCTTGTTCATCTAAGGGAACGAAACTCTCAAATGCTTTTAGGAAAAGGAAAAGCAGCTGAAATCGCAGATCTCGCCAAAAAACTTGAAGCAGATGTTATCGTCTTTGATGACGATTTGACACCAGCTCAACAACGAAACTGGGAAGCCACAACCAAACTCTGCGTCATTGATCGGCATGAAGTCATCCTGGATATCTTTGCAAGCCGAGCACATACCCGAGAAGCAATTCTTCAAGTTGGACTTGCTCGCATGGAATATTCACTTCCAAGACTAAAACGGGCATGGACTCATCTTAGCCGACAAAGAGGCGGTGGCACCGGAGCCAGAGGACAAGGAGAAACTCAACTTGAATCAGACCGCAGAATGGTCAATGCACGTATCGTACAGTTGAAACAAAAACTAAAGGATGTCATTCAACAAAGAGATACTCAGAGACAAAAACGACTGCGCAAGCCTGTTCCTACCGCAGCTATCATTGGTTATACAAATGCAGGAAAATCCTCTCTTTTAAATTCCTTAACTGGTTCAGGTGTCATGGCAGAGGATAAACTCTTTGCGACACTTGATCCAACAACGAGACAGCTCACACTGCCAAACGGGCAAATTTTGCTCCTAACGGACACTGTTGGATTCGTTCGCAAACTACCTCACAGTCTCGTCGAAGCATTTAAAGCAACTCTGGAAGAAGTTGTCGTAGCGGACTTTCTCGTCCATGTAATGGACATCACCAGCCCCGATATTGAAAAACATGCGGCAACAACTCTCCGGGTGATGAGAGAACTCGGAGCATCAGAAAAACGAGTGATTACCGTATTCAATAAAATTGATTGTTCTCCAGATTCAGACTTCCTCAAGTCCCTTTGCCTCACCCATCCTGATGCTTTTTTGATCAGCGCAAAAACAGGAAAAGGGCTCGATCAATTACGCCAGCAAATGGCAAGTATTCTCGACGAAATAGCCCATCCGGTGGAACTCCTGATACCTTACGATCGATATGACATCATCTCAAAACTTCACACCGCTGGAGGTATCCGATCAGAAGAGACAACAGAACAAGGTATTTACATCAAAGGAGCTTTTCCACCAAATCTCTCTGGTCTGATAGCTCCTTTTCTCACAGACATTGATATTCGAGAAAAAGCATCGAAAGCTACTCTGTAAAGAAACGCTTAATATTTCGTTTCTCTCTCCCATATCGCAAATGCCTCCCGAAGCTCGACTAAAGCTTCACCAGCACTTTTCGTATCCTGTTCCCGGGCTTTATCAGAAACTAACTTGCACGACGGAAGAAGTGAATCCATCTGAAGCGCAAAGATAGTATTTTTCAAATAATGAGCCCTGTCTTGGACCATTTCGAAGTCCTGCTCATCCAAAGCGACACTCATCTGATCAATGATTCCCGGAATTTCTAAAATGGCTTCTTTAACGAGGTCTCCATCATTCTGCCCCATTTTAAACACATCCGGGAGATCGGATGGACTAGTATTTTTTTCATCTTTTCTAGATTCCTCTGTTTCCATCTTCTTAGCTTTTGCAAATTCTTCCCGCTTCGCAAAAAGTGGGCATCCCTCAATGGCCTGACGAAGGCTTTCTGCAAAAAATGGTTTCCCCAGAAAATCATTCATTCCGGCAATTGACGCTTTTTCGCGTTCGAGTTCCGCCAACGTGGCAGACATACCAATAATCCATGGTTTCTCAGAATTGCCACTCAATTCTCGTATCTTCTCAGCTGCTGTAATTCCATCCATCTCGGGCATTCGTAGATCCATCATGATGAGATCATTTCCTTCCCAGTGCTGAACAGCCTCACCGCCTGTCTCAACAGTCTTTGGCTGAAACCCAAGGGCACTCAAATACTCTATCAACAAATTTCTGATAAATGGATTATCTTCTGCTATCAAAATTTTGATGGGAAAGATCTCTGCCAGCAAAACTTTCTTTTCATCAGATTCCACGACATCTCCAACCTGTTGGGGCACCGGAATAGTAACTTCTTCCTGAATAATCTCCATCTTTAAATCTAAATGGAATTGAGAGCCACGACCTGACTCACTTTCGATTCTTATTTCCCCTCCCATCAGTTCGCATAACCGCTTAACAATAGCCAGTCCCAACCCGGCACCGTCTCTCGGAACATGTTGAGAACTACTCAACTGAGTAAATGGTTCAAAGAGCCGCTTGATATCCACCGGACTAATCCCGATGCCGGAATCTTCCACCGTCATCATGATACGGGCAACTGATGTCCCACTGCTTTCCTCAATCGACATGAGTTCCAACTTCAAAGTCACAGTTCCTGAAGGAGTAAACTTAACAGCATTTCCGAGCAAATTAATAAGAATCTGCTGTAAACGAACACGATCCCCCTTCACCACTTTCGGGGTTTCAGGATCAATGAACAATTTGCAATCCAACTTTTTCTTATCCGCTAATGGACGAATTCCATTAAAAGTTTCGTCAAGCAGGTTCTGCAAATTGATGGGCTCTTCCTTCAGGACATAACTCGTCTTTCGAATCGAGCTAAAATCAAGAATATCCTGAACAATCCTCAGAAGAGTTTTCCCCTGAGAACGGATAACATCCAAATACCCAGTCTGAACAGAAGTCAGATCGGTTCGAGTAAGCAATTCTCCATAACCCAAGACACTTTGTAAAGGCGTTCGTATCTCATGACTCATGACAGCTAAAAATTCACTCTTTGCCTGTTCTGCCGTCTCAGCTCTTTCCTTTGCCAGGATCAGATCCGCCTCCGATTCACGCAACATTTGATGAGAAAGAAAAAACACAATCATTGCCGCAAATAAACCGACAATAGCAATTGTCTGCATCCGTGCCTCGGATGAGGCCAACAGCCATTCCTCTCCATCGATTTCCATAGCAAGCCAGAAAACAGAATCTTTCCCTTTGAGACCTGGAATAGGCGCATTTGCGACCACGATAGAACCTCTCCCACTCTTTATCGGATCAACAAAAAATGGCTCTTCCGCAGCAGACTCATTTGTCCTTAAATGTTCAATACTAGCACTTCGGCTTAATAAAAACGCTCCTGCATCAATTTTTTCAACGTTTTCTCCTGTATCTACCAAAGAACGAACGACTCCCTCTTTTGAAGCCCATAAATAAACAGACTTAACATCAGCACTTGCCGAAAGAATAGCTTCTATGTCTTCTTTCAATAATCTCAATGCGTCCGCAGATTCTTTTCCACTCCCCTTTTCAAGTAGGAAGATATTTTCCACAGTGACAGATAAAGCAGCCGTCTGGACTCGATAAAGATACGCAGCACGACTTCCTTTTTGCTCTCTATCTGCACTCCAACCCACTAAAAAGTAACCCACAATAAGAATAATAATAAGGAGCGACGAAAAGACCCAAAGCCCAACCGAAGAACGTCCTCCCTGCATCGCAATATTACGCCTCGCAAAAACGACTCCCAACCATAACCCAGACGCGATAATCCATGACAGGACAACATCAAGCATCGCATAAGGAAGTCCCAAAATGGAGAGTTCATAAGGTTGCACATCAAAACCAAAAAAGAAACGCAATCCAGAAGCCGTAATAAACTCAGCCGGTCCCAGTAAAACGATACCAAAGGAAACCCAGGGCAACACACGTAAACTTGTTTCACCCATTATCCTAAACCTCATCGAGGCCCAGAAACTTACCAATATTCCGAAAATTGCGGGGACATAAACCGCCCATCCAGGTGAAATAAACACTAAACACAAAACAACAAATAGCGCCCCAATGACCAATCGTCCGCTGAGAATTTCTTTTCCCTCCGCATTTTTGGATCTACGGGCATATTCCAGGAGCATTCCATAAGATAATACACCCAGAAATAGATCGATCCAATACCCCCAAGTGGAGGATCCAATCCAAGCAACAATGCCCATGATCGATGCTAAAGTCCGGCCAAAGCAGAAAAACGCCAACCATTTCCATCCAAGATTTTGCTCCCCTGCTCGCTCAGAAGCATTTCCCCACGTAACCAACGTAGCCAAGAACCAGCCAATCGCAGCTAAAAAAGCGACGTAATCTTGTCGCAAACCCCACCCTAAAATTTCAGAGGTATATGAATCCAAATGATGACTCCTTTTTTATCTATTGCGAAAGAGACCTCCTGTCTTGGCAACATCATTTCTCAATTCCTTAGATTTTAGCAAAACAACCGTTATAAAACAAAAGTTCCTCTCTCTTTCTACCAATACTTTTACTTTAAAATGTCCTCACGAAACGGTTTCATTGCCTTCTCCAGTAGATCCAAATTTAAGAGAGCTTCAGTAAAGAGACCTCTTTCTGCCAAGTCATATATGATCTGAGAATAAGCCTCCGCTTCGTTAAAACCAAGATACATACAATAATTCGTCATATGATGCGCTCGATTTTGAGCCATTAGATGATCACCATCACTCAATGCTTTCCGAAGACCTCCAATAATCCCGGCACATTCTTTTGAAGCAAACTCTGCTATTTCATCGTTGTCAGCCAACCATTCTTTCTTTCCCAGCCATAGGCTACCATCCTTAAATTCATAGGACAATTGCTCTTTCAGCTTCTCAACCCATCCACTAGATACAGATAGCACAGGACTATAAAACAGTGTCTCCACCAACCCTTCTAAATGAATGGGTTTACTCAAAAAATCATTCATGCCGGATTCAAATGCAGCCTTAATATCTTTTTCTCTTACACGTGCAGATATCCCAATAATCCAAGGTCGTTCATTATTCTCATTTATTTTTCTAATCTCGGATGTCACCTGAAACCCATCAATCACATGTATTCGAAGATCCATTAAAATGACATCATAGATGGTCTTACGGCATGCTTCCAACGCCTCTGATCCATCAAAAGCTCGATCAGGAGAGTATCCCAGCTTATCCAAATACTCGACCAGTAAATTTTGAATCCCTTCATTATCCTCTACCACCAGGATTTTCAAAGGGTAGTTCTCTGCAACAGTATTAATCGCTCCGAAAGAATCCCTTGCCAAATTTCCAGTCAGCTGGCGACCAGATGTCTTATTTGCAACATTACTTTCCAAAAATGGTAATCTGACTCTGAAAACCGACCCTCCACCCATCCTTGGTGAAACATCGATATGCCCATTCATGAGTCTACATAAACGATGAGTTATGGCTAAACCTAAGCCCACTCCTTCTCCATGATTAAGTCCTGTAAGATTTCCCTGAAAAAAAGGTTCAAACAACCGATTTTTCCATCCCGACCGGATCCCCTCTCCTGTATCCGATACTAAAAAAATCACCTCCTTTTCGACTTCATCTTGAGGCTGCTTCTTTAAAACTGTCTTAGCTTCTAGTCGAACCCAACCCTCTTTGGTAAACTTCGCTGCATTTCCTAACAAATTAAGGAGAATCTGCCGTAGCCGAACTGGATCCACCATCATGCGAGTAGGGATATTCTGATCCAACTCTAAGTGGAATTCCAATCCTTTCTTTTCCACCAACGGTCGAACAGTCACAGCAATCTCTTCCAATAACTCTCTTAACAAGGTTGGTTCGAACTTAAGAGCAAACTCACTACCCCTCAATGCACCAAGATCTAAAACATCTTGAACGATTCTTAACAGGGTTTTCCCCTGCGAACGAATCATAGTAACATACCCTTTTTGTTCTGAATTAAGCTCTGTCCCTGAGATCAATTCAGAAAAGCCCAAGACACTTTGTAATGGCGTCCGAATTTCATGGCTGATCATCGCCATAAATTCATTTTTGGCTTTCTCCGCTGCTTCCGATTTTTCTTTTTCAAGGAGTAGATTCTTTTCTGATTCGACTCTTACATGATGGATGATCCATCCAGTGAGTAAAAGAGCGAACATGCCCACCAACAGCTTGACAGTTAAACGTCCCTCGGCGATAGCAGCGCGCATCTTACTGCTTTTGATTTCTAAAACAAGCCACCCAATTTCCGAATCATCCTCACACAAAGGAACGTTAATGGACAATCGTTTTTCTGCCTCTTTATTGAGGGAATCCCCTACAAAAGGCCTTTTTTGCCAGTACCTTTCATCTTCAAACAAATAATCAGGAACGGCTTCCTCATCCAAAAACGCTCCTCCACGAATAACTATTTCAGAATCTTTTTTACCTAAGATCACACACTCCAAAATTAACTCATTTTCCGCCTGCACAGAGAGAAGATGATCGGAAGCATGATGATAAGTCCTTCTATCAACCTCACCAGTTGCAATCTCAGACAATCCACTTTTCCCCATTGAACTGATTATCATATGAGCATGTGAAAAGTAGATCTCACTGACTTGTCTCCGAATTCTCTCTTCATTTTGTTCAACTAGCCAATAACCGGAAACTAAAATAAGCCCACATAGTAATGGAAGAAGCCAAATTTTGTAATGGCCTATGACAAACACAGTCTTGTCCCTTGAAATATCCATCCATCCCCTATGGCTTATCCAATAGGTAATTGTCGCAGCCCAAACAAGGATCATCATCGTAACAATCCAAACTCCATTGGTTTCCAAAGATAAAAACCCCCATCCCTCAACGATTCCTCCAATTCCTAAAAAACTAAATTCAGCCACCAAGCATATCTTTCGAAGAATTGGTAATCTTTCAGATATGGGAAACTCAACCAATCTCTTTACTTCAAACACAGCAGCAATCCCCATGACAATAGCGCCCAATTCCCTCAGTAAATTTAACCCCAAAAAATAGGAGCTGATTGCTGCTAAAAAAATTGCCGGGCTAATCCACAGGCTCTTCTTACTGTCTCTATGTTGAAATAAACAACCAACTTGCCGAACAAATTCCAAAAAACACAGAGAGGAGAGAAAAAAGACACCATCTCTAACCAACGGAACCCAAGTTATTCCTTCACTATCAGACAAGACTAACGGCACGAGGTAAAACCCACACGAAATAGCTCGTAAAAATCCGAAACCTGTCAGCCATCGTTGTATTGGAAAAACACCGTATCGTATTTGAACAGATGATAGCCTGTTCCAGGCAAACAATACAAAAAAACACCACCCCAACAGTGTTAAAAAAAGCAGATAATCGATTAATCCAAAAGACATTAATTTGTCCAAAATCTAAATGATAGATTGCATACCAATACTTTGATTACCAACCATTATCTTCAGTCAGAAAATAATCTAACCCGACTCGGTTTACCTACTCTTGCGAACCCAGACAACGGCTTCACGGACCAGAGCAGCTGAATGTTCAAGACCAAGTTTGTTCTTAATATTCTCTCTATGCGTTTCTACCGTTTTTACTCCAATACCCAAACGAATCGCAATTTGGCGCGTTTGATATCCCAATCCTATCAATTGAAAAACCTGATTTTCTCGGTTAGTTAGGCGATTCGTCCCAAAACTCGTTTTAGGGGAATTGGAAGAATCACTTCCCTCCTCCATCGCTTGCATCGAAATCCTTGCACTAACAAAAGTATTACCCTTTCGAACGCTTTGCAGAGCCTTCAAAATGGTCTCCGGTGCCTCCGACTTCATTATGTATGCCAAAGCACCTGCCAAGAATGCTTTTTCAGCATACGTTTCTTCACGGAACATCGAAATCACAATGATTTTTGCTTCTTTATGGAGATCTTTGATCTGACCGATCAGATCAAATCCATCAATATCTCCCAAACCCAAATCCAAACAAATTAAATCCGGAGTATGCTTTACTACTTGAGCTAATGCCTCTTTCCCATTTTCGGCATACCCACATACTTCATAATCTAAATCACTTTCAATCAATGATATAAGGCTATCTCGTACCAGCGGAAAGTCCTCAATCACAAGGACCTTGCATTTTTGAATCAGTGATTTCGACTTAGCCATTATGTTTTCGTCATGCTCCCCCTTAACCCATTAGATCGACCAACCTCTAGTCAATCACAGACAGGATGCCTACATAGTATTCCGTAAAGCCGAAGAGTTAAAAACAAAAAAGAATCCTACTGCAAGTACAGGTTTAACCTCTCTTGACCATGCTCTTTCCATTCCTAAAAAGTCGCTCTATAGCTCATCCACCCATACAAATTGGTTGCCCGGCCAGGGATCGAACCTGAACTGAAAGAATCAAAATCTCTTGTGCTACCATTACACCACCAGGCAGAGGCCGCTTTAAGTTGTTATTCTTTGCCTCTTCGTCAAGTATGGAATCCTCGCAATAAGTAAACGGAGCATTGACGCATCCTCTCCCTTTGGGCTTAACTCGATTCTAATGCAGCCTTCAGCCTCCCCGTCTACTGGAAAGATTAAGTACAAACGAATCGTCCTCAAATTAAGTGGGGAAGTTCTTCGATCATCTGAAACAGGCGATCCCATTGATTGGCCAACCCTGGAACATATTTGTAGCCAGATTAAGCAGCTACAGCTTCTTGGCGTAGAAGTCGGCATTGTCATCGGTGGCGGTAACATCTTCCGTGGCTTAAGCGGACAGAAAAAAGGCGTTGATCGGACAACTGGAGATTATATGGGCATGCTGGCAACTGTCATCAACGGACTCGCTTTTATGGAATGCCTCGAAAAGATGAATGTGGTCACCCGTGTTCAAACCTCTATTCCAATGGATAAAATTGCCGAGCCGTTCATCCTACGCAGGGCAGTACGTCATTTGGAAAGAGGCCGCGTCGTTATTTTTGTCGCAGGAACAGGAAACCCTTACTTTTCAACTGATACCGCAGCTGCTCTGCGGGCCAGTGAATTAGGCGCTGAAGTTATCATGAAGGCGACTAAAGTTGACGGGGTTTACGACAAAGACCCTCATAAACATAACGACGCCGTTAAGTATGATACCCTTTCCTTCGTCGATGCTCTCAAACAGCGTCTAAATATACTCGATTCTACAGCCTTCTCTCTCTGTCTTGACAATGAAGTTCCAATTCTTGTCTTCAATTTGAATGGAGATAACACCATTATGCGTGCAGTTTTAGGTGAAAATGTTGGGACGTTAGTTTCCTGATAATTTCTTCCGTCACATTTGTCATATAACCAATCCTTCATTTCATGAGCTTACATCCCATTATCAGTGATACACACGTCAAAATGCAGCATGCCATTGAACATGCGCTGCATGAATTCAGCTCTATCCACACTGGAAAAGCCTCACCCTCAATGGTTGAAGGTATTTCCGTAGAAGCCTACGGCAGTCAAATGCGTCTTAAAGAAGTTGCAGCGATTACAACTCCCGACTCTCGCACGATCCAGATTCAACCATGGGACAAATCCATGGTGGTTCCCATCGAGAAAGCCATTCAAACAGCTAATATCGGTATCAATCCCTCAGTTGACGGAGGGCTCATTCGTCTCCCCCTCCCTGAACTGAATCGTGAACGACGTCAGGAACTGGTCAAAGTAGCTCATCAAATGGCAGAAGAAGGACGCATTAGTGTTCGGCATGCCCGTAGAGATGGTCTCGAAGCATTGAAGAAACTCCAAAAAAGCGGCGAGATTTCAGAAGATGACCAAAAAAGATACGACAAAGAGATTCAAGCTGAGACCGATAAAGCCATTAAAGAAATCGGAGATCATCTTGCTCATAAGGAGCAGGAATTACTTTCTCTCTAATTTTTTTGAACATCCCTTTCGATGAGAAACCGAAAATAGATGGCTTCGGTTTTGTTTGCCCATCTGCGCTTCAGAATACAATCGACTTTCTACCATGCACCCGACTCCCAAAAAAGCGAAACGAATCGTTATCAAGCTTGGGACTGGTATTTTAACAACAGAGTCAGGCGAGATAAACGCCTCTTACATTTCCAATATCTGTCAACAAATCGCTGAGATTAAAAAAGCTGGGACAGACGTTTTGGTTGTCAGCTCTGGATCAGTTGGCCTCGGGATGGCGGAACTGGGCCTGACCAACCGTCCTGGCGATAGTGTAAAACTCCAGGCCTGTGCCGCGATCGGACAAAGTAACCTTATTCAAACCTGGCGTCAGGCCTTTTCAGAATTTGGCATCACAGTCGCTCAGATACTCTTGACGCACGACGACCTTCGTATTCGAAGCCGTTACATTTCTGTAAAATCAACGCTCGATCATCTCCTGAACCAAGGAATTGTTCCCGTTATCAACGAAAACGATACAGTTAGTACCGAAGAAGTAAAATTTGGAGATAACGATCTTCTCTCCGCAATGGTAGCGAGCCAGACAGAATCAGATTATCTCCTTATTCTCTCAACTGCACCGGGATTGATCGACCATACAAGCACCGGAAAAATCGTTCCCGTTATCAGTAAAATTACCCCACAAATAGAAGCCATGGCTGGTGGCACCGCTAGCGCAACAGCTGTCGGAGGAATGATAACGAAAATTGAAGCCGCTAAGCTCGCCGTTAAAGCAAACTGTGGTGTATTCATCAGTGAGGGAACCATAGAGAACATTATTCTAAACCTATTGGCGGGAAAAGGTCCGGGAACCTTTTTCGTTCCAGAGGGACTCCCTATGGAAGCGAAGAAGCATTGGTTAACCTATTTTCAAAGACCTAGCGGAAACCTACATGTTGATGAAGGAGCATTCATTGCCTTAACAGCCAAAGGCAAAAGCCTTCTCGCCAGTGGCTTGATAAAAACAGAAGGTACTTTTTCTTCCGGGGATATTCTCGATCTCGTCTCATTAGAAGGAGAAACATTTGCCCGCGGTCAGGTTCAATTTTCCAGTGACGAAATTAAGCAGATCATTGGAAAAAGTACTGACGAAATCAAACAACTTTTCCCTGACAAAGCACGGAGAGAGATCGTTCACCGCAATTCTCTCGTCCTTTTGTGACTAGAAAAGATCTTTTGAGTATTTTCGGCTGGCATCCCAACTGGGACCACTGAATTCTAGCCCAATGGATTATGTCATCGACAGCCAGCTAAAACCAGAAGGTATCCCTCCCATCGATTTCCAAGCAGAGCTAAACGATGAACAGCTTGCTGCGGTCACAGCAAAACCCGGCCCTCTCCTTATTCTCGCTGGTGCTGGATCTGGCAAAACTCGAACTCTGACTTATAGAGTGGCCTACCTCCTGAGCAAAGGCGTCGATCCCTCTGAAATTTTATTGCTCACCTTTACCAACAAAGCAGCGAAGGAAATGCTCCAACGAGTTGAAGACCTGACAGGTGTTCGAGAAAATCGCTTCTGGGGCGGAACCTTTCATCATATTGGGCATCGTCTGCTGCGCTCTCACGGGAACGCAATTGATTTGAACCGTAGCTTTACCATCCTTGATGCTGGTGAAGCTGAGTCCTTCCTCAAAGATACCGTTGAAGAACTGGATACAGCCTTCTTCAAAGATAAATCAAATCCTAGGCCCAAACCACTGAGCAGTGTTATTAGCATGGCGAGAAACACCTGCCTTGATCTGGAAGCAACCGTCGTACGCTACTTTCCCCAATATGATAAAATAATTCACCGGCTCTCTGAGTTTTTGGCAAACTACGCAAAGCGGAAACGAAAGCATCAAGTCGTCGACTATGATGACCTTCTCGAATACTGGCGGCACCTCATCGAAAAAGCGCCGGAAATCATCTCCATTTACCAAAACCGTTTCCAACATACCTTGGTGGACGAATACCAAGATACCAATACCCTCCAAGCCAGGATTATTGATGCCATGGCCCCCAACCATCAGATCATGGCTGTCGGTGACGATGCCCAGTGCATCTATTCATGGCGCGGTGCAAATTTTGAAAACATTCTAACTTTTCCGGACCGCCATCAAGGAACGACCATCCATCGCATTGAAACAAACTATCGGAGTAGCCCTGAAATCCTCCATCTCGCCAACAATATTCTTCACTTCCAAACCGAAGGGCAAGGATTTGAAAAAGAGCTTCGGGCAGCTCGTCCTTCGAATACCATTCCTTATCTTATCCCCTCCATGGATACAAGGGAACAAGCACGTTTTATTGTTTCTCGTTTACAGGGTCTGGCCGACGAAGGGCGCAGTCCAGACGATATAGCCATCCTCTATCGAGCACACTTTCAGGCACTCGATCTTCAAATCGAACTTTCTAAAGCAAATATACCATACCGAATCACCAGTGGTGTTCGCTTCTTCGAACAAGCTCACGTCCGTGATGTCGTTGCCCATCTTCGTTTTGTCTACAATCCATCTGATATCATGGCCTTTCATCGGCTCGCCGTACTCCTCCCTAAAATCGGCGACAAAAGCGCGCAAAAGCTCTACGACCATAGTCTCAGATTAGCCGAAAATGGGAAAATGCATCTTATCAATGCGATGCTCAGTGCAGAAATACTCAAAAAAGTCCCCAAGGCTGCCAAAGATGATTGGACTTCCCTGATGGAAACTCTTCAGGACATGCAAACAAGCATGCAGAACAGCTCTCCAGACGAAGTCGTTCAACTCGCCATCGAAGGCTGGTACGGCCTTTACCTTCAAGGAGCCTATGCCAATTACATTTCTCGACTCGATGACCTGAAAAGTCTCGTGGGGTTTGCCGGACGTTACGATGACATGCAAGACATGCTCGCTCAGATTATTCTCCTTAATTCCGAAGTTTCGGATCGATCCGTTGACGACCAAGAACCAACCATTCGACTGACCACTGTTCATCAGGCAAAAGGCCTCGAATTTGATATTGTCTTTATCATTGGGCTTGCCGATGGACTGTTCCCCCTCCGAAGAGCGATCGAAGAAGGCGATGTAGAAGAAGAACGCCGGCTTTTTTATGTCGCTGCCACTCGGGCAAGAGATGAACTTTACCTACTCTACCCCAGAGTGAATACAAAAGGAGGCCCTGTCATGAGCCTCTCTCCCAGCCGTTTTATTCAAGAACTTCCTACCGATACCTACGAGACTGTGCGCATCCGACGCAGCTATGGGTGGTAATCCGCACCCGGGTTTATTTTTGACAGAGACACCTCCCCACTCCACTTTATTTTATTACAACTTTCCATTTAAAGATGCGTCGAATCCTCGCGTTCATACTTTTACTCTCTATCCTTTCACCACTTCAAGCCGAAGAACCTCTTACCATCACTCGAGTTTGGTCAGGCTATCGGGAGGCGAAGTCTTTTAAACGCATCTCTGAGTATTTCAGTGGAAAAGAAAATACCGGGGGTCAACTGATTGTGCGTTCACAACCCGAAAACCGCGCTGGATTTTATTTCACTATCCGCGCACAAGCATCCAACACATCGAGCTTTCCCCTAAGCAAAGTCCGACTGGAAGTCATCACACCGGAAACACCTACGGCTAAAACGTTCGATTTTACTGTTCCACCTATCGATAAAACCAATGCGCTTCTTCTCCTTGGCCTCACCGGTTCGGACTGGCCAAAACCTGAAGATCATCCCGTTGCCTGGAAATTTTCGTTCTTCAATACAAAAGAAGAAATTATTGCAGAAGAAAAGAGCTATCTCTGGGAGTTACCCTCTACCGACAACTGAGCCAGCCAATCTCTCAGTAAAAACAGGAACAATGTGGACGGATTGGGAAACCATCAAACTCTCCAACCCCCTTCCCGTTCATTCATTAGAGGAAATCCTTGATGGCGGACAAGCCTTTCGTTGGAACAAAATCTCCGATACCGATTGGCAAGGCATCTGGTTATCAAACCTCGTTCGACTCCGTCCACTCTCTTCGACAAACCTAGCTTGGTCCGCGCCTCAGAAAGAGGCCGATAAGATTTATGCGAACCTTATTTCATATCTCAGCCTAGATCATTCTCTTGAAAAATCGATCGACCAGCTACCCTGGCGCTCAGACCCACATCTAAGTCATTGCCTGAAACAATTCCCCGGATTACGATTACTCAAGCAACCTCTGGAAGAAACCCTCCTAACCTTTCTCTGCAGCGCCACGAAACAAATCCTACAGATCAAACAAATGTGCGAATTACTTGCACGGAATATCGGAACGGAAATCCATCCTGGTATCCACCGCCTTCCTACATGGGAGGAAATAGCCGAAACATCGGAAAAACAACTCCGAGGGTGTGCTCTGGGGTTTCGAGCCAGCTACATCTTCAAAGTCGCTCAACTGCTAAAAGACCAACCAAAATTCTTAAAACAAGTTGAGGCAGTCTCTTATCCACTGGCAAAAGAACGCCTCATGACATTGCCCGGAGTTGGAGAAAAAGTCGCCGATTGCGTTCTGCTTTTCGGCGCACAAAAACAGGAGGCTTTCCCTGTGGATACCTGGATCGCCAAAACACTCGAGAGACGATACCGCCTATCTGGGTGGAATAAAAAACAACTCACCCAATTCGGACAAATCCACTTTGGCCAATATGCCGGCCTCGCTCAGCAATATCTCTTTGCCTGGGAACGCACCCATCATAAGCAAAAGTGAGATGACTCCCCCAATGGTACCCGGGGGGGGACTCGAACCCACACGCCTTGCGGCACCAGATCCTAAATCTGGCGTGTCTACCAATTTCACCACCCGGGCAGGTGTAAAGGAAAAAGATTCAATCTCCTCACCTAGATGACAAGGCAAAATACACTCTCTTTGCCTTTTACACCCAATTTACTCATAAAAATTTGGATGATCTCTAATTCAATAGAGATTGACTTACTCCGTCTTTAAATCCACCTTTATAAGAAAATCGGAAGATTTTGGGGGACAGGTCAGCAACCTGTATAGGTCTCTACCTGAGGCTATTAATCTAATCTAAACTTCAAGACATAGTGGCAAACAATGGCTTTTTCTATTGCAGCTTATTACAATGTTTCCAGAGCAATTCTTTTTCCTAAAAAAGTCCGTAGTAACCCGGAAGTTAAGCATCTGGATTTCAATACCTCACCCACCTTAGCAACCTTCCCTCAAATGTTTATTCCTTTTGCTCTGCTATCATCCAGAGGGATCTGTGATGAACTATTGAATTTCAATATAAAACTTTTTGTTTCGAAACGAATTGCCCCAAGCCCTACTTTTCCGAGGGATCAATTAAAACCCTCAACACCTGTAGATTTTCTTCCATTTACCGAATACGATAAAATGGGACTGTATCAAATTCGAGAATTAGAAGAATACTCCAAAAGCAATATATCAAAAAAACAATTACTTAAAGATATCATAAAAACCTTAGGCGATGACGAATATGTTTACATATTCGGAAATTATTTTTTTATACCCAATACGTCGAATTATAAAAAAGACCATCACCGTCACCAACTGATTATCCATGGGTATGATTCAAACAAACAAGAGTTCGACGTCTCTACTTATTTAAAAAATGGAAATTTTGGATGCACCAAAGTGCCTTATTGGTTATTGGCCAATTCTTTCGAATTAAGATATGATCGATCATATCTTAATAAATTTTATAACCGAAATTTATTTAGAATTTATACCGTAAACAGAGAAAAAGTTAAATCATGCAAAATAAGACCGGATATTATTAAACATCAAATCTATGATCATATCAATTCATCTAACTTTGCTGAAACTCAAATTACAGACCCTATCGTAAAAAAATGGTATGAACGAACTAATTCTCTGCTCGGGAATGGCTCACACGGGCAAGCAGGATATGAAACAATCATTGAATACCTGCGATTAGATATCGTGAAAAAAGATATCGATATGCGCATCACACGTTTAAACTGGGAGCACAAAAAGCTAATGGAAATCAGGTTAAAGCGTCTCCTCGAAATCCAGGCAATCAAAAGTCCTAATCTTTTAGAACATTATAAAAAAGTAACCAAATTAGCTCACATGGGACATCTCCGCATCTTTCAAACTCAAAAAGGCCTCCAACCTATCGACATGAAAACTCTAGAAAAAGAAATAAAACAAATGAGAGATCAGGAAACAAGAGTCCTAGAAAAAGTATATCACGAACTGGATCAAAACTGATTTTTTTATTTTATATATTTTTTCTATCATCTTCTGCTTTTTATATCAATTTACTATAAAAATTTAAACGACTGCTAATTCAACATCAAAGAGGCCTAACCGTTTCATCAGAGAACAGGTTCCAATCCGCGTAAACCCTTACATTAAAATACTTATTTTATAAAAAAACCAAAACAAAATAACAATCGATGGCTTTTTCCATAACACCGCATTACCACGCCCTTAAAGCGACTTTTTTTCCTAAAAAAATTCGCCACAGCCCAAAAGTTAATCATTTGGATTTTAATACTGCGCCCATTTTAGCAACTTTTCTCCATAAAGCGATTCCTTTTGCATTGTTGTCATCTAGAGGGATTTGCGACGAATTATTGAATTTTAATATACAATTTTTCGTGCCAAAACGAATTGCACCAAGCCCTACTTTCCCCGACGATCAATTAAAACCTCGAATTCCTATAGATTTTTTTCCATTTACGGAATATGATGATATGGGATTATATCAGACTCGGGAATTAGAAGAATATTCTAAAAAAAACGTACCAAAAAAACAACTACTAAAAGAAATTATAAGAACTTTAAACAATGATGAATATGTTTATATATTAGGAAATTATTTTTTTATACCAAATACACCTGATTATAGAAAAATACACAAACGCCATCAACTGATTATTCATGGATACGATTCTAACAAACAAAGATTTGACGTTTCGTGTTACTTGAAAAATGGAAACTTTGGATGCACCAAAGTTCCTTATTGGTTGTTGGCCAATTCTTTTGAATTAAAATATGATCGATCATATTCTGATAAATTTTACCACCGTAATTTATTTAGAATTTATACTGTAAATAGAGAAAAAGTTAAATCGTGCAGAATAAGGCCGGATATAATCAAATATCAAATCTATGATCATATTAATTCATCAAAGCTGGCAGAAAACTACGTTAAAGATCCTGTCATTAAAACATGGTATGAACGCACTAATTCTATCCTAGCAAACATCTCATATGGACAAGAAGGATATGAAACGATCATTGAACACCTTCGCTTGGACCTTGTTGAAAAAAATATCGATATGCGTATCACACGTATAAATTGGGAGCATAAAAAATTGATGGAAATTAGGCTAAAACGCCTCCTCGAAATCCAGGCAATCAGAAACTCTCAGCTTTTGAGAGATTATAAAAAAGTGACCAAGTTAGCTTACATAGGACATATCAGAACTCTTCAAGACGCAACCAACGTAAAACGTATCAACATAAAAACTCTTGAAAAAGAATTGAGACAAATGAGAGATCAGGAAACAAGAGTCCTGGAAAAAGTATATCACGAACTGGATCAAAACTGATCTCTAACAATCTAATCCCTTTTCTCGAAGTTAGATCAATTATTTTTAGTGGCTCACATTCTGCCTTAAAAAACTTTACCTAGATAATCTCCCATTCTGGCATAGAGCTCCCTGTTTTTCTCTGTCTGTTCGCATAAGTCTTCCGCCAATGCAATGCGATCTCTTTCGAAAAGAAGTATAGTGCACGATCCCCCAAAACGAAACATCCCCTTTTCTGCGCCCTTCTCGATCTCTGTTCCAGCTTCATATGTCTGCACAATACTTCCAACACAGGTCGCGCCAATTTCCAGACAAAGGACCTGACCAAAACGGTCACTCCGCAAAAGAGTAAGCATTCGTTTATTCTCCAGAAGATAGCTTAAGTTGCGTCGTAGAGCTATGGGATTAACCGAAAACAATGACCCATTAAGTAATTTTGATTCTGAAGGTATACCAGAACAAGTGAAATGATAGCGATGATAATCAACTGGGCATAAACGGGAAATAACCAATGTCCCGTCCCTATAGCATTCTGCCAGTGAATCATCTCCCAATAATTTTTCTAAATCAAAACGTTGCCCTTTTGCATACACCGCTTCGATTTTTGAAATATCTTGAAATCCCAGATGTCTCCCATCAGTCGGAAAAACCGCAACATCAGGCTCTGGTGAAACAGGCCTGACCGAATCTTTCAAAGCTCTTATAAAAAATTCATTGAATGTTCGATACGTGTCCGGCGATGCGGCAAACTCTGTACTATCCAACCCATATTTTTCAATAAAAGGAGTCACCAATGACTGACTCTCGGGGAGATCCATCCGCCATCCATAATAACGAGAAAAGAGAGAACGCTTTACGATCGCCTGAAGCAATCCACGACCAACCCTCGTTTCATAAACCCATCGAAGCCATTTTTCACCGTAAACTGGTTCGCTTTCCTCTTCTCCGGTATAACGATTAAAAAATAGAATGGGGTTTGATTCCTGAGACACTGAGCCTAGAGCAGTTTTAGTTTTATCGTCCAAGTGAACGCATAAAACCAAAGAGGGCAAGGCGGTAACGCGCGTGGCCTACCATAGACTACGTTAACACGATAGTTATATATCCTCAGGAATCTTGCTCCACTTGGTTAATCACACCGTCTCCACCTTTTTTGATATTGTTTTCAGCGTTGCCACAACCACCTTCACCCGAGGCTCGGACATGAGGAGTCACCAAATTATCAATGCCTTTATAAGCATAGGGGTCTTCCCCTGCTACCATCACAATATCGCGATAATCAGCCTGCCCTAACCAACCACTGGCACTAGCATCTGTATCAATCGATCCATCGGGTTTTTTCTTGATCAATTGCCATGGGAGCAGCGACTCTGCACTCATATAGTGATTCACTAACGAGCGGCGAAAACCAGACGCAGCCCGATTCGGTAATGATCGGTGCAAGAGATACCCATTAAAAAACACTATACTACCCGCTTTCACTTCGACCGGTACAGAATCTTCATCAGTATAAGGAAATTGATGGGATTCCCCTGCACAGTCAAAACGACGATCATCATGCTGTCGCTGGGGCCAGAGAATCCCTGGACGGTGAGAGCCTGGAATAATCC
>JANQKU010000070.1 GCA_028280955.1 Opitutaceae bacterium
ACTTTGATGGAAAGAGTTCAAATTCATAATCCTGTTCAGCGATACCAATCCTATCCTCATGAACTCAGCGGCGGTATGCTACAACGCATGATGATCGCCATTGCCATCGCCTGTCAGCCTAAGCTGCTCATCGCAGATGAAGCAACCACTGCCCTGGATACATCTGTTCAAAGACAAGTTTTGGAGCTCATTGCCGACATACAGGAAGAATATAAGATGTCTCTTCTTTTTATAACACACAATCTTGGACTAGTTGCTGAAATGGCTGATAGGGTTGTTGTCATGAAGGCAGGAAAAATTATTGAGACAGCATCTGTTTACGACTTATTCAAAAGACCTGAGCACACCTATACAGATGAACTCCTAAAAGCCAGTCCCGGCCTCGAAGACACTTTAGAGACTCCCTAATGCAACAGCTCGATCCATCTGTTAATCCGGTCTCTTTAAATCTGTTGGAAATCAGAAATCTCAGCAAATTTTTTCCGCAGGCAGACGCTTGGTGGGAAGGAAGCAAAAAGCATTTTGCGGCAGTCGATCATGTCAGTTTCTCCATTCAAGCTGGCCAGACATTGGGGCTAGTAGGCGAAAGTGGTTCCGGAAAATCAACTCTTGGTCGAGCCATCATCAGGCTCATAGAACCTGATAACGGAAACATACGGTTCACTGACGCAAAAGGAATTTCCACCGAATTAACAGAGTTATCCCTCACTGATTTCCGTCCCTTTCGTCAACGTCTGCAAATCATTTTTCAGGACCCCTATCACTCTCTTAATCCTTATCGGCCCGTTTGGCAAATAATCGGCGAAGGCCTTATTTTACGAAAAACCTATAAAACGTCTGAAATCCGAGAAAAAGTCTCTCAGATACTTCAAAAAGTAGGCTTAAGCAAAGATCATCTGGATCGTATGCCTGATGAATTTTCGGGAGGACAACGCCAGCGCCTGGCCATTGCACGCACGCTTATTCTCGATCCTGAGTTTATTGTATGCGACGAAATCACTAGTGCTCTCGATGTTAGCACTCAGGCACAGATACTGACTCTTCTACAAGAGATTCAGGCCTCCTCAGGTATTACCCTCCTCTTTATTTCGCACGATCTTCATGTAGTTTCGTCGATAAGTGATAATATTATCGTAATGAAAAAAGGTAAAATCATTGAACGAGGCACTCCTGAAAAACTCTTTAAAGATCCATCTAACAAATACACGAAAAAATTGATTCAATCCATTCCAAATCCAGATCCTGCAAAGCGAAGTTTTCGCAAAAGCATATCCCGGTAAAAAATAAAAAAATGTTTATCATTCATAAACTAAAAAGTTGTTTGAGATTTTCCCTCCATTTTTCTGAAATTATTTTTTAACCAATACAGCAATTTAGCTAAAGCCTCAGAGCGGTGACTGATCTTATCTTTTATCTCTGAACCAAGCTCTGCAAATGTTTGCCAATAGCCCTCCGGCTGGAAAAGAGAATCATATCCGAACCCAAAATCTCCTCTCATTTCAAAAGCAATACTCCCCTGACATTCTCCCTCAAAAATATACTCCTGCTGGCGAGGACCCAATAGAACCAGAGCACATTGAAAAGCAGCTTTCCGATTTTTGACAGGCTCATCAGCCAGTGTAGCGAGGAGTTTTTTATTATTGGCTTCATCCGTAGAATTCTCGCCTGCAAAACGCGCAGACCTCACTCCAGGCGCACCCTTTAAACATTCAACACATACCCCGCTATCATCGGCTAGAACCCACGAACCTTCCGGCAGGATTTTCAATAAAGCTTCCGCTTTTTTTTTCGCGTTTCCGACAAAAGTATCTTTATCCTCATCGACGAAAGGCATCCCTCCAACTGAAGCAGCACTCTGCAAAACCACTTTAATATCATTTTCAACGATCAAGCGGTTAATCTCCTCCGCTTTATTTACATTAGCGGATGCCAAGTAGATATTCATCGAAATTCATTTCTGCCGGATAGGCGATAAATCCACGAATAAGCTGATCATCACCCAAAGCTTGATGTTTGATCCCTTGAAGGCAGATTGCCTGATCTAGTTGGTCCGTTTTCAAGCCACTGTATGCGTTTTTACCTTTCTCATCGGCCAGAATGATCGGTGCCCGATAGGAAAAAAGATAATCAAAACCTTTTTCTCTCATAATTCCAGCAATCAACCGGGGTCCACCTTCAAAATAAACGCCCGTAATTTTTTCCTGAACACAACGCTCCTGAAACGCCAAGATGGATACCTGAGATGTAGCAGCAGGCAAAACCCATACACGGATTCCATCACTCTCTAGTTTCCGAACGTAGCCACTTCCCGCATGGTTCGATGTAACCACTATGGTACGGCTTTTAAACTTATCGCTATAGAGAGAGAAATGCTCCTTTTCTGTAACCGTGGTCAGTAAACCATCAAAAACAAATCGTATGGGGCACCACTCATTCTTTTCCGACAAACGGCTGGTCAACTTTGGATTGTCCGCCATCACGGTTCCTGCCCCAACTGCTATTGCCGGAAAAAAACGCCGCCAGCGCATCACGTCCAGTCGAGCTTTCTCTCCCGTTATCCATTTCGACTTACCACTCCTTGTCGCAACATATCCGTCAATAGTCGTAGCCGTTTTTGCCGCAAAAAATGGCCTCTTCTTTGCCTGCCAATGATTGTAGAGCAAATTGAGATCTTCGCATTCATCCGTCAAAATTCTGGTTTCAACACTAACGCCATTTTCTTTCAATTTATCCAATCCTCGCCCTGCATGGACCGGATTGGGGTCCCTGGCCCCTATAATAACATGACGAATCCCTGACTGTAAAATAGCATCCACACAAGCACCCGTACGACCTTCTGTCGAACAAGGCTCCAAAGTACAGATCAAGATAGCTCCTTTCTTTGGGCGACGTCCCAGATTTTTCAATGCATTGATCTCAGCGTGCGCTCCTCCATCTTTTTCATACCATCCTTCAGCGACAACTTCATTTTTTTCGACAATCAGAGCACCGACCATTGGATTATCCGGATGCGTCATCCCCCATCCCTTTCTTGCCAGATCAAGGGCTCGACGCATCAGTTCCTCTTTTTGGGTATCTGTCATGCAGACCTTACAAAAGCATTTGATTTCATCTCATGTCCAACTGAAGTTTCTGGGCCATGACCTGGATAAACAATCGTACTTTCAGGTAAAGTGTAAATTTTCTCACGGATTGATCTTTCCAGTTCAGAAAAATTTCCACCCGGAAGATCTGTCCGTCCGATACTACCCTGAAATAAGGCATCCCCCACAAAAACAGCTTCTCCCGCTTCAAAATAAAGAAGAATATTCCCCGGGCAATGCCCGGGAACATGCCGAATTTCCACCTTCTGCCCCAATATATGCAAAACCCGACCATCCAGTATTTCCTCATCAATTTTTGTCGCCTTTACTTCAATCCCGGGCGGTAACAATGGCCCCATTACCTCCGGTCTTTCAATGAGAATACGGTCATCGGGATGCGCATAAACCTTTACTCCTTTCGACTGAATGAGAGAGGCATTTCCCGTATGATCCCAATGCCCATGTGTTAGAAAAAGTGAGGTTAAATTACAATTTTCCTCTTTCAAAACAGGTTCTATCAATGGCCATACGTCATGAGGCGCATCAATCAGGACAGCTTCTCCTTTTGCTACATCTGTTAGCAGATAAGCGTTTGTCTCAATAAAACCAGCTGGAAAAACCCGAATATTCATTCTGGCTTTGATGTAAAATCAACCAAAACAAGGCAACGGCAAACTCATTGAAAATGTTCATCTGGAATGTTTCTAAAAAATTCCCTTTATTCTTCCCCCTAGATATCCTCATATTTGCAAGCTTATGGAGTCTATCAAATTCGCAGTTCTTTCCGGTGATCTAATTGGTCCCGAAGTCATGTCAGCAGCCCTTGAAGTTCTTCAGGAAGCAATGGCCTCTTCGGGCATTCAACTCGATTTCCAGGAAGCAGATGTCGGTGGCATCGCCATTGATAGACATGGCTCCGCCCTGCCACAGGCAACCCTCGACCTTTGTTCACAAAGCGACGCCATTCTTTTTGGTTCGGTCGGTGGCCCCAAATGGGAAAGTCTTCCTCCCCAGGAACAACCGGAAAGAGCTTCCCTTTTACCACTGAGAAAACACTTTTCTCTTTTCGCTAATTTACGCCCAGGCCTCCTTTTTAAAGAACTGACTCAGGCATCTCCGCTCAAAGAAGAACGAATTCCGGATGGAATTGATATTTTATGTATCCGTGAACTCACCGGCGGTATTTATTTCGGTCAGCCCAAAGAAACCACATCTCTCTCTGATGGTGATATTCAAGCGTTGGACACCATGGTCTACCGTAAAAGTGAGATCGAGCGCATTGCTGACGTCGCGATTGAAGCCGCCAACTCCCGAAACAAACGCCTTTGTTCTGTCGACAAAGCCAATGTTCTGGAAACATCCGTTCTCTGGCGACAAGTCGTCACAGATTATATTTCTAAAAAAGCACCGGACATTGAGTTGAGCCATCTCTATGTTGACAACGCAGCCATGCAACTCGTCAGTAATCCAAACCAATTTGATGTCCTCTTTACTGAAAACATGTTTGGAGATATCCTTTCCGATGAAATGGCCGTCATCTGTGGATCACTCGGAATGCTGGCTTCAGCCAGCCTTGGTAAATCTAAAAACAAACACAACAAACCCTTTGGACTCTACGAACCAGCTGGCGGAACAGCACCTGACATTGCAGGCAAAGGTATTGCCAATCCTTGTGCTCAAATCCTTTCTGCCGCATTGATGCTTCGCTTCAGTTTCGGCCTCGAAGCTATCGCCACGAAGATAGAAAAAGCCATCAAAAAAACTGTAACAGGTGGGACGCGAACAGGAGACATCGCTTTTGGCTCAAAAGCGGTCAGTACCAGTGAAATGACGGCCGCCATCATCAAAAATCTTTAAAACAAATAGAACGTAAAAAACGTCCTGCCTGCCCAGCCCCTGATCATATTCATCTCAATGACCTCTTCCGAACTCAGACAGTCATTCCTCGATTTTTTTGCCGCAAAAAATCACACCATTGTGCCTTCTGCTTCTCTTATGCCAAGTTCACCCAACCTGCTCTTCAACAATGCAGGTATGAACCAGTTTGTTCCCTACTTTCTCGGTGAACGACAGGCACCTTATAAGAGAGCGGCCAATACACAAAAATGCATTCGAGCAGGCGGCAAACATAACGATCTTGAAGACGTTGGTTTCGACACATTCCACCATACCTTTTTCGAAATGCTGGGAAACTGGTCGTTCGGTGATTATTTTAAGGAAGAAGCTCTCAACTGGTCATGGGAACTCCTAACTAAAGTCTGGCAACTCCCTAAGGAGAGAATTTATGCGACTGTCTATCAACCGGAAGATGGAGGCCCTGGAGAGTTTGATGAAGAAGCATGGAATATCTGGAAAAAAATCTTTGAATCCGAAGGCCTCGACCCTTTGATTCATATCAAAAAAACATCAGAGTGCTTTTGGCAGATGGGAGAGACAGGACCATGTGGGCCGTGCAGTGAAATCCATTTAGATGCGACAGAAAATGGTGACACCAACGGCAGTCTTGTCGATGGAGACTCTCCCTACTGCATGGAGTTATGGAATAATGTCTTTATTCAACTCAATGCCAAAGAGGACGGAAGTTTTGAACCGCTGGCAGAAAAACATGTCGATACAGGGATGGGATTTGAGCGGGTTTCCGGTATTATGGCGACAACAAAGAATTTTACAGAATTTGGTAAGGAACCCTCCAATTATGCCAGTGATCTTTTTTCCGATATTTTTAAGACAATCAGCAATCTCTGTGGCAAAACATACAAAGGCACCATTCCAAGTTCCAGAGATAGGTTAAATGAACAGGAAATGATCGATGTTTCCTTTCGAGTCCTGGCCGATCATGTTCGCACTGTCACTTCTGCCATCGCTGATGGCATTTTACCTGGAAACGAAGGGCGTAACTATGTCATCCGCAGAATCCTTCGCAGGGGTATTCTTTATGGGAAAAAAATCGGACTGGATATCGGTTTTTTTGAAAAATTGATTACCCCAGTTGTCGAAAAACTGGGAACTGTTTTTCCGGAGATAAAAAAACAAGAATCGATCATTGGCCGGATCATCCACTCAGAAGAAGAAGCCTTTGGCCGCACTCTCGATCGTGGACTACAACTTTTTGAAAAGGCTGCTAGCAATGGTAGCACGATCTCAGGTGAAGATGCCTTCACTTTGTATGACACTTATGGATTTCCCCTTGATCTAACACAACTCCTTGCCACTGAAAAAGATTTAACCATCGATTTGGCTACCTTTGATAAAAAGATGGAGGAGCAGCGCAATAGAGCCAGAGCTTCTCAACAGAAAACCGTCATTTCTGTTTCCAGCGAAAATGACAGCAACCATTCAGCCACTTCTTTTACGGGATACACCGTTGATAAAGATCCTTTCAAAACAACCGTGGTAGATTTTATCTTAAGTGGAAAAGACAATTTTATCGTTTTTGAAAAAACACCCTTCTATGCAGAAATGGGAGGGCAAATCGGTGACAGCGGAACCGCTACTATCGAATCGTTTCGTTTCCGAATCACTGATACACTCAAAGATAAAAATGATCGTTTTCTGCATAAGATAATTCCACTGGAGAAAAGCAAAGATCTAAACTTTAAGAAGGATGTTCTTGTAGGAAAAACCGCAACCCTTCAACTTAACACAGACCGACGACGATCTATCCAGCGACATCATACGGCAACCCATCTACTGCATTACGCCTTGCGAAAAGTTTTGGGAACACATGTACAACAAGCTGGATCTCTGGTGACCGACAACCGATTACGCTTCGATTTTGCGCACTTTGAAGGCATCAAAGAAGACGAACTGCAACGTATCGAAAATATCGTCAATTCATGTATTCTTGATAATACTGCCGTAAAAAGTTACGAAACCGATTTTGATAAAAAACCCGAAAACTGCTTGGCTTTTTTCGGCGAAAAATATGGAAACAAAGTAAGAGTCGTTGATATAGGAAACTACTCTGTTGAATTGTGTGGAGGGACACATGTTTCCACCACCGGCGAAATTGGACTGGCAAAAATTATCAGTGAATCGGCTATCGCGGCAGGCACGCGACGCATTGAAGCTGTCGCAGGAGATGCTGCGATCGAATGGGTGGATCATATCCAGCAAAAAGTAGAATATGTTTCCCAAAAAATTGGTTCGTCGATCAACGATCTGGAAAAAAGACTCGATCAATTTCTCGAACAAAAAGGCCAAGCCGAGAAGGCCCTTAAAGCTCTTCAACAAAAAGCGTCTGCAAACATCGCCGATGAATTGATCCAAAAAGTGGACCTGAGAGACGGGATTTCTTATGTCATCGCAAAAGTTTCAGTAGAAACTCCCAATGATCTCAGAGCCTTAGGGAATCAAATTCTCTCCAAATTGGATAAAGGAGTTGTCATTCTGGGCGCATCCATCGGCAGTAAAGCCAGTATCGTTGCTTTCTGTTCACCCGAAGCCATTTCTGTTGGCCTTAAAGCAGGAGATATTATTAGGTCTGTCGCTTCCCAAATCGATGGGACAGGTGGGGGCAAACCAGATTTCGCAATGGGTGGCGGGAAAAGCCCCAACAAACTCGAAGCTGCTTTATCCACCATCTAGAACAGTCTCCGAACACTATCCTGAGCCAAGCGGCTGAAGCCTATTTCTCTGGTTCAATCATACGTGCCCATCTTTCATCATCATTAGATCGATAAAAACCATAGTTAAGATCCATGTAGACAGCCGCTTCTCTTGCATGAATCTGTTTCGCATTTCGCGTTCGATATTTTAGCATCGCAGCCAATCCTATAATCAACCCTGCCAAAACAAAACCGACAGACAGAAAAAACTGCCCTTCACTAAAGACAAACAAACTGTAGGAAACTTTTTCACCAGATTCGGTTAATGTTTGTGCCCACAGTCCACCAGCAATGAAAGAAAGCAAGAGCCCATAGAACACACAGCCAATCGGATTGTCCGCTGCGAACAGACTTCTCCTTTTGAAATGGGCTACATTTGGCACTATCTTCTCCAAGGTTTCCAAACGTTCGTTGGAAACAATATCATGCCGATGAGGCAAAAACCTGCGATACCCGCGAAATGAATGAGAAAAGGAATCATAGGTTTCTGCAAATGAACCGTTTCCCGCCAACACTTCATGAACCAGAGGGTTTGATTGGGAAACAAGTGATTCAATACACTCACGCTTTTGAGCAACGATTACTTTTCCTTCTGATCCCTGAAACCCTCCCGCCACATATTTCCTGTCTAATTCCTTAAAGACAGTATATTGATTCTGTTCCATACCTATACCGAAGTATCTTCACTACAGGTATATTCTCAAGCTTTGAATTTTAACAGCACGGGCTTACAGATTCTACCAAACTGTTTTAATGCTAGAGAATTTCGTAAGCCTCAATCAATCCTACTCCTGGAGTAGCAGGCTGCCCATCAGCCACATCTTCAAACGGCTTCATGATAACGGTGTAAATACCCGGAGCTAAATCGATGAGGATAACAGATTCTCTCCGATTGGATGGACCAAATCCGGTTGCCGCAATGGCATCCGTTTGAGGACTATTATCCCAATCATCATTC
>JANQKU010000080.1 GCA_028280955.1 Opitutaceae bacterium
GGAAAAGGCAAGGGCCGCAATACCAGAGTATTCAACATCACAAAAACCGCGGTGCTTCCTCCGACACAGAGACCGAGCGTAATCAGTGTCGTTAAGCTATAATATTTATCCTTAATGAGTAAACGCAGGGCAAAGCGAATATTCCGCCAAAGCTCCATCACAGAACGTATACCCCACGCTTCGCGACATTCCTCTTTGAGCTGCTCTACTCCGCCAAACTGTTTTAACGCTGCTTGTTTGGCTACGTCAGGTGACATACCAGAGACGATATTTTCCTCAATCATTAGCTCTAAATGAGCTTGAATCTCAAGATCGAGCTCACGTTGCTGGCTACCGTTCTGGAACAGAGCAGAAAGACGATTGAGAAATTGTTGGATAAGCCGGGGCATGGGTTTCCCTATCTAAGCGTTAAGCAAAACGGTGTTGATAGCATTGGAATAGGATTCCCACTGCTTGGTCTCTTCTTCCAGAGCGCGCTTACCAGAAGAGGAGAGCGTATAAATTTTCATGGGACGTTTCCCTTCATGAACTTCCCATTTAGATTTTATATAAGCCTGGTCCTTCAAACGATGTAATGCTGGATAGAGGGAACCTTGCTGCACCTTGAGAACATCCTCACTGATTTGTTCGATCCGACGGGCAATCCCATACCCATGAAGGGCACCGGAAGACAGTATGCGCAGAACCAGCAAATCCAGCGTTCCCTGAAGTAAGTCTTTTTTAGGTTTTTTCGACATAGTAAGTAGTTTATCTACATAGTAGATAAACTACCTAAAATGATTGTCAATTCATTTTCTGAGAACGGATCATAGGAGCGTTTTGAGAGAATTTCAGAATTGTGTGAGGAAGACGAAAACCAGGAAAGATAAGCCTCTATAGACTCCCCAGCAGGAATCAGTTCTTGAATAAGGATACTGTCTTAGCTTTGGTCCGACATCACTTAAGTGCTTTAATGGCATAGTCCGGTTTTGTGTCAGGAAACTCTTTAGCAAAGTGATCAGAGAAAGTCAGCACACACATTCGCTTCCCCTATTTGTGGACTGGAGGAGAGGAGGAGAAAGAAAGATAAGCGTAAACAATATTCCACTACTTTTTCACCAAGATAAGCGGAGATACGCCTGATCTTTTCCCCTAAGCTGCACTGACTTCATATTCTTTGTAAAAGTCGATCACCTGTTTTCTCCTTACCTCAAAAAACCCCAACCATGTTTGAGCTGAAACCTAATTTCGAAGACGTTCAAAATCGATTTGAAGCCTGGTGGAACTGTCAACTTATCGACAGACCTCTCGCCACCATCTCCTTTGCCAAAGACGAAAAAGAACAAGTTCCCCTTCCCTCAAAAGAATTCGCCAGCCTACGTGAACGCTGGCTCGATATTGAGTATCAGATCGACCTGGCCGAGGCCAGATTGTTTAACACAGTCTATGAGGGCGACAGCCTTCCCATTACATTAGCCAATCTCGGACCAGAGATTTGCGCTGCCTTTTATGGCTGTGAGCTGGAATACGGTGAAAAAACAACCTGGAGCAAACCAATTCTCAAAGACTGGTCCCGGACTTCCTTGGATTCGATCAAATTGGATGAGAACAATTTCTACCTCAAAAAAATCTTTGAGATGACAGAAGCTTTCATTCAGGCAGCCTCCGGGAAATACATCGTCGGCTATACCGACCTTCACGGAAGCGGTGATACCATTGCAGCCCTACGCGAACCACAGGAACTCCTCATTGATACCCTTGAACACCCAAACGAAATCAGAGAACTCAGCTTAAAAATAACCGACGATTTTTTAACTGTCTATGACCGGTTTTACGAAATGCTCAGTGCGGCTGGTATGCCTAGCACCACTTGGACAAACGCCACCTGCAGAGGAAAATTTCACGTCCCTTCCAATGATTTCTCCTGCATGATTTCCGATCAATCCTTCGAGGAATTATTCATCCCTGGTATCATCAAAGAATGTCAGCACATGGATCGTTGCATTTACCACCTTGATGGACCCCAGGCGCTTCGCTTCCTCGATCGTTTACTCGAAATCCCTGAAATCGACGCTATCCAATGGGTTCCCGGATCACCCAATGAAGATTGGCACAAATGGATCGACGTTTATCAAAAGATTCAGGCCAAAGGAAAAGCGCTGCAAATTATTTCTGTTGCCGCAGCAGATCTTCACCAGATTTCCGAAGTCCTCAAACCCGAAGGTATTTGGATCAGTAATCTGAAAGGCATTAACAATTCAGATGAAGCCGAAGCAGCTCTGAAAACCCTCTCTTCCTGGAAATAATCGTCAAGATAGATTGAATACAATTCAAATTCTTTGCCTGTCATTTCAATTGTCATAACAAATAGCTTCACAATTCAATGAACAGACGTGAAAGGCTCATGGCCACTTTACGCGGTGAATCGGTGGATCGGCCTCCGGTTAATTTTTATGAACTCAACGGGTTGGATGAAAATCCTGAGGATCCGGATCCTTTTAATATTTACACTCACCCTTCATGGAAACCCTTACTCGACTTAACCAGAGATAAAACGGACCGCATCGTCATGCGATCCGACGGCTTTGGAAAGATTCAACTAGATATCGTTAACCCAGTCCGACAAACGGAAATTTACCTGGAAGAAGGAAGTCGTATTACCATCGAACGGATTCAAGCTGGATATCGCACCCTGACACACCGAACCCGCCGCAACCCCGACTTAAACACAGTCTGGACCGAAGAGCACCTCCTCAAAGACGTCGATGATCTTCGTGCCTTTCTTCAAATACCCGTAGCCCCTCTTGAGAACATAGTAGATACCGAAACTGTTCTCCAAACAGAAGCTGCCTTAGGAGGCACTGGCATCGTAATGATGAACGCACCCGACCCTCTTTGTCTGGCTGCCTGTCTCTTCCACATGGAAGAATACACTCTCGTTGCCATGTTCGAGCAGACTCTTTTTCATCAACTCATCGAACGTTTTGCCCAACCTTTACTCGCTCAAACAGAAGCAGTCGCCCGAGCATTACCCGGTCGCCTCTGGCGCATTTATGGTCCGGAGTATGCCTCTCCGCCTTATCTGCCACCGCATCTTTTTCGTGAGTATGTCTGTCGCTATATCAAACCGATGATCGACACCATCCAACGCTATGGTGGCTATGCCCGTATCCACTCCCACGGAAATCTGAAAGACATTCTCGATGACATTACATCTCTCGAACCGGATGGACTCGATCCCATAGAACCACCACCACAAGGGGATGTTGAGCTCTCCTATGTGAGACGGAACTATGGGAAAAATATCGTTCTCTTTGGCAACCTCGAAGTCAGCGATATCGAAAGAATGCCAACCACTCGATTTAAAGACAAGGTCAAGCGGGCTATTGATGAAGGAACTTCAGGCGACGGCCGAGGTTTCGTCTTGATGCCATCTGCTTGCCCTTACGGTAAAGAACTTTCCTCTTTAACCTTAAAGAATTACGAAACGATCATCGAAGTGATCGAAAATGGCTAAAAAACCACCACATAACTGAGTTGAAGCACATAGACTATGAGGTGCCACAACATGAAAGTATCCGAAAAAGATAAATCCATCCTGCGCCGCCTGGCCGAACGACAAGCCGAGATTGCTTCCCTCCCAATCCATAAGGAAAAAGCGACTGAATGGACACGCCATAACGCAAATAAACCAGGCAGACCCTTGGTCTGGATAAATGAAATCCCCTGGCACGAAATGGACGTAAATGGCGAACTGGAACTACAGACCAGCGATTCCTATTGCCGGGAAATCGAACAAACACTTCGACGGACAATCTACCAATGGAATCACCTGCCTGCTGATATGGTGGTCGATGCTAAATTCTATTCACCTCTGGTTATTCAGGATACAGGATTCGGTATCGATGAAGATGTGGAAGTCGTCCAGACCGATGCTAAAAATAATATCATATCGCGAAACTTTCATTCCCAAATCGACAACGAAAAGGATTTGGAAAAGATTAAAACCCCCGTGTTGATCCATGATGAAGAAGCCAGCGAACAAAACTACCAGCTTACTCTCGAAATTTTTGGCGATCTCTTGAGTGTCGAAAAAATAGGAATTGTTCACCGTTGGTTTGCGCCTTGGGATGAATTAATCCGTTGGTGGGATGTGCAAAAAGCGCTGCTGGACTTGGTCATGCGTCCGGAACTCGTCCATCAAGCAATGGAACGTCTGGTCAACGCTCACCTCAGCCGATTGCAACAATGGAGAGACCTCAATCTTTTGTCTTCGACCAATGGCAATCACCGGGTTGGTTCCGGTGGACTCGGATATACCAATGAATTGCCGCAAAAAGATTTCGATCCTGCTCGGGTCCGAACAATTGACCAATGGGGTTGCGCCACTGCCCAGATATTCTGCGATGTCTCACCTGACATGCATGAAGAATTCGCCTTGCAATACGAGAGGCGATGGTTGGAGCAATTTGGCCTGACCTATTATGGATGCTGCGAACCGCTGCACAATAAAATCGATATCCTGAAAAGTATCCCAAATCTGCGAAAAATATCCATGAGCCCATGGGCCGATGTCGCCAAAATGGTGGAGAACACAAACGGACAATACATCCTCTCCCACAAACCCAATCCGGCCATCTTTGCCGTTGCTCCATGGAATTCTCAACAAGCTCGAAAAAATTTAGTGGAAGTCCTTGAGCAAACGAAAAATAACACGGTAGAAGTGATCATGAAAGATATCAGCACTGTTCGCTATGAACCACAACGCTTGTGGGAATGGTCAGAAATAGCGATGAATGTCGTGCAATCAGTCGAATAATCTTGGAAACCGGTTTTAGATACTCAATCTACAGGTAAGACCTCCACGTTATATCGAGTTTCACCTGTAAATTGAGAGACTCATAATTCTGTTGACCAAAGTACATGAAATTTGACCTTTCGGACTGGCCTAACGTTGATCTAACAAAGGTTCGTGCTACTTTCC
>JANQKU010000147.1 GCA_028280955.1 Opitutaceae bacterium
AAGTGTAGGAGGAAAAATATTTATAATATTTTATAGATATAAAATTAATAAAATGAAGAAATTGTATATAGAAAATAAAGTTTTGGTAGATAAAAAAAATAGTTCTTACGTCAGCAAATTGGATTCAAATGTTATGTTTTATGGAGAACGATTTCCAGAAATATTTATCTCAGCAGTTGGACATATAATGACAGCAAAAAACGGTAAAAACTATTTGGATTTTTTATCAGGAGCTGGAGCTTTGAATTATGGACACAATCATCCGAGAGTAGTTGATGCTATTTTAAATCATGTTTCTACATATGGAATAATTCATGCGTTAGATTTTGTTACTACATATCGAAACTCTTTTATTGAGGCTTTTAATAGGATAATTCTCGAACCACGAAAATTAAAGTATAAATTCATGTTTCCGGGACCAACTGGAACAAATGCCGTTGAAGCAGCTTTAAAATTAGCTAGAAAATATACGAAAAGAAGTCGAATCATTGCATTTGAAAAAAGTTTTCATGGAATGACTTTAGGTTCTCTTTCTGTGACAGGAATTGGTAGAAAACGAGAAGGAGCTGGTTGTATACTTTCGGAAGTGTCATTTTGTAATTTTGAAGGAAAATCTACAACGGAGGCTTTAGCTTACATTGTAAAATGTTTTTCTGATCTTAAGCTTCAAGGTGATTTACCTGCTGCAATAATTATAGAAACTATCCAAGGCGAAGGTGGATTGAATGTAGTTCCAGATAGATTCCTTACGGAATTAAGGCAGATATGTGAATTTTATGGAACACTTTTCATTGTTGATGATATTCAAGCAGGATGTGGCCGAACTGGGAGTTTTTTTAGTTTTGAGAGAGTTAATCTTTACCCAGATATTGTGTGTCTTTCAAAATCGTTAAGTGGGTCTGGGTTACCATTATCTCTACTTTTAATTAGGCCTAATGTAGACGTATGGAATCCTGCTGAACACAATGGAACATTTCGATCTAATAATTTGGCTTTGATTACTGGTGAAGCAATTCTGGATCATTGGAGAAATGGAGATTTTGAAAAATCAATAGTAAAAAAAAGTATAATAATTAATAATTTTTTAACTTCACTTCAACGAGATGGAGTAGTGCGAAAAGGTATTGGAATGTTGCAAGGGTTAGCTTTTAAAGATTGTAGAATTGCGAGAAGAATATCTGAGATTGTCTTCGAAAAAGGTCTAATTGTCGAAACCTGTGGGATTAATGGAGAGGTATTAAAAATAATGCCTCCACTCAACATAGATGAAGAAAGTTTGATAGAAGGTTTAAACATAATTAAAAATGCGATTAATAAAAAATAAGACCACCAGATGTTTTATCAAGATTTAGTTCATTTATATTGTGAGGATAAAAATTAAGTAATCTAGATTTTATGTGACTAGCTATATTAGTGATAAATTCTTTTATAAAAGAATTTATAAGAGACTGTCATATGAGTAGGCATGCTTGAGAGGCTAACTTGTGAGATAAGACGAATTGAAACCTTTGGTTGATTGCTTTTTAGATGGAAAAAAGAGTGAAGTATCATTAGCCCTTAGCCGAGTTGTTTAAAAGAAATTATTTATTTTTACATTTTTCTGTGAATTTTGTTCAAGCTATATCTTTATTGTTTTTGGTTTCATTTTTGACATAATTAACTGTCTCTTTAACAGATTACGCCAAAACACATGTTATTAAATTGAGATTTTTCTTCAGTTGAAATTTTTCACTCGGAGTGCAATGTTCGTTAAAAGCTTGCCATTGCCGCGTAGAGTAAGAAGGTAGCCTTCCTCTACTCTGAGTCGGGCCGTAGCGTAGCCTGGTAGCGCGCTTGCATGGGGTGCAAGAGGTCGCGAGTTCGAATCTCGCCGGCCCGACCATTGGTGCGAGATATGTGAATAGCCAAAAAAAGACTAATTATGATAGCAAATACCAACGAAGAAATCCACGGTCATGCTGTGCTGGAAATGATGATGGAGTCTGGACACAAGTATTCGCGTGAATCTTTGATTGAAACTATCAATGAACGATTTGGTGAAAACGCACGTTTCTACATATGTTCAGGCGGAGGAATGACCGCCAGTGAACTCGTTGAAAAACTTATGGCCAAAGGCAAATTTATAGGTGAGGAAACCGCTTTCGAGTTCAATCCTGCGACAAAGTGCAATCACTGAATTGCTTGGCAGTGATCTGCAGTCATTGAAATTTGCGATTGCCGTTTGATGAGAGGCGGGTTGCTTTTGGAATGTGGACGAAAAAGAAGGTGAGCAAAAAGATCGATCAGTTAATCGGCATTGGCTTGGGTGGTTATGGCCGTTGGCGCTCATGGGCAGTATTGTCATGGTATCCGATCAATCGACTGTTGGTGTTTCCGGGTTCTTTCGTTTCGATAAATTGGCGCACTTTTGTGTTTTCGGGCTATTGGCCACGCTGATCCTGCGGATGTTGTCCACAGAGAGAAAGGGACTCCGGAATGGGTTGATCACAGCATTGTTTGTTTCGCTTTTCGGGATTTCCGATGAATTTCATCAGAGCTTTACCCCAGGTCGGAGCGTTGAGGTTGCCGATTGGGTAGCGGATACCCTGGGTGCGATTACCGCTGTCTGGTTTTACCTTAAGTGGAACTGGTATCGAAAGTTGATGGAGTCCGGTTTAAAGAAAGCTTCGCAGCAAGAAGAAAGATTATCCGGCACTCCAGCCCCCGTCGACAGAGAGGGCTGAACCAGTGACAGATCCGGCTTCATCACTGGCGAGATAGAGTGCGGCAGCGGCAATTTCATCCGGCTGTGCCATGCGGCCAATGGGTTGGGTGGAAGACATTTCGCGATAGGCGGCTTCAGGATCTTCATATTCAGCTAAACGCGCTTTGACAAAAGGGGTTTCGACACGTCCCGGGCAGATGCAGTTTACCCGTATGCCTTGGTTTGCGTAATCGAGCGCGCTGCTTTTGGTCAGGCCGACCACGGCGAACTTTGTCATGCAGTAGGCCAGGCGATCTTTCACTCCAACGAGGCCACCGATGGAAGCCAGGTTTACGATGTTACCTGCCTTTTGTTCGAGCATGAAGGGGATTGCCGCTTTCATCATATGGAAAACGCCCTTTACGTTTACTTGATAGAGGTGGTCCATATCATCCCCTGTGGTTGTTTCCAGAGTTCCGACATGTCCGATACCGGCATTGTTAACCAGGATATCGAGTGATGCTTCTTTGCAGGCTGAATGAACAGACTGGATACAGGCTTCCTCATCGGAAACATCGAGTAGAAGGAACTCTGCCTGATGTCCTGCCTCTTTGATTTCTTCCACGGTTTTTTCTCCGCCTTTCTTATCGCGGTCGGCTATCCAGACCTTGGCGCCTGCGCTGGCAAACCTATGGGCGATGGCGGCGCCAATGCCGGATCCGGCGCCGGTGATGAGAGCTTGTTTATTGTCTAAGTTGAACATGATGAATTTTGGAAAGGGTTTGTGTTTGTTTACTCTGTTCGTCGATAGCCTAATTCAGCGCCTCCACTTACCGGGAGAATACAGCCGGTAATGAAACGCGCTTTATCCGATAAAAGAAAAACACAGGTATCGGCAATGACATCTCCTTCGGGACAATCTCCCAAGGGGTGAATCGCATCCAGATAACGTTCGATACTGGAGGGGTCTGACTGTTCACTGCACCATTGTCGAAGCATGGGCGTCCAGATGCCTGCAGGACAGACCGCATTGACTCGTATTTTATCTTTGGCGTAATCAAGTGCCATTGATTTTGTCAGCGTGTTCATGCCCCCTTTGGTTGCGGAGTAGGCTGCGTGAATTTCCTGGCCAATTTCTCCGACCAAGCTGGAAGTGTTCAGGATGCATCCCTGGCTGGCTTTGAGCGCTGCAAAACCGTATCGAGTGGTGAGGTAAACGCTCTTGAGGTTTACATTGATCAGGTCGTCCCATTCTTTTTCCGTTGTCTCGTGGATGGCTTTTGAGGGCGTGGCAATGCCGGCATTATTATGAATGGCATCGATGCGTCCAAATTTGTGGAGTGTCTTTTCAATCGCTTGTTTTATGTCGTTTGCTTTAGAGACATCGCATTGAATTGCCAGGTGGTGGCCGTTTAGTTCTCCGATGGTTTCAGTGGCCTTCTCTTTGTTCTGATCAACGATGATGACATGCGCTCCCTCTTTGGCGTAGGCCATCGCGCATTCTCGTCCAATACCGTTGGCGCCTCCGGTAAGAAAGATGATTTTTTTGTCTAAGAACATTCTTTCATTTTGAATCGAAAGGATAACGATCCATTTGGCTTCTTGTCGAAACTTTTGGATGATCTTATCCTTTTACCGCACCGGTTTGGATACCCCTGATGAAATGCTTCTGCAGGAAGACAAAAAGGATGATGAGGGGAACGACGGACATGGTAACGGCTGCCATCAGAAGATGAGTGGCCTGTCCCCGTTCGGTATCGAAGTAGAGCAACGCGACGGGTAGGGTATAGATTTCTTCGCTGCGTTGAATGATCAAAGGCCAGAAGAAACTGTGGTAATTACCCATGAAGGTAAAAATAGTTAAGGCGATCAGTCCGGGGCGGGCCAGGGGTAGAATGATATCGAGAAAAATACGCCAGTGCTTGGCGCCATCCATATGAGCCGCTTCATCCAGAGATTTGGGAATGGTCAGCATGAATTGACGAAGCAGGAAGGTGCCGAAAGCGCTGAAAGAGGCGGGTAGGATAACCCCCAGGTATGTATCCACTAATCCAAGTCGGACCATTAGTTCAAAGTTGGGAATGATCATGACTGTTCCGGGCAGCATCATGGTTGCGAGATAGAGCAGAAAGACCTTATCTCTACCTCTCCATTCGATGCGGGAGAAGGCGTAGGCGGCCATTGAGCTGGTCAGGACTTGGAGCAGGGTTACCCAGCAGGCGACGTAGACACTGTTCCAGTAAAACCGGGCAAAAGGCATTTGCCGGAAAACTTCCAGGTAATTACTCCATCTCAGTTCCCCGGGTAAGATGGTCGACTCGCTGATCTCTGCCAGGGTTTTGAAGCTGGCAGATAACATCCAGAGGAAGGGAAAAAGCATGAGAAGACTCATTACTGTTAGTAATAAGTGGAGACGGCTGGTG
>JANQKU010000156.1 GCA_028280955.1 Opitutaceae bacterium
CATCGGCCTCCAACGCCTTAACCAATGACCACTCAGCCTTCCAACGATTTACGGTATCCACCTCGGCAAGAAATGAAGATTCATCCAGCAACGACTGAGCCTCATTCAATTGGCCAGACCGTATCTCCGCCAACACCCGTTGATAAAACAACAGCCCCTTGGAAATTCTCGCCGAGTTTTCTCCCATCACAATTCGATAAGCATCCGCCGCATTGCGAAAATCCTCCGGGTCATTCGATTGAAGCCCTGCTCGAAAATAACAATCCGCCAGCAACACCCCTAACTCCGTTCTCCGTTCTCCATCAGGCAATGCGCCTCGGATCTGCCCTAGATAACCAGCTGCCGTTCGATATCGTTGCCTTTGCCAGGCCACAGAAGCCAATAGTGACAACGTATTTGTCTTGAGAGCGGATCCCGGAAATTGAGCGAGCAAACTTTCCGCATCCCCTTCTGCCAAATCAAACTGCCCCTTCTGCAAAGCCAACTGTGCCCTGAAGTAGAACAACTCCTCCAACAATAAATGAGGAACCTCTCGTTCAATCAAATTGTTCATCAGATTGAGAAACTCAGCAGACCGGTTGCCCGATTCCCCCTGCAGCACAACTCCCGCCAGTTTTAATAAAGCCGTCTGTTGAAAATCTCTCTGGCTTCCCGTTAGCAACAGTTCTCGAAACGCATTGCTGCCAACACCCGAATCTGCCCCTGCAACCAACCCCTGCAACAATAACAATTGATCTCTTACTTCTCCCTCTTCGCCCGCAACCAGGTCGATTTGCTCCTGCAACAAAGCAAGCGCCTCTTCCTTCTTACCCAAGCGATCCAAAACCACCGCATACTGCTGGGCAAAACGAAATCCTATCTGTCTCCCCCTGTATTCATCGACCTTCTGGTGCAATTGTGCCTCCAAGACCTCATCAATCCTCTCCGATACCAATCGAACCTGAAACTGCCCCAGCTGAAACTGTGTTCGCTGCGCCTCAGAAACAGCCGTCGCCAGAGCCTCATCAAAAGCGCTCAAAGCCGCTTCCTCCGACCCCTCATAAGAAGCCGTCACTCCTTTCAGAAAATGATACCACCCCACATCCTCAGGTAACAAACCATCGACCTCTATCTCTAATAAAGATTCCCCCATTCCCTCCAAGTTACCTGACTGATAGGCCAGAAAAAGAGACCAGAGAATGTAGCGACCCTCTTTCGCACCATCATAACTGTCCAATTTTTGCTGAGCCTCCTCCGTTTTTTCCTGAGCAATCAAACAGCCCACCAGACTGAGAGTCAGCTTTTGTCGCATTTCCCTCGGTAATGCCTCTACCTGTAACGCCCTTGTGTATAAAGATTCCGCAATGGCATAAAACCCGGAGCGAAAAGCCTGATCAGCCAACCTCTCATCCCAGAGAAGCGAAACCTCCTCTATCTCTGAAGATCCCCCCTCACTCATCAAAGGGACTGTCTCTTCGCTCACCTGAGCCAATCCGGAAGAAAAACAAAGACTATAGAAAAAGATCCCACAAATACGTCCCACAAATAGAGGCTTCTTCATGACTCTCCCGTAACAGACTACCGAATCGCCCACCTCCGCCACTTCTCTTTCCTCCTGCAAATGGATTCTAAACAAAAAAAGGAAACGTATCAAAACCGTGAGCAGCCGCATATTCACCAATCTATCCGCATTCATTTCAAAAAACCTCCTTCATTCCAACTCTTATTCTTAGAAGCTTTCTGCAAAAAGAATTATGGTGCAAAAGAAGCGACACAAGGTAGATTACGTCGTAACAGACTCGAAGTGCGTAAAAAATAAGCAAACACAGTGATTGTTTTCGGCAGCATCCAGACAAACAGAACTTCCATCACTGCCCAGAGCTAACAGTACCCTTATTGAAATCGAAAGTATGCCGCTCCTGAGCATACTCAAGGGTGACAACTCCCGTCCCGCGGATAGCGTTCATCCATGGCCCTTCAAAGATCGGCCACTCATCGAGATTGGCAGCGACACCATTCACGACCCGTGGACCACGGTGCGTGAAATTAATTTCATGACCTCGAGTGGTAGTATAGGTAGCCGTGAGATATTCTTCGTCAAAAGTCGGTTTGTTTTGGAGGATCCGCACACAGAATGCGTCGAAGCTAGACCCTTCGCTGGCCGCCACAGCTTCGAGAATAACAGCGGTTCTTGGATAGAGAATCGTCAGGCGATCGTGATCCTTTTCCTGATGCCATTTGCCAGGGACACTGGTCCAGACAGCGAAAAAAATATTATCGGCACGAGCGAAAATCCAACCATCCACCTCGCGACGTTCCGTAATGAGGTGCGGAAAAAACCCATTGATGTGAGAGCGCCCCGCATCAGGAGGAAGATCGTAGATCGCCACAACGGTGTTTTCGTTTTGGAAAACATCTTCGTAGGGTGAACCTTCGACCCACTTGTGGGGGTCGGCATAGTAGGGGCGTTGGTTCACAATATCAGCAAGAATAGTATCAATAGTGGAGTCGAAATACCGGATGAGTTGCTTGGCCGAGTAGGACGGATTGATGAAAAAGCACGTGGAGCCATCCTGCGGAGATACCCAGGTCAAATCCCAGCGGTGGTGCTCGACATCGGTGAGATCGCCCCATGAAGAACCAATCGCAAATTCCGGTTCGACGTAGGTATATTTCCAAGTCGCCGCACCATCCATAAGATTAACCCCACGGCGAGGAGCCTTTAGCTCACGCAACACATAGGGTCGACTACGATCCGTGGCGATGCGACCGATGATCGGTAAGCATTGAAATTCCTGTAGAGAGGCCAGAGCGATGAAGTAGGATTCAGCCAGATCGAGCCGGAGTGGAGCGCCGCCAAAGAAGAGTCGGCCAAACTGGGTAGCCGCGCCAGTGTGCTCACGAGTGTGGAGGACCTGGTTGAATTTCTCACGACTGTGAGAGCCCACCCAATTGCCCTCGAGATACTCCGAGGCCCAATCGACCAGCAACACTTGGAGTATCATCCATGTTTTTTGCCGGAGGCGCTCATCTTCGGCATATTCATAGAGACTGGTGAAACAGAGTAAGTAGAGATGATGATAATTAGGCGAATCGTATTCATACATCCCTTGGGCGATAGTGGCATCGATCCACTGCTCAATCCAGGCGGCTGCCTCATCTTTTGCCTCAACGGGTGTGGCGCCGTCGGCAAACACAGGACCTTCCGGCCAAGTCTGCCCGAATAGATACCGCGCAGTGCGAAATTGTAACATATGATTATCGGTAAACCCAAAATCGGTGGAGAAGCTTGCCGCCAAACGAATGCGGATTTTTGTGACCAACTCAGCTGGAAGTTTGTCTCCGAGTCGCACCACAGCATCCATAAATCCGTAGGTTTCAAAACTCCCCCAATCTTGGACTGGATCGGCAACTGCATCTTCAAGGTATTGAAGCCCCGTTAAGGCATCGATCCCACTGGCGAGTTTCACCACACCTAAGTAAATTCGCATGCGTGAATCCTCCCCCTGCGACCAAGTTTTGCGGGCCATGCTCTCGCGCACCAGCGCACACCGTTCACTGAATTGTGTGCGATAGGAAGCATCGTCCGGATACAACCCTTGAGCACGCACCGGTGGACTGCTGCCGCCTACGAAGCAGATAGAAATAATAGGAAACAGAAGTGAGGTAAACAGTTTCACCGGATGAAAAATGGAGGAATCGACCTAACTGTTACAACCAAGCCAGGCAGCTTGGCCTAAATATGACGGGAATCTTCCTCGTTTTTTTCGGAATAACCGGACTCCTGCCGATCATGATTCACCTTATTCTTTTTCACATAGGCAGCCATCACATCATCGGCTGACATCCCGAGAGTCTGAGCCAACGAAACCAGAAAGTGGAAGAGATCGATCACCTCTACTCGGGCATTTTGCTCGTCAAACGTTTGATACTTAGCCCACCATTTCCAGGGAACAGAATCGACCAGTTCGGCCAGCTCCTGCTGCATCGCTCGCGTGTAGTTTAAGACCCACTTCCCCTTTTCCTCATCACTCAAATCCTTTAAATTCACTCCGATTCGAGCGTTGAGGGCTTCCTGCATGCGAAAAATCTCTTTTAAGTTATCCATCTGCGTATCTCCCTAAAATCTGCTCCCCCAGGAAGCAAGTTATTAAAAGCTTGGAAACCGTCTGATCATACCCTAATCGCGATTAGAGATTGCGCTTTTCTCTCCGATGGAGGTAATTTATACGGTTTGTGTCACTAGTCGCTGCATTTCATGCGCGCTCTGACCACGTGAGAAAACGAATGAAGGCGGCTCACGACTGTTTAAAAATCCGCCATTTTACATCCATATAGCAATGTCAGTTAACGAAGAATCAAATCAAACAACATCGAATGATGAGGCAGCGTCCAACGCGCCCGCAAAGACGTCCAACGAGACGAACTCCAATAGCTCCAGACAGCCTTCCCGCCTCTATGCACGCCTTCGTCCATCACCTAGCTCAACTCCGATAGGAACGACATCCACCAGCGGCTCTTCTTTCGGAAAAGAAGAAAAAATCGTTATGGACAACCTTCCAGTCCGGGCAACAGCTCCCGCTAACCTGATTGACGACAAAGGTTCCGAAAACGAAGAGCTCTCGGAATCAACCAAACGGAACGGTGATGCCCCTACTCGGACGAAAAAACACCGTGAAGGACGCAGAGAAAGAGAAGAAAAAAGAGGACCTGTCTTCGAAACACATTCCCAAGAAGAAGCATCCACTCCCATCTCTCAAATTCAGGAGTTTAAACCCTCTAGAGATCACAATCGCAGAAGGGAACATGACCGCTTATCGAGACCAAGAGAAAATTCCCGCCAGAAAACAGAGAAACCCGTCGGACTCTTTGCATGGCTCAAATCTCTCTTTTCTCCGGAAACAGAGACGAATGAAAAAACCAGACCCCACGGAAGATCTTCCAGACCGAACAATCGCAACGGCAATAGATCACACCAAAACCGCCGCCCCAGAGGAAGTCGCGGTGGTCAAAATCGCGGCCACAACCAACGACGTTCCAGAAATTCAAATTCCAGAAGCAGAAGCTCTTCTTCGCGCTAAAAATCTGAATTTACTTTAGCTAGCAAAGCCTCGAAGCCACCACGCTTCGGGGCTTTTTTGTTTTCTACTCACCCCTATTTTCACGTATCATCTAATCTGTGACAGAATGATATCGTACGTCTGCAAATAAAAGACAACTTGTCTTCCGGATTTCTTTTCCATACAAGAATAGAAGCAACCATGGTGCAAACAGTTGACTCCTTAACCAGTCAGAAACTGACTCTCGATAACTCCACTCAAAGCCTGGGAGAGCTTCAGGATTCCAGTGATATTTTTCAGGATACAGAAGCGCTCCGACAACGAATGGAAGAAAACAATTATCTTTTTATTCGAGGATTCTGGGATCACGAAGAAGTGGAAGAAGGTAGAAAAACCATGATGGAACGTATCACCGCCACAGACTGGCTCCATCCGGACTATCCTCCTTCTGAATTGTTTGCTAAAGAAGGTATCGATATCGAAGGAGATGGTGCCAATATTCATAATAATCTCAGCCAGAATAACCCGGCTTTGGAAAACTTTCTTTTTAAGGGAAAGATGCTTGCCTTCTGGACACGATTTCTGGAAGGCGAGGTCGCTTATTTTGACAATATCAATACCCGGCTGACACCTCCGGGTCGCGCCACTTATCCTCACTGTGATTCAGTCTACATGGGCCGAGGCACACAACGTTTGTTCACAGCCTGGACGCCTTATGTAGATATTCCCAAAACTCGCGGTGGATTGATGCTGTTGGAAAAAACTCACCAGAATGAACGTTTGCGCAAGACCTACACCAACCGTGATGTGGATGCCTATTGTTCAAACCGGCCTGACGCAGATAAATATGCCCGCAACGAAAAACGGTGGTCAGGCAGACTAAGCGCCAATCCCGTTTCCCTCCGGGAAAAACTAGGAGGCCGTTGGTTAACCACTGATTATCAGATGGGGGATGCTCTCTTCTTTTCCATCCACCTTGTCCACGCTTCTCTGGACAACAATTCAAAGCAATTCCGACTGACCTCCGATTCCCGTTACCAATTGGCATCAGAACCGATTGATTCCAGACACGTGGGCCTTAATCGGGCAGGCCATGGACCTGATGCTAAAATCGGCCGCATCTGCTGATAAAAACGAACCCTTAAACAACCTATCCTTTAGATCTTGTTAATCTATTCTCGACAGATTTGCTCTGGCGGATGACTCTTTCAGCCGTGACCGAACAAGGAGCCAATTTCTTTTCTTCCACTCTGGAAGCTCCCACCTCCCCCCAGGAAGCGGCTCTGCGTCCTCTTAATTTTGACGACTTCACCGGACAGCAAAAAACAGTAGAACGATTGAAAGTGATGGTGGGCGCAGCCAAAAAACGCCAGAGTGTGCTCAATCACATCCTGCTGAGTGGCCCTCCCGGTCTGGGGAAAACCAGTCTTTCCTTTATTCTCGGAACTGAGATGGAAAAGAACGTCCGCGTTACTTCTGGGCCCGTAATTGAGAAAGCCGGCGATCTGGCGGGCTTGCTTACCAATCTGGAAGAAGGTGATATCCTTTTCATTGATGAAATTCATCGGATTTCCAAATCGGTCGAAGAGTATCTCTATTCGGCCATGGAAGATTTTCGCATCGATATTCTGATCGATCAGGGACCCAATGCCCGAAGCGTCCGCCTCAATATCCCTCAGTTTACTCTGGTTGGCGCCACCACCCGCAGTGGTCTGCTCACGGCGCCCCTCCGCAGCCGTTTCACCCTGCAAACTCGCCTCGATTATTATAGCCCTGAGGAACTTTTTACCATCGTGGGACGAACCTGCCATCTTTTGAAAGTCCCCTTTGATAAAAAAGGAGCCATGGAGATCGCCTCCCGTTCGAGAGGGACTCCCCGTATCGCTAACAATCTGATTCATTTTGTAAGAGACTTCGCCGAACAACGAGCTGACGGAAAGATTACCCAACCTACCGCCTCTAAAGCTCTCGAACTTCTGGAAATAGATGCCGCCGGGCTCGATGAAATGGATAAACGGTTGCTACGACTACTGGCCAGCCAGTACAAAGGAGGACCAGTGGGCATTGGGACTCTGGCTGTCGCTGTGGGTGAAGAATCCGATACCCTGGAAGAAGTTCATGAACCCTATCTAATCCAAAACGGCTATCTTCAAAGGACCTCTCAAGGGAGGGTCCTGACAGAAAAAGGGTATCAGGCCATCGGTCTTTCCGGCGCGACGGGTGATGCTCAGGAAACCCTTTTCTAGAAAACTTCTTCTTTAAGATCTCCTCTTGGGATCTTGGCGTGAGAACCAATTCTAAGCCCACATCCAATCTGCGGATCAAACAACCTTACTCCCACAATCTATCCAGGCTTTCCTAGTGAAACAAAGCTGTCTGTGGCGCCACACTGAGCGAATTATAATGGCTGATAGCCGATTGCCACCACTGCGAAAGCATTCGCGAAGGCCTCGACCACAAATGATTGTGCAGCCAGATCATCGAGTCTGCATCCATCAGCAGAGAACGTTTTTCTTTACTGGACAAGGCATCCGGACCCTTGCTTAACAAACGTTCTCTCAGAATTTGCAAAGGATTGTTCAGATCGATGCGACTCCCCCCTTTTTCTCGAATGAGGGAAACATGGACCGCATTGACGTATGGATCCAATACTGCCTGCATCAATCCATAATCATCTGCCAGCTCCGGACGCAAGCGAAGTCTTAAGGAAGCCTGCCTTTTCTCTAAGTTTTTTTCAAGTGAGGACAATTCTTCCGGCCTATCCGATTCTTCAGGTGTCATAAAGAAACCACTACACCGGGCTTTCTCTCCCAGGCCAAATTTTCCCAGCAAATAAGAGAGAGGAATGGAAAAAACCATTCCGAGCAAAACAGGAGACATCCAATAAAAAAAGACCGGACTAATCCAGTAAGCAGCTGTTCCCCACAGCAGGCCTGTCATGGTATGGCCCAGATGAGTGAGACATGCTTCGCGCCAATGGACACCATCTTCTCCTCCTCTTTTTTGCGCTGTCCAGCGCACGCCTTTTCCAAAGATGGTAAACAAGACAAACTTACTGTGAAAAAGCATTAAAACCGGCGCGATAAAAATGGAAGCAAGGTTCTCCAGCACCACACTGCACAATAAGCGAAACCATCCGCCAAAACGGGCGACCTCACCCGGCTTTCGCACAAGATCGAGAAGACAGAGAATTTTTGGGAAAAAGAGCAGAAAAAGAGTCATGCCGAGTAGAAAAGCCGATTGAGCGGCTGCATCCATCCGCACCATCTCCATGGAACTATCCGTGACAATAAAAGACAGGCCCATCGATTCAAAATTGTAGACCATCGCAGTGGTTGCCATCAGAAACAAGAGCCATAAAGGCGACACCACATAGGCCAGCGCTCCCAGAAACAAATGAACTCGACTGACCAACTTTAACCCACTGGCAGCCAACAGCCAGCTATGCTGCAAATTCCCCTGCGACCATCGCCGATCCCGTTTGGCAAATTCAATCAAATTGGGTGGACCTTCCTCATAACTTCCTTCTAGATCATAGGCCAACCAGACAGACCAGCCTCCCTTCCGCATCAGTGCAGCCTCAACGTAATCGTGGCTCAAGATCTTGCCGCCAAATGGTTCATTGCCCGGTAAATCCGGTAAGGCACAATGTTCAATAAAGGGAGCCAGACGAATAATGGCATTATGTCCCCAATAGTTTCCCTCCCCCTGTTGCCAGTAGTTCAGCCCCATTTGAAAAAGAGGGCCATACAAGCGGCTGGAAAACTGCTGCATCCGGGCAAATAAGGTTCGTCCATTCACCAGACGGGGAACGGTCTGGATAATACCGACACCAGGATTTCTCTCCATCATCTGCACCATTTTAACAAGACTCTCTCCCGACATGATACTGTCTGCATCCAGAACAATCATATAGCGATAGCGCCTACCCCATCTGCGGCAAAAGTCTGACAAGTTACCGCTTTTTCGATTGATGTTTACCCGTCGTTTCCGGTAAAAAAGCTTACCTTGCGCATCGAGTTGTTTTCCCATGGCAACCCAGGTGGCTTCCTCCTCAATCCATTTGTTGACTTCGCCGGAGTCACTCAAAACAAAAAACTCGAACGGCTCAATCAATCCGGTCGCCTTTAGAGAATCATAGACAGAACGAATACCTTCAAAGACACGCCCGACTTCTTCGTTACATATAGGCATAACGATCGCCGTGCTGGCCAAAGGCAAATCTTCTTCCGTATCCCAATCGATACTACGAGTTATTCGACAAAAATCCCCACCTTTCATTCTGTAATAAAAACCAAGTAAGGCCTGGGCAAAACCGAAGGCAATATTGGCAAATAAAACCACAAACAACAAAAGGAAAACCACCTTCCAAGCCGTGAAACCCGTTCGCCACAAAAGATCCGCCATCAACAGGACAGCTATTCCGGTAATGACGATGACAAGCGATGCCGTAAAAACCCGTCGCCTGGTAGAGCGACTGAGATCAATCTCATCCGGTTTGAAGCATTTCCTTATCATCCTAGAAAGCCGTCTGAAAAGTCAGTTTTAACGGGTTGCATAAAAGACAAACCCCAGCAAAGACAAAAAACCTGCCCAGAGGACAAGCGCCTTGACCAGAGGTTTTTTCTGAAAGGTTTCCCAAGTACCCTCCGCTGCGTTAACAATTGGACCAAGGTCAATCGGTCGTGGAGACATATTGGAAAATTTTAAATCCGGACCTGCTTTGAGATACGATTCCCGCATCGCATCAGCCATCGATTTTGGCACCTGTTCTTCCAGCAAAAAATGCTCCGGCCATCTTTTGGGGACATCTCCCATCAACAAAGCCAATCGACCCCTGGTAGAGATACGTTTATGCTGGATATCCTCCTGTTGCAAAATCTTGTCAAACCACACTGCCATCGTTCGGTCAGCCTCAGTCATAGCCACGACCAACGGGTCTCTCTGCCGATCTTCCTCATAAATCTCCATTGCACGGGTAAGTATCTTATTGACCAATCGGCTCAATAGAAGTCGACGATGGATCTGGTGAGCCCTTAAGTAACTTTCCACTCTGGAATAAGCCTCATCCCAGGCAGTTTCATCCAATCCTCCATCAGAAGATTCTCTTTCTAGGGAGTCCACCGGTATGTCCATGTTTCTGATACAATCGCAGACTTAATTTTTAGGTGACAATAAAGCTCTATCGTTTCTCCCGGTTGATCTGCTTTTGCCCGGATGGCCACTCTCCAGGTCCTGTTGGGACGATTCTTTTGCGAAACCGCACTAATTATCTGCGCTCCGTCTCCCGCTCGAACCACCGCCTCGATGAACGCATCGTCATCCGCCAATGCCATTTCCTCCCCGGCAAAATCAAGAATAAAAAATTTCTCTAATGGATTTTCACTGACACGACCAATGCGAGTCGATTCAACCCATGCTTTTGGCATCAGGCTTTCAGAGTTCATGGCCCAATGCAAACGGTAGGAAAAATCCACCCTTTCACCTAGCATCAATTTCTTTTGAGGAATCCAAAAGGCAACGATGTTATCCATGTACTCATTCTTTGTCGGCAATTCCACTAATCGAATAACACCTTCACCCCACCCTGCAATGGGCTCGACCCATAAACTGGGACGAAGCTGGTAATGCGCTTCAAGATCTTGATAACTGTTGAAGTCTCTGTCCCTCTGGACCAGTCCAAACCCTAAAGGGTCTTCCATCGGAAAGTCGGTAAGTCTCGTCTCTTTAGGGTTATCCAAAGGCCTCCAAATCCATTTTTCTTCTGAAATCTTAATGGATAAACCATCTGAGTCATGAACCTCAGGGCGAAAATCCGCATGACCCAATTTCGAATTTTCTCCAAACCAGTACATACTGGTCAAAGGCGCTAACCCGAGACTCTCCACCTCTTGACGCAGAAAGACAGAAGTCGTGACTTCCATTTCAGTAGTCTCTCCCGGACGAATCCGAAATTGATAAGCTCCGCTCGCACTCGGTCCATTGAGAAGAGCATAGACCAGAAGCTCTTCATCACCCTTTCTCGGTTTCCGTACCCAAAACTTGGTAAAGGCCGGAAACTCTTCCGGTTTTCCCAAACCTGTATCAACGGCAATCCCTCGGGCTGAGAGCCCGTATTTTTGTCCACCCCCCAGAGCCCGAAAATAACTGGCGCCTAAAAAAGAGATCAACTCATCGTAGTGAGTCGGACGATTCAGCGGATTAAGCACCTTGAAACCAGCAAACCCCAAGGAACGGGAAAAACGTCCCATTTCCAAATTTTCTCCATAATCAAAAAAATCCGAGACATAGGGAACCCGCTGCGCATGCGTCTCACTGAACTCATGTATCTCCACCGATTCCTCATAAAGCCCTCCCAAGTGAAAGAATTCCACTCGGAAAGGTATCTCATCGTCATACCAAAGCGCTTTCTCGCTTAAAAACCGAATATCCTTGTACTGATCATAACTTAATTCCCGCAATTCCTTGGGAAGTTTTTTCCATTTTTGGCGGTACGGTTTACCGGCTAGTTTCTCTGCTATTTCAGACACATAATCAAAATCGATGTGGACCCGCTCTGCACCTCTGGAAGGAGTTCCAGACGCCATCACAAATATAAATAACAATAGTAAACACCTCATCATCTTTACAGTCCGATTCACCTTTTTAGTCTCAGCATGCGACCTGCCAACCGAAAAATTGTTTGGTCAAACCCCAGAAATCCGACTTTTTTGGCTAAAAACTTAGCGCTTTCTCCCTATTTTATCTACAGATCGACTGTTCAACAGCTTGTATAATACATATGTTGTTTATCAAAAACAATTTACAAAGAAATATCCTTTAGAGAGTATTCCGAAAAACTTACCCCCTAGCCTAGGGGTATTCGGAAAGAATGGGCTAAAACCTCAAATATCGCCCAACTGAGGCCTCAGCACAATTTCCTCGATAACCGTGCGCTGACTCATCTGATAAGCATCATAGAAAGAGCGAGCCACATCAGCTGCTGGCATCATTCGCTCTTCCGGAACATCCGAACCATCCCAGGATGGCGTATAGGTGGCGCCAGGATAGACAATGGTCACCCGTACCCCACTCTCCTGCAACTCTGATCTCATTACCTTAGCCAATCCCGTAACACCAAATTTTGCCGCACAATAGCCGGCACCCATGGGATAATCATTCAAACCGGCCACCGAACTCATCACAAAAAGATGACCTTTTCCTCTCTCGACCATGGCTGGTGCAAATGCCCTTGAAACCAGAAAAAAGCTGCGCAGGTTCGCATTTATCATTTCATCAAACCCCTCGATACTCAAATCGAGAAAAGAGCTGGGCTGGAATGATCCGGCATTGTTGATCAACACATCGACCACTCCCAATCTCCCCTGAACCACCTCCGCCATTTCTCTGACAGCTTTGGCCTCGGATACATCACAAGGAAAAACAGAGACCTCCGCCCCCAAGGCTTGGCATTCATCAGCTACCTTGTTCAGATTGGTTTCATTGCGTGCCACCAGAGCGAGACGGCATGGCATTTCTCCCGCAAAAACCCGGGCCAGAGCCGCACCAATTCCCTGACTGGCCCCCGTAACAAGAATGAGAGGTTTTGCTGAATCCGTCATAGCGATTTTGGTAATCTTCTAACAAATCAGGCTTTGGAAATCCGTAAAGTCGGCCGTAAATCCACCCCGAACACCTTTGCAAATAACCGAAACTGCATCATGTGAGTGCAACGACTCAAGGTGAGAACAGGCCGCTTGAAAATCCGAGATTCTGGAATCCCCGCTCAGTTGTTCATAAAGAAGCCGGGCAGCGTCTTCGACAAATTTTATATAAGAGCCATTCATCTCTGCAAAAGCTTGTTCATCTTCACGTTTCACAATCACTTGAGTTTCCGTTTTGAGCGCATTCAGGCAATGTTTCTGCAAATCTTCAATCGTCAGGCTTTTCCCCTTGGCTACTTCAACAGTGACGCGGGCCTTACTTCTCTGAGAATGGGGAATACCATAAACACCTCGCTGATCTCTTGCATGTTCCGCCAGTTCCGCAGAGCAAGGACAGGAAGAAGAATAGACAAAATCAAAATGTATCAAACGACGGAAATTACCCTTACGATCCATTATACCCTCATAGGCAACCTTATAATATTGGTATCCCTCTAAATTACTTCGCAGGCTTTTCTGCAAAATTGGATAGGAAAAATCGATTTTTAATCGAGCATCGAATGTATCCACTTTCTTGCGGTATTCCGTCAAAATACGCTTCAATAATCGGAGTGAGAAAACTTCGTCCTTATAATCATAAAAGGAGCGGACAATCCGCGACATGTTAATACCCTTGAGATTTGCCTCCAGAGAAACAGAACCGGTGATGTTTGCTTCTAATAAGATAGGATCTGCTCCTTTAACCGCAAACTTGAGCGGCAGTTTGAAATTGGAAACTCCCACCTGTTGGATAGGCACATTGGCGCCCTGAATAGAATCCTGAGAATCCATCAGATCCGGCAACTCTGCGTGGTACTTTTTAGAGACCTTGAAAGAGGAATCGTAAGTGCGTTCAATTAAGGGAGCCTTCGTCGTCGATTCGCGATGAAGATACAGCTTCTTTTTATTTTTCATTATTCGTTTTTTGCCATTTGAGGGCGGTTGGTGACGATAACCGCTTTAAAGTTTGAGGGCTGCCTGAAAAAAATCACTCCGGGCAGACAGAAGGACCGTAATAGTCCGCCCAGTTGTTCTCCGTCTCATACAGTCGGACTCGATGGAGGTGCCCCTTCAAGATCCGAGGTTCAATTTGCCGCCAGAATGCAATCACCAGGTTCTCTGTCGAGGGAATAATACCCTTCAGGAAACCCACATCTATATTCAGATTTCGATGATCACACTTTTCTACGATTGTTTCGGTTAAAATTAGCTTCAGATCGGATAAATCAATCACATAGCCGGTTTGAGGATCCGGCGTCCCAATGACAGAAACCTCCAAAACATAGTTGTGCCCATGCCAGTTCGGATGATTACACCGACCATACATCTTCTTATTCCACTGGACCGATCGGTCAGAATTATGCAATCGATGGGCTGCATTAAAATGGACCTTGCGCGTCACCACAACCGCTCCCTCCAGGGAGTGAGGAGACACCTTCCGGACCGTTTTTTTTCCTTTCGACGCATTAGACATAAACCCGGCAGTTAAACGCTGGTTTTTCCGTAGTCAACCTGACTGCACACATTTATTCGATAGTTCCCTCCTTCAAAGGACCCTTCAGTCCTCTTTTTTCACGATTATTTTCTCGTCCAGAAAGATTTCCATTGCCTGATAAAACCTGCCCATTTACTCCATTGCGATGGCAACAAAATTTTCGATTCTTGGAAGCGGCAGTACCGGCAACTGCTCTCTTTTAACCACCGAAAATACAAAAATCCTCATTGATGCTGGCTTCTCCGGGCGACGAATCTGTCAACTGCTCGAGGCCAGCGGAGAATCGATTGACGACATCGATGCCATCTTCCTGACCCATGAACACGGAGATCACGCCGCCGGGATTCCCGCTCTCTGCCGAAAAAAGCATATCCGCTTATTTGCCAATCGAGGCACTGCCGGTGCCATCCAGCAAAAACTCAAACGGCAACCCGATTGGCATATTTTCGAAACCGGCACCCGATTTAACTTTAACGATATCGAAATCGAAAGTTTTTCCGTCCCTCATGATGCCCATGACCCCGTCGGTTTCATCTTCACCTGTGGCTATGGTGATCTTCTTTCGCCACATTATCGGGTGGGTTGGGCCACCGACTTGGGATATGCCACCGAGAGAGTTCGTGAAATGATTCGCTCTGTCGATCTTCTTGTCCTCGAAGCCAACTATGATCCCGAACTACTCCAGGCCGATACCAAACGACCCTGGGCTGTTAAACAGCGTATAACCAGTCGCCATGGCCATCTCTCCAACAAGGCAGCTTGTGAACTTCTGGCATCGATCGAGAATCCCAATTGGAAACAAGTTTACCTGGCTCATCTCAGTCGCGATTGTAACAGCGTGGAGGCTATCAAACAGATCTTTAGCAACCTCTTTGCCGATCGTTCAAACTTTGATCTATCCGTGGTGGCGCCCGGAGAAGGCACTCCCTGCTATCATTTTTAGAAGCTGTCTGAAAAGTACAAATGGATGATGATACGAGCTGAAAAAGGAGAATCACAAGGCAACTGACTTTGAAGCGCACTTGAAATGCATGAGAAATCAGTTAACACAGTGAGCTACTTTTTTCAGACGCATCATAAAAATCGTATTCCCCGTTGAGCCGCCAGTGCCCGACTGCCAATGTAATCGACATCTTTCTGAGGCAAACCCACAAGCTGGCCTTTTTCTATCCATTCCTCATCAGAACCATATAGACATCCAAGAAGCTGCTCGGTGAGCTCTTTTTGAATAATTTGATGTGCATCCATTCCGGCAAGGTTCTTAGTCTCCCGAGGGTCCTCCAACATATCGAATAGTTGTATACGATTGCCTTCAGGGTAATAAATAAGCTTATAACGCTTACCTCGAATCATCCGTGTCGCCACATCTCCCTCACCATGCTCACCGTAATAATAGTCGCGGCTCTCACCCGACAATAACGACTGGCCTTCGACATGAACGGGAATATCAATATCACATAAATCCAACAGGGTTGGCATCACATCATGTAAACCGACTAATCGCTCATCTGTAGAATTGGCCTCCCAAGATAAGCCATCATACGAAGGACAATTAAATACCAGGGGGATTTTGTTAGACCGATCATACATAACACCTTTCGCCCATTGATGGTGATCCCCTAACATGTCTCCATGGTCTGCGATGAAACCAATAATCGTATTTTCTAATAAACCTTCTTCCCGAAGCGTGCCAATAACGACACGAATTTGATGATCAATATGGGTAATCGTGGCATAAAAAGCCCGACGTGCCAAATCAACTTCATGCTTTGGTGCTCCCACCATGCTCATCTTGCCTGAATACATTTTTGCCTTAAACGGCAGGTCTTCAAATGTGGGGCACCACTCGCCAATGACTGGGTCATCCATGGGAACGTCACGATACATATCCATGTAGGTCTGTAAGGGCCATACCGGTTGGTGTGGACCGACAAAGGACAAATACCAAAATCCTGGCTTCTGGGGATCTCGCCGATGAATCATCTTACTCATTTCACGTGCTGCCCAATTCGTTGGGTGACAGTGTTCTGGTAAATGCCATGAACGAGTCAGGTAATCGTTATTGCATAAGCCTGCGGCATATTCTTGCCCACCGTATCCTTGCTCTGCTAAATACAATTCCCAATCGTCGGCTCCAGCCCCTAAATGATGACGCCCTTCTTCATTACTAATGACTTCATCAAAACCAATACGGTCACGTTGGGGGTAAGCATGCAGTTTCCCCACGGTAAAAGCCTGATAACCATTATTGCGAAAGGTTTGGGCTAAGCTAGGGACATCTGGCATTCTTAAAGTTTCATTAAAGCTTCGATCCCCATGCGTACGCGCGGTTAGACCCGTCATTAATGAACGACGCGCGCCAATACATACGGGCACTTCCGCATACGCATTGCTAAAACGCACACCGGTTTTGCATAATTGATCTATCGTCGGTGTCATGATCGTAGGATGCCCTGCAGCGCGAAGCATTTCACCACCCCAATGATCCACACAAATTAATAAGACATTTTTCTTCTCCGATTGATTTTGAATCATGTTTACTCCAAGTCATCATTCTAATTCGTTGAATCGTTAAGCAATCTTTTTCGCTTTGGCTAAGGCCTTGATACTCGAATCATCTTCAATCGTGGGTGTAGCCAATACCAACAATCCAGCAACAGATTCCCCATAAGATGGGTACAACTATGCGGTAAAAATGATGCCCTACCATGTGAGTCGCCTTATGTTATTTCTTTTTCAGCTCGTGACATCACCTATTTATTCTTTCCAGTCTGTTTCAAAAATATTTTTCCTTAGCGCGTAACCAGGAATCGTATTCATCGATATCTTCCAATTCCTCTAACAAGAAAAACGGAATATTCCCTCCTTTTAAGCGAGCAATCGTCTCTCCCAAGACACCATCTGTTCCCCAACTGATACCGGTGAAAAGCTCTGGATGAAACCGTTTCATTCCGATCAAAGTATAACCACCATCTACCGCCGGGCCTAGCACAACATCTGTTTGATCAAGCGCATCACTGGCCTTTCCTAAAACATCCGAGGTTAAACCGGGACAATCACCGCCGATAGCCATCACCTTTCCTCCATTACGGAAAAAAGCAGCATCCAACGCAGTGGGCAACCGATCTCCCAATCCCTCTCCTTCTTGAGGAGATAAGGCAACGAATGGCCCCAGCCACTCTTCCATCATTTTCTTTCTCTCCACCGGCGTGTAATGAACCTCCAGATTCCAATCATTGGGAATTTCCTCTATCTGTCGCTCCACCAAACTGCGGTAAATAGACAATGCCATTTCTTTACCCACTGATACAGCCAGACGCGTTTTCACTTCTCCCGCCACAGGCGCCTTCAACATCATCACAATCGTGACCTTCTCAGGCATGGACCTCTCCTTTCTCAGGAATCACCTCCTTTGGTTGCTTCGCCAGAAAGTAAGCCCATCCCGTGAGAAACGGGGCCCATAATAGCAACCGCTCATAAATCGACTGCTCCCAGACGCCAGTCAACCCATTCGTATGTTGTAGCCAAAAATAAACAAACCCACTGACGCTCAGCAGTCGCGTTCCCCAATTCCCTGAAGCAACGGCAAAAGGAACCAACCAAATAAAATACCAGGCATGATTGGCTGGACCCAGGATGAAAAAAGCTGCCAGAAAATACTCTATATAGGTTCGACATTTCTGTATCCAGAAAATCTGTGCCATCACCACCAAAGCAAATACAAACACAATCCAACTATTTGATTCTAATGTCACTGGCCAGATCAAACCAATCAACCAGGGAACAACGTCACAACCTCGAGCTTTCAAGGCAAATTCACTCGGCAAAAGCGGGCCCACCTCTCCCAGCAACAGCCACATCAATCCCCAGGAAAAAATAAAAGGAGCGCTTCCTGCAATGGAAATAATCATAACTTGTTTCCACTGCCCTCTGCGTAAAAAATTCCACCCCATCCACGCTAAAACCGGTAACGATACCAACTTGATCGCCACGCTTACCCCTACACAAAAAGCCGCCGCAAACAAAGCCCAAGTTCTCTCAGAAGCTTGGCCAACGCCCTCTTTCTCAACGGATTCTTCCCAAAGGAACCAACCCGCAACCAGAGGGAGTAAAAACAAACTGTCAAAATGTCCTCCCCCGGCAACGGCATAGATAACCAATGGATTCCAGGCGTAGATCAAACCCTTCACCCGCCCGAAACGTCTGGCCAAAAGAAAACAAAGAGCCAAGTCCACAACCACAAAAACGGACTTCATAGACAAAATTGTCTCCGAAATGCCTGTGATCAGTCGTAAGCATAACTGTAATAACGGTGGATAAATTGCAGGCACTTCCGGATGATTAATGTTGCTCCACCAATCTCTGCGAAAGCCTTCCAACTCAGGCGCATTGGGAGCGTATAGATAAGGACTGAATCCATGCGATTGAATTTCCCCTTCCCAAAGGTAGCGCCACAAATCATCTCCCGGTTCCATCATTAAAAGCAAACAACGGGTGCCTATGGCAACAGTCCAAAACCAAAGAAACCCAATCGATTTAACCGGCCAAACCAAAAGAAACCCAATACAGGCAATGCTCGCGCTCATCAAAAACATCGGGACATTTCCCACCAGCAACAAATCTCCATAGGGAAGCATCCAGACACAACCCGAGAGTAAAAAAGCCGCTCCTAAAGAAACTCTCCAATTATTCATACTGAAAAAACTTTCTTCTCTTCAGTCCTTCTTTTGAGCTTCCGAAACCAAAACTTGCCCAACGTGCTCAAAATAATGGTACCCGCTTGGAAACTACCTCTAATTGTCCCGGATATTTTGGATCGTCCGCCCTGCCTCGCTTGATACCCTACGGGAAGTTCAACGATCCTGGCTTTCAGTTCAACAGCTCTCACCTGCATTTCGATCGTCCAGCCAAACCCACGGTCCTCCATCTGTATCTCCTCAAAGAGTTGCCGACGAATTAACCGGAGAGGACCCAGATCATGATACCGATACCCCCATCCCATTTGGATCAAAAAAGTTGCCAAACCATTTCCAAAATTTTGTACCATTGTCATCTGGCCTCGCACTTCCTTGGCATGGCGTCGATTACCCAAAACGAAATCAGCTTCTCCGGCAGCCTTAAGAAAAGAATCCAGGTCATCCAGGCGGTCACTGCCATCTCCATCACAAAATAAAATCCACTCGATATTCTCTGGAAAATCCTGGCAGGCCTTCCAACAGGCACGACCATAACCAGGCACAGATTCCACCATCACCTCTGCCCCCGCTTTCTGCGCTATCTCTTTTGTCTGATCACGACTTCCGTTATCAACAACTCGAATACAACTAAACCCCTGTTCTATCAGAGAACGAACAATCCCTCCAATCGTTTGCTCTTCATCAAGAGCCGGAATAACCACCATTACAGAATCTCTTAAAACGAGACCTGTTTCTGATTTTGATTCCGACACATCATTTTCCATGATAGAGGAATACCAAGAGTATCTTACTCCCAAAAGCAAATCTCTATCCTCATTTGCAAAAAACAAATGCCTTCTACACCTTGTGTACAAATCGTTTATTTCGTTGTCTTCTCCACAGTAGAATCTAAGAATCACTCTATCGACTTCTATGAATAAGTACCTCTCTCAAGTCTTGGAAACAGTCGAAAGACGAAATCCCTCTGAGCCTCTCTTTCTTCAAGCCGTCAAGGAAGTGATAGAATCTCTCAATCCTATTATCGCAGAGCATCCGGAGATTGAAGAAGAAGCTATTCTCGAACGCCTCTGTGAACCAGAACGTCAGATCATCTTTCGAATCGCCTGGCAGGATGACCAAGGCCAAACCCAGGTGAACCGTGGGTTTCGAGTTGGTTTTAACAGCGCCCTCGGTCCCTACAAGGGAGGTCTGAGATTTCACCCTACCGTCAACCTCGATACGATTAAGTTTCTCGGCTTTGAACAGATCTATAAAAACAGTCTGACTGATTTATCAATCGGCGGTGGAAAAGGAGGTTCTGATTTCGACCCAAAAGGAAAATCCGAATGTGAAATCATGCGCTTCTGCCAGGCTTTTATGAGTGAACTCTTTCGCTATGTCGGTTTTCAAACCGATGTCCCTGCTGGTG